>JAIPIO010000185.1 GCA_021734595.1 Kiritimatiellales bacterium | reverse complement strand
AGGACACCATTTCCATCCTGAAGGAGTTTTCCAATGATTGGAAAGGCGATCCCGACCGGCTCGAGGTGCTGCACTGTTTTACGCGGGAGCCCGATTTTGCGCGCCAAGTGCTGGATATGGGGCTGTATATCAGTTTCAGCGGGATTGTTACGTTCAAGAACGCCGACAGGCTGCGGGAGGTCGTCGGCTATGTCCCCCATGACCGGTTGCTGATAGAAACCGATGCCCCGTATCTGGCACCCGTTCCGGAACGCGGGAAGCGCAACGAACCGGCCTTTGTGGTTCATGTTGCTAATGAGCTTGCCGAACAGAAAGTCTGTTCGCTAGAATGCATCTCGAATTTGACTACGGTAAACGCACGCACATTGTTTGGATTGTAAAGAGGACGATCAGATGAATAGACCGACACTATGTATGCTGGCAGCCAGTATCGCTGTATCCACTGGGTTTGCCGGATCAGACCAGCCCGTCCGGGTGCGGGTCACCGGAGACCGCGTCAGCCTGCGGGGGCGGCCAGACCGCACTGCCGAGCTGCTCGACCGCGCCATGCGCGATGACGAACTCGTCTGCATGGGCGCCACCAACGGATGGGTGGCGGTGCAGCCGCCGGACAATATTGGTTTGTGGGTAATGGGTGAATATGTCAGCAACGCAACGGTTCAGGCATCGACGCTGAATGTGCGCTCCGGCCCCAGCATGAACTACAGTATTGTGGGTGTCATCAACAAAGGCGAACAGGTCACGCTGCGCGGCGAACTGGAGAAATGGCTGAAGATTTCACCCCCGCCGGGCAGCCGTGTATGGATAAGCGAAGATTTTGTTGAGCCGGTCGTTCCCATAAAGCCGGAGCCGTTGGAAGCAGAAGTGAAACCCGCAGAGCCGCCGGAGATAAAACCCGATCCGGCGGCACTCGCCCAGGCAGAAAAGGATAAACTGGCGGAGGAGATCGCAGCCCTTAAAGAACGTCTGAACCGTGAAGAGGCCGAAAAGGCTCGGGCACTGGCGAAGGCTGCAAAGGCGGAGCAGGTCATATCGGTGGCGCCGAAACCGGTTCCTCAGGCGGTACGCGGCACTGAACCGTTGATTCTCAAGCTCGATAAGAATAAACCGCAGTACATATATGAGGAGATACCCGGCATCCTGCAGCGCGCCAATCCCGGTCTCTATCAACTGGTATTCATTTCCGGCGACATTGCCGAACCGATCTGTCTCGTGCGCGGCGAAAAAAAGCAGATGGAGGAGCGCCTCAACCGATCGCTCCTGATAAAGGGCTATGTCAACTGGATCGAAGGGGTTGATATGCCGATCATCCGGCCCGTTAAGATTGTAGAGGATCCGATCCTGGAAAACTATTGATCCGGGGGGGCCATGAAGCGGCTGCTGGACATCATCTATCCGCGTCAATGCGTCGGATGCGGCACCAGCTCGCCGGACACGTTCCGGTATATCTGCTGGGACTGCTGGTCGCAGGCATTGCCCATCAATGCGCCCTTCTGCTCCATTTGCGGCGATCCGGTGGCAGGATCGATAGACCATGGGTTTACCTGCTACACCTGTGCTGCCGAACGGCCTGCTTTCGATCGCGCCCGCTCGACCGTCCGTTACGACGGGGCGATTGGCGAGGCGTTGCGGATGCTTAAATATGAAAACGCGCTGTGGCTTGCTTACGACCTGGCCGGTTTGCTGCACACCTGTGTTGTGGCGGAATATTCCACCCGTGTTTTCGACCTGATCGTTCCCGTTCCGCTTTATCATGTGCGCCGCAGGCAGCGCGGATACAACCAGTCGGAACAGCTGGCGCGGGCGCTGGGACGGCGAATGAGGTGCGCCTGCATCCCCGGGATGCTCAAAAGGACACGGCCAACCGCCACACAAACAAATTTGACAGCGAAAGCGCGGCTTAGTAACGTGCATGACGCTTTTCATCACAGAAGAGAAAAGTGGTTGGCTGGCAGACGGGTGCTGCTGGTGGATGATGTGATGACCACGGGAGCCACCGTGAATGCCTGTGCCAGGGCCCTGAAGCAGGGCGGGGCGGATTCGGTGCATGTGATTACTGTGGCCCGTGGATAGAGAGGATTCAAACATGGCACTGTTCAGTGGGAAAAAGAGAAACTATTCAACCATCACGGTCAAGAAGCGTGAGGTGCCCGACGGCTTGTGGCTGAAATGCCCGTCCTGTGGAGAAGTCATTTATAAGAGTGAAGTCGAGGCCAATCTCGAAGTCTGTACGAAGTGCACGCACCATTTTACGCTTGGACGCAAGGAGCGCATCGCGTTGTTGTCCGATGAGGGGACGTTTAAGGAATGGGATAAGAATCTGGTGTCTACTGACAGCCTGGGTTTTACCGGCAGGCAGTCCTACATCGACAAGCTCAAAGCCAGCAAGCAGAAATCCGGCTGGGACGAAGCCGTGACCTGCGGCGGGTGCAAGCTTGGCGGTCGGCCTATCGGGTTGGGTGTGATGGACTTTTCCTTCCTCGGTGCCAGCATGGGCAGTGTGGTAGGCGAACGGATCACGCGCCTGATTGAACGCAGCACCGCGGAAAAGCGCCCCGTCATCCTCTCCTGCGCCTCGGGGGGCGCCCGGATGTATGAAGGGCTGCTAAGTTTGATGCAGATGGCAAAAACCAGCGCCGCGCTGGCGCGCCATGCCGATGCCGGCCTGCCGTATATCCCGGTGCTCACGCATCCGACCATGGCGGGCGTCATGGCCAGTTTCGCCACGCTGGGCGATTTGATTATTGCAGAACCCAATGCGCTGATCGGCTTTGCCGGCCCGCGCGTGATCAAGGAAACCACCCAGCAGGATCTGCCCGAAGGTTTCCAGCGCGCCGAATTTCTCAAGAAGCACGGTCTGATCGACATGGTTGTTCCGCGTTCCGAGCTGCGTGACCGTCTAATCCTTGTGCTCGAATATCTTTGCGACTGACCGGAGGGCCTGTGTCTGAGCTCAAAAAGGCCGTGGCTGATCTTTTTGCACGAACCGCGCACGGTATAAAGCCTGGGCTGGACGTAATCCACGCTTTGCTCCAGGCACTGGATAATCCGCATCACAAACTGGCGGTCATCCACGTGGCCGGAACCAACGGCAAAGGTTCCGTCTGCGCCATGATCGAGTCGGTTCTGCGCGCATCCGGTTTCAAAACCGGCCTGTATACATCGCCGCATCTCGTCAATTTCAGCGAGCGCTTCCGCATCAACGGGGTTCCAATGCCTGGAACAAAACTGGAAGAGTATATCCAGAGATTGGAAAAAACCGCCCGGTATGTGGAAGAGGTGACCAGCAATCGCCCGGCCACCTTTTTTGAGATGTCCACGGCCATTGCCTTTCGGTACTTTGCCGATGAAGAGGTTGATTTCGCCATTATCGAAACCGGGATGGGCGGGCGCTGGGACGCCACCAATATGGTGATTCCGCTGGTTTCCGTCATCACGAGCATCGATATCGACCACACCGTCTACCTGGGCGAGAGCATCGAACAGATTGCCGGCGAGAAGGCCGGAATCATTAAGAGCGGGCGTCCGGTTGTTTCGGCGCCCCAGTCCGGTTCCGTGATGGCGGTATTGAAAAACGAAGGTGTTCCAATCATTGGAAGTTCCGATGCCGTAAGCGTCCAATGCCTGGAAAAATCACCGGCGGGACAGAAACTGAAAATTGAAACCCAATCCCGCAGCCTGCCGCCAATCAACCTGCCGTTGCTCGGCGAATGCCAGCGCGAAAACTGTGCTGTTGCCATCGCTGCGCTGGAAGTTGTGGCGGACATGACGGACTTTGAGCCCGAATTCAAGAGAGGCCTCGAGTCGGTGGAGTGGGGGGTGCGTTTCCAGATTCTGGATAAGGAGCCAGTAGTCATTCTCGACGGCGCGCACAACCCGTCGGCCGCAAATGCGCTCGCGAAGACACTGAAGGAATATTATCCCGGTTATGATACCGGATTTATTCTCGGCTTTCTTGAAGACAAGGATATCCACGGTTGCATTCATTCGCTTGGCCCGGTTGTTGCCAAAATCTGGACCATTCCCATCAACGCGCAGCGCGGGCTTTCCGCCGAAGACGCCGCGGCTCAGGTGAAGGCCGCAGGACTGTATGCCGAGGCCGGAACGGTTTCCAATGTCTGGAAGTCTGCCCGCGAGTGGGCGGAGTTCGGTGATAAACGTCTGGTGTGCATCACCGGATCGCTTTACATCAAGCAAATGCTGGTCGAAGCCGGCCTCTTTTCGGGGTAGTAAAAGCCGAACCAATCTGCCATTTTATTTAAGAGGGGATATGGGTGCCATCTGCTAAAGGAGGAAGTGATGAACGAAAATAGATTCAAAATGAGTGTACGCCGTGAGTTTCTGAAAAACACAAGCCGGACTGCGGCGGTCTCCGCACTGGCGGGAGCCGCTATCCCGAGTGTCCACGCGGCCGGCAGCGATATGGTCCAGGTGGCCCTGGTCGGCTGCGGCAATCGCGGCACCGGTGCCGTCGCCCAGGCCCTGAAGACTACGAGCGGTCCCATCAAGCTGGTGGCCATGGCCGATGTGTTTGAACACAAATTTGCCAATTCAATGAACCTCTGGAAGAAGCGGTATAAAGTCGACGCCAAGGTTGAGGTGCCTAAAGACCGGATGTTCCTCGGCTTTAATGCCTATCGGCAGGCCATGGATTGCCTGAAACCGGGCGACGTGGTGATTCTGGCCACCCCGCCTGCCTTCCGCTGGGTCCAGTTCGCCTATGCCATTAAGAAAAACCTCAATGTCTTCATGGAAAAACCGTTGACGGTGGATGGCCCCACCAGCAGGCGGATGTTCCAACTGGGCGAAGAATCGGTGCGCAAGAATCTAAAGGTCGGGGTTGGTCTGATGTGCCGTCACTGCCGGGGGCGCATGGAACTTTTCGACCGCATCCAACAGGGTGAAATCGGCGATCTGATCCTCATGCGCGCCTACCGCATGCACGGCCCGGTTGGCTCTTTTGCCTCCGGTCCCAAACCGGCCGGCAAGAGTGAGCTGATGTACCAGATTGAACGTTTCCACAGTTTTCTATGGGCCAGCGGCGGTGCGTTCAGCGATTTCTACATCCACAACATCGATGAGTGCTGCTGGATGAAGAATGCCTGGCCGGTCAAGGCGCAGACCCTCGGCGGGCGCCACTACCGCGGCGACAGTGTCGACCAGAATTTCGACACCTACTCGGTCGAATATACTTTTGACGATGGCGCAAAACTGTTTCTGGAGGGTCGCTGCATCAACGGCTGTCCCCGCGAACATTCAAGCCATGCGCAGGGTAGCAAGGGATGTGCAACCATATCGGTACGCGGTCATCAACCGTCGAAGGCCGCGACCTACAAAGGCCAGCTTCCACTGCTGGAAAAACAGATATGGGCCTTTCCGCAACCCGAGCCGGATCCGAAACAGTGCGAGTGGGACGATCTCGTCGACGCCATTCGCGCGGACAAGCCCTTCAACGAAGTGAAGCGCGGCGTTGAAGCCAGTCTGGTTACTTCGATGGGCCGCATGGCCGGGCATACCGGGGAGGTCATCACCTATGATCAAATCCTGAATCTCGATCACGAGTTTGCGCCTAATGTGGATAAACTCACCATGGATTCCCCGGCCCCGCTGGTGGCGGACGCCGATGGCCGCTATCCGATTCCGCAACCGGGCATCGTTACGAAGCGGGAATATTGATCTGAAGAGTGTGTACCCTCAAAAGAAAGAACCGTCGGGTAGGGCGGTTCTTTTCGTGCACCTGTTTTGACGGGATCGAATGGCCTTTGTCAACGATCGGTCATGATTCAGTCTGGTCGATTGCCTTTTGGTATTCATCGGTCGGCGGGAAGCAGCAATTTGTGCCATAAACTGGCGCGATGAACCCAGGATAGATTTTTTTGTGGTTGACAAGGCCCCTGTTCAAAACCTACACACTTCGAGCTATGTTATACGACGTACCAGTTCAACTAGGAGAGCGCTCCTACGATATTCACATCGGAGCGGGGGTTTTGGACCGGTTAGGCGCGCTATGTGCCGAGGCCGGGCTCAAAGGCAAGTGTTTGATCGTAACCGACGAAAATGTGGGGGCGCATTATGCGCGTCCCGCCCTCGAATCGATGGAAAAAGCGGGCTTCGATGCCTGCATGGTAACGCTTCCGGCGGGCGAGAAAACGAAGGATAAGCAATTTCTCTTCGATCTCTACACCCGCTGCCTCGAAAGCGGGCTGGACCGTAGATCCTTTATTGTGGCGCTGGGCGGCGGCGTTATCGGCGATCTGGCCGGCTACGCAGCGGCCTCTTTCCTGCGCGGCATTCCGTTTGTGCAGGTTCCAACCACATTGCTGTCGATGGTGGACAGCTCGGTGGGCGGCAAAACCGGAATCAACCTGCCACAAGGCAAGAATCTGGTGGGCTCCTTCCACCAACCTGCGCTCGTGCTGGCGGATCTGCATACGCTCCAGACACTGGAGCCGCGCCAATACCGGGCGGGGCTTTCGGAAGTGATTAAATACGGTGTGATCTACGACGGGGCGTTTTTCCAGACCTTGGAAGAATGCGTTGGAAAACTTCCAGACACTGGAAACGTGGAGCTGCTTGCCAAGGTGGTGGGCCGTTGCTGCGAGATCAAGGCCGACGTGGTGGCGCAGGACGAACGCGAGGGCGGCCTGCGGGCTATCCTGAATTTCGGGCACACGGCGGGCCATGCGCTTGAAAACGCGGCCGGCTACGGCGAATTCCTGCACGGCGAGGCCGTCTCCATCGGCATGGTCTATGCCGGACTCGCATCCATGGAGTTGTGTGGGCTTTCTTCCAATGATTGTAAAAGGATAAAGGATATTCTCCAGGCATTGGAACTTCCCGTCCGCGCACCTTCCTATGATTGGAAAGAGCTGCGCGGTGCGCTGTCGGTCGACAAAAAAACCGTGGGCGGCATGCCGAAGTTCGTACTGGCATCGGAAATCGGAACGGTCAGCATCGGCAATGAGGTCCCCGAGGAAACCATGGAGGGTATCTGGCATGTCCTCAATGAATGAACAGATTGTACGGGAATATTTCGAGTCGCTGGGCTTTTTCGTGATCCAGCCGAATAAATACCAGGTGGCGGCGCGAAAGAAAACCGCCGACGAGGAGATCGATCTGCTCGTCTGCCGCCCGGAAGGCGCAGTTGGGGAGTTGCCCGATACTATGCTGTGGGGGTCCGCGGAGCTGCGTACGGTTCCGAAAGCGCTTGTAAGCGTGCGTGGCTGGCATACCGACCGCTTTTCGCCGGCGGTGCTGGATAAATCGCCCGAACTCTTCCGTTTTACGGACGACGACGTCCTGGAAAAAGCCGGGGCGTTTCTCGGAGAAGGGCCGTTGGCGAAAATTCTCTGCATTTCCGACCTGCCCGCATCGAAGACGCTTCAGGCACAGGTGCTCGAAACGCTCCGTGAGCGCGGTGTCGACGGAGTGATTGTTTTCAGGAACATACTTTTGGAACTGACATCGGATATCGATGTGAAAAACAACTATGAAAAATCGGATGTGCTGCAAATGCTCCGGATATTAAAAAACTATGATCTGCTCACAGACCCGCAGATGGAGCTTTTTGCCCGTCGCCGCAAAGGATCCAGATCCTGAAGACCCCGTACACTGCTGATTAGAACATGGATCAACGCAACGCATATATTGTTCTGAATATGATTGAAGGCATCGGCCCGGTCAGTGTCCGTCGGTTGATTGATGCGTTGGGGTCGCCCCGGGCTATTCTCGATGCCGACCGGGAAGCATTGATGCAGGCCAAGGGCGTTGGCGAAAAGATCGCGTTGAAGGTTGTTGCGCAGCGCGACAGCCTCAATGCGGAGGAGGAAATTGAAAAGGCGGCGGAGTTGGGATTCAGAATCATAACACCGTTGGATGCAGAGTATCCTGAAGCACTCAAAACCATTCATGATCCGCCGCTGGCGCTTTATGTTTCCGGCGCACTGGAACCGAAGGACAAGCGGTCCATCGCCATCGTCGGTTCGCGCGCCACGTCGCAT
>JAIPIO010000184.1 GCA_021734595.1 Kiritimatiellales bacterium | reverse complement strand
CGCCGAGTTTATCCGAAATTTTTCCAAGGATTGGAATATCGAGGTTGATGCCGTTGTACTCCATCTGGGCGAGCACGGGCATGAGCGGGGTTTCGATTTCGTAGAAGACGCGGTCCTGGCCGCGCTCGGTGAGCATGGGCTTGAGCTTGTGCCACAGCTGGAGGGTGATGTCGGCATCTTCGGCGGCATATTCGCAAAGCTCGTCGATGTCGACCTCGCGCAGTGTTTTCTGCGTGCTCTTCTTCTCGCCGATGAGCGCGGTGATCGGGACGGGGGTGTAGGCGAGCAGTGATTCGGCCATGTGGTCCATGTTGTGGCGCTGGTCGGGGTCGATGAGATAGTGCGCGAGCATGGTGTCGAGCAGCACGCCGCGAACTTCGATGCCGTGCCACATCAGGACACTGATATCATATTTAAGGTTCTGCCCGATTTTGCGGATGTCGGGGTTTCCAAGGATTGGAAGAAACTTTTCCAATGCCTGGAGGGTTTGTTCGTGGTCTGGCGGCAGGGTAACGAACCACGCCTCGTGCGGCTCGATGCAGAAGGAGATTCCAATCAGTTCGGCCACGCGGACGTCGAGTCCGGTGGTTTCGGTGTCGAAGCAGACTTCGTCGCATTCGGCGAGCGTTGCGGCCAGTGCGTCGCGCCCGGCGGCAGTAGTGACAAGGTGGTAGGTGTGTTTCACGTCCCTGACGGTTTGGAACTGCGGCAACGGCTCCATCATTTCGGGCTTGGAAGCCGCCGCGAATTCGAATAGGTCGCCCTGACCCTCGGTGGCGGCGGCCACGGCGACGGAGACCGGGGTGGGGGCCTCGCCGAAGAGGCGTTTGATGAGCGACTTGAATTCAAGCTCGCTGAACAGCACCTTTAACTGGTCGTCGTTGCGGACGCCCATGATCAGTTCGTCGGGGTTTTCCTTCACAGGCACGTCGCACTTGATGGTGACAAGGCGTTTGGAGAGCAGGGCCTGGGCTTTGTTCTCTTCAACCTTTTCCTTTTGCTTGCCTTTCAGTTCATCGGTGTGTTCAAGCAGGTTTTCGATGGAACCGTATTCGGCGATGAGCTTTTGTGCGGTCTTGGGGCCGATGCCGGGGATGCCGGGAATGTTGTCGGCAGCGTCGCCGGCGAGCCCGAGGATGTCGATGACCTGCCCGATCTTCGCGATGTTCCACTGCTCGAGAATCTTTTGAATGTCGAGCAGCTCGCCGGAGGTGCCACTGCCGGGTTTGAGCATGAAGGTGTGCTCGTCGACGAGCTGGGCATAGTCCTTGTCGGGGGTGACCATGTAGGTGTCGTACCCCTGTTTCTCGGCCGTACGGGCGAGAGTGCCGATCACGTCGTCGGCCTCGAAGCCGGGATATTCGAGGACAGGGATGTTGAAGGCGTTGAGCAGGTTGCGGATGTGCGGGACCGCGGTGCGGATGCCTTCGGGCGTTTCGTCGCGGGTGGCTTTGTATTCGGGATATTCCTCGTGGCGGAAGGTCGGGCCGTGGGTGTCGAACGCGACGGCGATGTGGGTCGGTTCATAGGTGTGCATGATATCGAGCAGCGTGTTGATGAACCCGAAGACGGCGGAGACGTTCTCGCCTTTGGAATTGATGCGCGGATTGCGGATGAGGCCGAAGTAGGCGCGATAGACAACGGCCATTCCATCGATAAGAAAAAGTTTTTTCTGCATAGCACGTCCCGTTTCGTTGGTTTTATGAAAACCGAATATTACACAGGCGGGTTTCCAATGTCTGGAAAATCCTGTATAAAAATTTCCAGACATTGGAAAGGAGCATGTATGAAATATCCATGGGCGATACTTTGCATGGTGGCGGTTGCGTTGGCGACGGGGTTTGCGGCGGAAAAAACGGAGCGGGCCCCGGCGGGGAAAGTGGCCATTATCCTGCAAGCCGGGGCGGAGACGCACGAAGGGCTGGCGCGGGCGCTGCATGCCGTGCTCTACAGCCGGGAGTTGCTGGAAAAGGGATATGATGTGGCCCTGATTTTCGATGGCGCAGGCACGGGCTGGGCCAACGAGTTGCGCAAGCCGAACCATAAACTCCATGAAAAGTTTGTTGCGATACAGGAATTAGGCGTGGTAGAGGAAATCTGCGACTACTGCGCCGAAGCCTTTGATGTGAAAGACGATTTGCGGGCCCGGCAGGTGGCATTCCTCAACGGCGAATATGAAGGGCATCCCAGCATTGCCAAATGGATAGCGAAGGGATATCAGATCATCGTCCTTTAGGAAAGAAATGGAATTGTCCGGCAATATTCGCGGCGGCGCGGCAGAAGTGGGATTTTTTCTTATGGTTTCGGGAAATAAAGCTTTCATTCGTGGCCAGTTCATAGTTCCTTATCCCGAATTCCTGACATAAATATATAATGCGGGGTTTTGGGGCTACGTCGTTGAAGATGTGATGGTGATGAGACTATCTTATAGAAAACAGATAAGGCAAACGTATCTGCGTATGCTCAAGCATCCGGGATCGCCGGAGTCTGTGGGACGCGGTGTGGCGGTCGGTCTTTTCTCCGCATTTATTATCCCGTTTTCCCTGCAGATGCTGGTTGCTTTTCCCTTGGCAGTGCTGGTTCGCGGTGCCCGGGTTGCCGCACTGTTGAGTACATGGGTGAGCAATCCGTTGACGATCCCGTTCATCTATCCGTTGCAGTGCCTGGCGGGAAGCTATCTGATCGGAAAGCCTTTATCGTATGCGGCCATCCGGAAGATGTCTGGGGCCATTATTGAAACTCCATCCATTGGAACGCTGCTGAGTTTCGGGTGGGAACTGGTGCTATCCTTTCTGGTGGGCGGACTGATATTCGGTGTGTTGGCGGCCGCAGCCGGTTATCCTGCAACCGTCATGCTCGTTAAACGATACCGCATCAAAAAAACCGAACGGCGCGAGAAACGGGCAACGCACCTGAGCAGACGGGCCTTCGAAAAAACGGGAATTTAAAAATGAAACTTGCTGGATACGGAAAAAGAGAATGGATGGGGAGCGGTGGCGTTGCATTGGTGCTGGGGATACTGTGGCTGTTTGTGGCGTTTTATCTCCAGTTGAGGGTGGCGGGAATTGTTCTGTTGGCATTGACCACGCTCTTATGGCTTGCGATTGCCGCATTTTTCCGGGTGCCGAACCGGGTGATTCCATCCGATGAAAACCTGCTGGTTTCTCCGGCGGATGGAGTGGTACGCGACATTGGGATTGTGTCGGATCACAAAATTGAACTTTTTGAGGGACAGGAGCTGCTTTGTGTTGGTATTTTCCTATCCGTGTTGGATGTGCATATAAATCGGGCGCCTAGCGAATTCAAAGTGGAATACAAGCGATATAAAGAGGGCCGGTTTCATGATGCGCGCAGTCCGGAGTGTATCAGGGAAAACGAGTCGCTGGTGATTGCCGGAACCGGTCGGGCCGCCGGTCGGGTTTTCCCAGTGGCCGTACGGCAGGTTTCCGGTGCTATCGCGCGACGGATCGTGTGTAGTCCCGAACCGGGAGCATCGCTGGTGAAGGGCGAAATATACGGGATGATCAAATTCGGATCACGAACGGAACTGTATCTGCCGTGCGAACCCTGGATGAAGGTAGCGGTGGCCATTGGCGACAAAGTCCGTTCCGGTTCCTCGGTCATCGCTCGCATTGATTTGTAGAAAAGGACATTATGTATTTTAAACTGAATAAAATAAAAGTGTGGAACGGTAATCTATCGTTCATTCCATGTTCGATCACGCTTTGCAATGCGCTGTGCGGACTGTCTGCAATCGTTTACCTGATCCGGAACCCAGGAGGAACGTCCGCCGTGCCGGCGTTGGCTGTCTGGCTGATTTTCGCGGCCATCGTTTTCGATATGTTCGACGGGTATGTGGCGCGCAAGCTGCATGCGGAGAGTCTGCATGGCATGCAACTCGATTCTATGGCAGACCTGATCTCGTTCGGGGTGGCCCCGGCCATACTCATCTATCAGATCGGGCTGGGTTTGATGGAGTTTTTCCCGGCGGGCGGATGGGTCGCATGGGCGGCTGCCGGCTTCTATGCACTCTGCACCATGTGGCGCTTAGCCTACTACAACACCATTGCGCTGTCTGATACCGGAACAAAAGGGATGTTTGTCGGTTTGCCGTCGCCGGCCGCTGCGGTGTCTGTATGCTCCGTCATACTGTTGCTCGGCCGGATCGACCCGGATCTGCGGCTACAGGTGATCGCGGTACTCGCTTATGCCTTATGCATGGGATTTCTGATGGTGAGCCGATTTGAATATATGCACGCGAAAAAAATATTCCGGGCGGGACCGATAGGGGTTCGTACGGGGTTGCTGGCCCTCATTGTTTTTTCGCTGTTCCAGTTCGGCGTTTACGCTTTTTTTGCGCTGGTGCACCTCTACCTTCTCTCGGGACCGATCGCGGAGGTTGTGCTCAAAAGCGTTGCCGAGGATGAAGAGTCGGCCGTCGTGAACACGCTGCGGAAGTTGTAGTGTTGCTGCCGGATTTACAATGTCGGTAAAAATCCGATGCTATGATTTACAGGCTCTGCAAACGCATCGAAAACAGAACAACATGCGCGGGTTTGATATACTGTATTTTCTTGCGGAGGTGATTTTGCGGAGGACATGGATCTGTATTGTTTTGCTGTTCAGTATGATTCCCGCAATGGGCTTCGGCGCCATGGCGCAGGAATGGCGGAGTTCGGATGACATCATCGATGGTTGGGATTGGTCGCTGCCGCCGGACGTGATGCCGCACCCTTCCAGCGGCATTAAATTTCCGGGCAAGGACGAGGTGAAGGATTTTCCCGGACGCCAAATGCGGGATATCAACTGCAGTTGGAGCACGCTCGAACCGCAGGAGGGGACGTTTGATTTTGAAAGCCTGCGGCAGGAGATTCTGGAATATTCCGAGGGCGGGAAGTATTTTATCGGCCTGCATCTGCGCGCATCGGTCTGGGAGATGCTCTCTTTTCCCAACGAAACGAAATATCCAAACGGCTGGGAACGGGGCGCCGTGAAGCAGCAGAGTGCTCCGCGCTGGCTGGCTCGGTATAGCATTCCCAAACTGACCATGAAAAAGCACGGGCTGGACAACATCGGCACGCCGTTCCAGATCGTTAACCTGGATATCTACCACCCGGAATATCACAAACGCTATCTCCGCATGCTCATGGCGTTCGGTAAAAGCGGCATTCCGCAGATGGACGAAGTCAACAGCATGTATGTCCATCTGTTTTCCGGTTCGCGCGGCGAAGAGGGCAACGGGCCGGAAGAAGATGATCCGAACCGGAAGTTTTTTGTGGAACGCATGCAGGGATGGGCGGACGCCTGTGAGGGCGTGGAGCGCAAGTTGTGCATGGTGTCGCACCAGGAACGCGATCTGGAACTGACGATGAAAATGGGCATGGGCCAGCGCAACGGCTTTGTGGAGATGTATATGCTCCATTGCCAGAATAAGGCGCTGGGGCAGTATCTTGATGAGGATGATTATCTGTGCGTCGATGAATCGGCGCCGCTGATCGCGGAAAACCGGGCCTCGCTCGACGAAAACGAGGAGTACACACCAAGCATCCATGTGGCGCGTTTCGGTCCGGTCTCCACCTGGTCGCACCGCTACCGGGAATCGATGCTGCGCGCCTTGCAGATGCGCCGCAATATGCTGTGGGTGGAAAACCAGTCCCGGTTGGTTGATCCGCCGCTACTGGCCTACACCGCGTTGAGCTTGGGTAAAAACGTGACCGAATCGCCGGATGTCTGGTGCCATCTGCGCGAAAGCGTGGTTAAAACCAAGGAGCGCAACGAGCAGCCCGTTAAGAATTTTGAACGTTGGCTGTATCAGCGCGATGACGGAAAATTCAAGGCCATTGCCACCGAAAAAGTGGTTGTGCAGAAGCAAAAGGGGCATCACAAAGATCATCAATATGATTTTACAGCGCGGCGCACCGACATTAGGAAGCGGAATGACAAAATCGGCTTTGCAATGGATGACCGGTTCCTGAAGGGTGGGCCGCACAGGGTTGCAATAAAGATTACCTATTATGATCGCGACAACGCCAAATGGGCGCTGGCTTACAAGGGGGCCAAAGGCCCCGTGAAAAAAGAGATCCAGTGCGGCGACAGCGGTGCGGTGAAAACAGCCACGTTTTTCATCGGGAACATGATGTTCCCAACGTCTGGAAAAGCGAACGACTTTTTTATCCAATCATTGGAAAAAGATGCGGTTATAAGTTTTGTGCGACTCATCAAGCTGTAGCAACGCGTCTTTTTCAGATCGGCGGCTTAATCCGACAGCTCATTCCACGCGGCATCGAGCCGCTGGGCGGAAACCTTTGCGGGCGTCTTGATTTCCGGCGCGAAGCGGTTGACTCGGAACTCCTCCACGAGCATGGCGAATTCGATCAGGTCGTGCGCTTCGCAAAGGTTTTCGGTCTCCAGCATTTTTGCGGTGAGCCGGTTTTGGAACGGCTCGATTTCGGCCAGTTTGCGCAGGTCGGCCTGTGGATTGTTGCGAATGCGTTGGATGCGAACCTGCATGGCCTTGAGGTAGCGTGGGTAGCGGTGGAAGACTTCCAATGTTTGGAAAAAGCCGGGGCGGAACAAAAACTCCAACTGCATTTCGAGGTCGTAGCGCGAGTCGTCCGCGCCGGCGAGTCGCTCCAGGCCGGAAATTATTTTCTCGCGCTGCTCCAACAGGATTCCGAGAATTTCCGTCTGCTCGGCGGCTGTTTCGTAGAGGATGGTCCGCGCCTTCTCCGCGCATTGCGCAAAGGTGATGGCGTCGCGTATCTCCACGGTGCTGTCTTCGGTTAGTGCGTCATGGATTGCCGCATCGAAAAAACCGGTCAGGAATTCATCATCGATGGTGGACATGGTCAGTTGGATGGCCGGGGTGAGGGGCGGGCGTTTCTCGACATACTTTACTTGGTCGGCAAACTGCATGCGGAACAGTTTGACGAGTCCGGCGCGGTGTGAATGTTCGGCAGCGGTTTGGCTTATGAATACCTGCCTGCCAACGCCGGACACGTCGGCGGTCAGTGCGGGGTAGCCACGGGTTTTCTTGCTGTCCGCGCCGGTGATGAATGTTGGAAGAACGTCGCCCGGCCATGCCTTTTGCGGCGGTAACGACCATTTGGCAAAGGCCATTTCCGCGCCGCTACGATGCACGGAAAGCCGGTGCTCGTCGGAAATGGAGGAGTGGATGTGTACGATTTCATTGTTCTCCGTCTCGATCACCTTCATACGAAGAAAGGCGGGAAGGGCCGTTTCATCAAAGTCGGATGCATCGGCGGGAAGCTTGAATTCCTGCTGGAGATAGGACGATAGCGAATCCATCAACGGCTGCTGCCTGCCTACACGTGTGCAAGTGAGGGCAAAATCCTTTGCGGTTTGGTCGATGGGCATGATCACGGTGCGCAGGCTTTTGGGGAGGGTGCGCAATAGGCGTCCGACCTTTTCCGCGAGCCAGCCGGGTACAAGCCAGTCGGGGGCCCAGTCGGGAAGGAAGGCGAGCTTGTCGGTCGGGCAGACGAGAGCGATGCCATCGAGTTCCTCGCCGGGATCGAAGGTGTAGATCAGATGGAAATCCTCTTCGTGGAAGGTCAGTTCGTCGGGGTAGTCCTTCGGCGTGATGGGCGTGGATTGGGGATACATCGCATCCTCCATGCGCATGGCGATGCGCGCCTTGGTTTTGCCAATCCATTTTTCCAGGGTTTTAACGGAATAGACATCGGGCGGAAGTTGATGGTCGAAATGGTCGAAGATTGCATCTGTGTCGAGCAGCGAGCCGGGGCGACGGATTTTTTCCTCCAGCGAGGTGATCTCGTCGAGCATGCGCCGATGCAGCTTGATCCACCCGCTGCGCGTGCTCAGCTTGCCCGGCACCATTCCTTCGCGGATAAAGATTTTTCGCGCCTCCTCCGGGTTGATCGGGCCAAAGTGCACGTTTCGCCCTTCGACCAGCGTGAGACCGCCGGAGATGATCGATTCCTGGGCGTAGACGAACCCCTTGTCCGCATTCCATTGCGGCTGCC
>JAIPIO010000183.1 GCA_021734595.1 Kiritimatiellales bacterium | reverse complement strand
GGTTCGGCCTGCTGGTCAACGGCCGGGACTCGGGCATGGTCTACGGCGCGCAGCAGGAACCGGGCTGGACCTGGCAGGATGGCGGGGTGCATGAGCTGTCCGGTGCGGTTGGTTTGACCTTGCATGATAAAACCGGACAGTTTGGCCGCTGTTCGTCGGTGATTCTGACGCGGGATTTAAACTACACGCCTCGGGTAGATGTAGAAGCCTTTAAAAAGGAACGCGCGCGGTTGACCGGAGTTTCCGATCGGATCAGGCGCGGTAAAGCGTACGATGTTATTGTGGTGGGCGCAGGCCCCGCCGGAGGTTGCGCGGCGATTGCCGCGGCGCGGATGGGTGCAAAAACGGCGCTGATTTCCGACCGGCCGGTGCTGGGCGGCAATGCGAGTGTGGAAATCGGTGTTCCGGTCCAGGGCGCCGCCAAAAAACACCATGGCAAGCCGGTGCGGGAGACGGGTATCATCGAGGAAGCGGGGCGAATCGAACTGGCGGAAGGTGCTGAGAAGGCATTGGGTAGGGAAGCCAGGCATTTTACGGTGTCGCGCCCGTTTGAGCAAATGGCGAACGCCGAACCGCGGCTGGATGTGTTTGAGAATTCCTGGCTGGAAGACGCCAGGAAAGAAGGCGCGCAAATCCGCGAGGTTATCCTGCGCGATACGCTTACGGGCGAACGGACAGTTCTCTCCGGCAAGATGTTCATCGACTGCAGCGGCGATGCCTGGATGGGATACCACGCCGGCGCGGATGAGCGTGTCGGCCGCGAAGCACGCAGCGAGTTCAACGAAGCCGAAGCCCCCGACCAGGCAGACGGGATAACAATGAGCGGTTGCTTGCGCGGCGCCAGCAAGGATTGCTGCAGGAACTTTTTCTACACAACGGCAAAAGCCGCGACACCCCAGCCGTTCAATCCTCCGCCGTGGCTCTACGACTTTCCGGAAGTGGGTTGGGAGAATGGCCGCGGCACGGGTGAACGGCTGCTGGGTATTGCCCAGCACGGCACCTGGTGGCTGGAGCATACGGGTGATATCGATGACCTGTGGAATCCCGAGTTTGCCCGCGACGAGCTGATCCGCGTGAACTATGCTTTCTGGAGCCATATGAAAAACAAGTGGCCCGGTCGCGACCAACTGGCGAATTATTCAATGGAATATATTCCGTTTATGGTCGGCAAGCGCGAGGGCCGCCGCCTGATGGGCGACTATGTGATGAATGCCAATGACGCTCTGGAGGGTCGCACGTTCAAGGACGCGATTGGGCACACCGGTTGGTCGCTGGACGTGCATGCGCCCAAGGGGATCCTGTCCACCATTGGTCCCAACGGCGCAAACCTTAAAATCCCGATTGGCGAAATCCCTTACCGCTGTCTCTATTCGCGCAATGTCGACAATCTGCTGATGGCGGGGCGTTGCGCCAGCGCCACCCACGAGGCGCTGGGCACGGTGCGCATCGAAGCCTCGTGCGCGGTGACCGGTCAGGCTGCCGGTACCGCCGCGGCGTTGGCGCTTCTCCACAAAACAACCCCGCGCGGCGTGTATGAAAAACATCTGGATGAGCTGCAGCAGCAGCTTCTTAAAGACGACCAGCATGTTCCGGGTGTCCCCAACCGCGATCCCGCCGATCTGGCGCGGGATGCCGAAGTCCGTGCGTCCAGTATGCGGACTTCGGCGATGGCAGGCCACATGGTGCAAAAGGAGCGTTGGCTTCCGCTAAGCAAATGGCATCGAGGGGAGTTCTTTCGCTGGGAGGCCGGGAAGCAGTTGCAGTCGGTGAAACTCTATCTCGAAGCCGCGGCCGACCGGGATGTGACCCTGCACGTGCGCGAAGCGCAAGACGGCAACGATCTGTCCGCTGCCAAGGATGTGGCGACGATAACCCGGAAGTTTTCTGCCGGTGCGAAGGAATGGGTCGAGTTTCCTGTAAATGCCGTGGTTTCGTCCCCCTATGCATGGCTTTATCTCGAGGCCGTCGACGAAGTCCAATGGTGCTCCGGTGCCCCAGTGCGCTTCGGGAGCTTCCGCATCTACAAGGGTAAGGCCCCGTCGTGGACCACTGTCGAGGTGAGCAGCATGGTGCTCCAGCTCAATCCCGAACCTGGCGGGGCGGTCAAGTGGCAGCCTGCCAACGTGGTCAACGGCGTGGCGCGGCCGACCCTCGACGGAAAGGCGAACTGCTGGGAGTCGGACCCGGGCCGGGCGCTGCCGCAATGGATTGAGTTGACCTTGAAGCGCCCGTCGAAAGTCGGGGCCATCCACTGTGTTTTCGATACCGATCTCACGGAGTCTCTGCCGACTCAGCGCCGGGATCCCTTTCCGGCGGCTTGCGTGCGCGACTACACACTGGAATGCTTCGTGAACGGTGCTTGGCAACAGGTGGTCCGCACGTGCGGCAATTTCCAGCGTTTCCGCCGTCACCAATTTACCCAGATCACGACCGATAAAATCCGGCTGACCGTGGAGGCCACGCATGGCGCTCCGACGGCCAGCGTCTTTGAAATACGGGTCTATGCCGATGGCGCGCCGGCGCTGATGGGTTGATAAGAGGAAACACACCAGACAAGCAGAGGTGACAATATGCGAACAGTTTTTTTTGTATTTCTAATGATTTCCGCCACTTCCTTTTCCGCTCCGTCGGAACGGGAAATTGATGTCAGGGATTTCGGTGCAAAAATGGACGGCGCGACCGACGATACAGTCGCCTTTCAAAGGGCGCTGGATGCACTTCCTGATGGGGGCGTGTTGAAGATCCCGGCCGGCCAGGCGGTGCTCTCGAAGGAACTGATGCTGAAGAACAAGACCGCCGTGCTGCGCGGGGCGGGAAGCGGGGTGACACGACTGGTCTGGACAAACGCCGGCGGGCTGCATCTCCTCGAAACCCGGACCTGGACGGAATCCAAGGCCCGGAAGGCTTCTTTCAGTGTGCACGGCATTGCATTCACGACCCGTGTTGAAAACGGCGGGACGGCCCTGTTCGCGGATTTTACGAGTTCGGACCGGCTCGATCCGTCGTTTTCGGTGCAGGACTGCCGCTTTGAGGGCGTTGGTGCCAAGGCCTGTTGGACCCAGTCCATTCACGGGCATAATGCCCACATCGGCAGGATAACCCAGTGCAATTTTCGGGGTGCTTCCTCCACGACCAAGGCGCACATCCATCTGACCGGCAATTCCACCTGCTTTATCATCGACTCGTGCCATGGCATGAATTCCACCTACGGCGTTCTCGTGGAGGGCACCACCGAAGGTGTAGCCATATCCAACTGTTTTTTCGTGCACAACGCCTACGGCTTTGTCCTGAACATTGCCGAAGGCGGCGAGCCCATGTTCAACGTGATGAACAGCCATGCCGCCTCCGGCATCTACCCAGTTTGGATTAAAAACGGCCGGAGCTCCTCCCTGGTGGGAAACTGCCTGATTCTCAGCCAGTGCTCAAAATACAAGGACGGGCCGAAATCGCGCGAAGGGATCCGCATCGAAGGGAAACTGGCCAAGGATATCGTGGTGTCGGCCTGCACGATCCAGATCACGGACAAGGACTTTTCGGATACGTTCACGGGGATTCATGCAATGGCCTGCAACGGCCTCATCCTCGCAAACAACACGGTGGCGAACAATTCCGGGACGAAGGACGACAATGGCCTGGTGCTTGAGAGGGAGGTGCATCAAGGGGTTTGTTCAGGGAATGTCTTCCACCTCCGGTCCAGCAGAAATATGGTCGACCGCTCCACCGCCGCCCGGAAAAGGAGATGAACCGGGTTCCAGACGTTGGAACTTTTTTTCCAACCATTGGAAACCCAACGCTGCCCGTGGCCGGGTCAACGTTCCTCCGCTTCCAATCATTGGAAGTTTTTGTGCAGCGACCGCCTGTTCGGCGGCGCCTTGTATTTTTTTGTGGCTATTATATTTCCAATGCCTGGAAAATATCTTCCAGACATTGGAAATATAAAAGCGGGTAAAATGTTCCCGGCGGGAATAGCGGGCGAGGTGCTTGTCTTCGGGCAGTCCCCGCGCCGGGGCGATTAAGGAGTGGAAACGCTGTTCCGGTAGCCGGTGGGGGTGAGTCCCGTTTTCTTTTTGAAGAGGCGGGAAAAGTAGTAGATCGAATCAAAGCCGAGCTGTTCGGCGATGGCGGCTATGGAGAGCGGGCTGTTGCGCAGCAGGCGGTGGGCTTTGTTGAGCCGGATCTGGATCTGGTATTGCCCCGGTGGCAGACCGGTGATCTGCCTGAAATGCTGGCGGAAGGCGGAGTAGCTGATGCCGAGCTCGCGGGCGAATTCCTGAAAGTCGATGGTCTGTTCCGCGTTTTTCAGGATGTGCAAACGGGCGCGACGGATGAGGGTTTCCATTTTGCGGGTTTCGGCGCTGCTGTAGCGCAGTCGCGCCATTGTGCGTGCGACAATCTGCGAGGTTTGCGTGGCAATAATGTGCTCGAAGCCGAACAACTGGGTTTGCGTGGCTTCGGCAATCTCGATGAACAGCCGCAGGATCTGGTCGTCGTCGCCGATCCGCAGCACCGGGCTCTTTAATGAAAACTCCTCGTTGCGCATGATGCGCCGCGCCTGCTCGCCGTCGAACTCCACCCAGTATTCGTCCCAGCCCGTTGCGGGAGTTGGTTGATATCGGTGCCATTCGCCGGGAAAGACGATAAACAGGTCGCCCTCGCTGATGGCGTGTTTTCCGCCGGAGCGCGATTCGAAGGTGCCGCCACCGCGGGTGATGTAGACGAGGGTGAAGCTGTCGAGCGTCCGCCCGTTTTTCACCGACATATGATCGTCGGGATGCTGTCCGGGCGGGTAGGGGGTGTTCGGTGGAATCAGCGTATAGCCGGCATCAAGGACAAACAGCCCCCATTCTTCCGCTTCGGGCGATTGCGGCAGGTAGCAGAACCAGGATTTGTCGGGCTTGTTCATAATGTCAAAATGTGCAAAAAAGATGCCATTCTGTCCATTGTTAAATGAGGGGAGAGGGTGTCTTGTGTTTGTGAACCTGAATTGTACGAGTCGGAGAATGGGAGTTTAATCATGGTTGCATTGGGTGTGTTTCTGCATGCGGTAGGCGGCTTTGCCGCAGGGAGTTTTTATCTGCCGCTCAAACGGATCAAGAAATGGACATGGGAAAGCGGCTGGCTGGTGAACGGATTCTTTTCATGGATCATCGCGCCGCTGGTGGTTGCGCTGCTGACGGTTCCCGAGCTTTTCGGTGCCATTCTGGGTGCACCGCCCGCAACGCTGGCGTGGACGTTTGCCTTCGGGTTGCTCTGGGGCATCGGCGGGCTGACGTTTGGGTTGTCGGTTCGCTATCTGGGCATGTCGCTCGGCTACGGGGTGGCGCTGGGTTTTTGCGCGGCGTTCGGCACCCTGGTTCCGGCCGTTTATGACGGCAGTATCGTAAAACTGCTCACGACGGTTCCCGGCTGGGTGGTTCTCGCCGGCATTCTGGTTTGTTTGCTGGGCATCGGGGTGTGTGGCTATGCGGGACACCTGAAGGAATCCGCCCTAACGAAGGAGGAAGGGGAACAGCAGGATTTCCATCTCGGGCGCGGCTTGCTGGTGGCCGGTTTTGCCGGGCTCATGAGCGCCTGCATGGCCTTCGCCTTTGCGGCGGGCAAGCCGATTGCCGAATCGGCTGTAGCCTCGGGCACCGGTGCGCTGTGGGTCAACAATGCCGTGCTCGTGGTGATCCTGCTCGGCGGCTTCGTCACCAACGCGGTCTGGTGCGGTTACTTGATCTGTTCAAAAGGCAGTTGGAAAGACTATGCCGATAAGGACGCGCCCCGCATGAAAAACTTTAGCTTCGCGGCGCTCGCGGGCGTTACCTGGTATCTGCAGTTCATGTTCTACGGCATGGGATCAACCAAGATGGGCGAGTATGATTTCACCAGTTGGACGCTGCACATGTCGTTCATCATCATTGCCAGCAACCTGTGGAGCCTCTACCTGAAGGAATGGAAGGGCACCGGGCGCAAAACCATTGGCACGCTGGTGGCCGGCATTCTGGTCATCGCTTTTTCCACGGTGCTCATCGGCTTCGGAAACTATTTGCAGGGTGCCACCGCTGCCCATTAAAATTTAAACACGCAAAGGAGTAAAAATAGTGAAAGCAGGAATTTTTTCAATTGGACTGGATACCTACTGGCCGCAGTTCGACGGGTTGCTCGACAACCTGAACGGCTATCATGCCGAGATTCGCGACCGGATTGCGGGCATGGGTACCGAGCTGGTGGATGGCGGCATGGTGGACAATGTGGAAAAGGCGCACGAGGTTTCGGCACTGTTCAAAAAAGAGGATGTCGAGGTGATCTTCCTTTTTATCTCCACCTACGCGCTCTCCTCGACCGTGCTGCCGGTGGTTCAGAAAACCAAGGTTCCGGTCGTGATGCTCAATCTCCAGCCGGTGGCGCAATTGGATTATGAGAAGTTTAACGCGCTGGGCGACCGCGGCGTCATGACCGGCGTCTGGCTGGAGCACTGCCAGTCCTGCTCGGTACCGGAGCTGGCCTGCGTCTTTAACCGGACGGGGATCGACTACCACGTAGTGACCGGCTATCTCCAGGATGACGAAGCCTGGCAGGAGATCCGGGAATGGGTGGACGCGGCCAATGTCGCTGCCGGCATGCGCGAAAACCGCGTCGGCATTCTCGGTCACTATTATTGCGGGATGCTCGATGTTTACTCCGACCTGACGCAGCAGTCGGCCGTCTTCGGCAACCATTTCGAGATTGTGGAAATGTGCGAGGTGTTCGAGCTGCGCCAGGCGGTTACGGACGAACAGGTCGCCGCCAAGGTGGCTGAATTCAACGAAAGGTTCCAAGTATCGGAAGAGTGCGAACAGGCCGAACTTGAGCGCGCGGCGAAGACCTCGGTCGCGCTCGACAAGCTGATCGAAAAACACAATCTTGGCTCAATGGCCTACTATTACGAAGGCACCGGTGAATATGAAAACATCGTCACCTCCGTCATTGCGGGCAACACGCTCTTAACAGGCCGCAACATTCCGGTTGCCGGCGAGTGCGAAGTGAAAAATGTGCAGGCCATGAAAATCATGGATCTGTTCGGGGTCGGCGGATCGTTCTCTGAATTCTATCTTTCCGACTTTAAAGACGACGTGGTTTATCTCGGCCACGACGGCCCGGCGCATTTCGCGATTGCCGAGGGGCGGGTCGCGCTCGTCCCGCTGTCGGTCTACCACGGCAAGCCGGGCAAGGGGCTCTCCATCCAAATGACAGTGAAGCATGGTCCGGTTACGATCCTGTCCGTGGTGCAGCGCGGCGACGGTTCGATCTCGCTCCAGGTGGCCGAGGGCGAATCGGTTCCCGGTTCGGTTTTGCAGATCGGCAACACCAACAGCCGCTATAAATTCAGTATCGGTGCCAAAGGGTTCATGAACGACTGGTCCAAAGGTGGCCCGGCGCATCACTGCGCGATTGGGGTTGGGCACATCGCGGCCAAGCTTGAAAAACTGGCCGCCTTGCTGGGCATCAATATCAAGCAAATTTGTTAGGTGGAGGCAATGATGAGTAAACATACCTGGATGATGATCGTACTGTGTTTCGGATTGTTGGCCGCCAAGATCTGCGCCGACGGATTGGAAACGGGTTTTGCGACGCCACCGGATTCGGCGCGGCCGTGGGTGTATTTGTTTCCGCTCGACGGCAACATTTCCAGCAACGGCATTACCGCGGACTTGGAAGCCATGGCGCGGGTCGGCATTGGCGGTCTGCTGTACATGGAGACCGACCAGGGGACGCCGAAAGGGACGGCAGGCTTCGGCGGACCGTTGTGGCGAAACCTGTTTGGGCATCTTTGCAACGAGGCCGCCCGTCTTGGTTTGCAGGTGAACATGAACAACGATGCCGGCTGGTGCGGCAGCGGCGGGCCGTGGATTACGCCGGAGCTTTCGATGCAGCATGTCGTCTGGACGGAAACAAACGTTGCCGGGCCGCAGCGCTTCGACGCCGTGTTGCCCCAGCCGAAGGCGGAGCGGGATTTCTACCGCGACATCGCGATGTTTGCTTATCCCACGCCTGCCACCAACTACC
>JAIPIO010000182.1 GCA_021734595.1 Kiritimatiellales bacterium | reverse complement strand
CTCCGGTTGGACGATAGGGAGGATTACCCATGCTTGCTTTCCTCGATTGCCGAAAAAAAAGTTTCCGATCTTTTCCCAATGCGCTTTCTTTCCTGGGAATTGGGGTCTTGGCCTTGTGTCTCTTTTCCTCCGCTGCCCACGCGGCAAGCCCGGATCAACCCGCCAGTGTGCTGGACGCCTCCGGTCACGTATCCACGTCGGGCGTGATACGCTGCGTCGGCGCGGGTGGACAGTCGGGCGGCTATGTCTATTCTTCCGGTGGCGGTATCCGCCACTATGGTGGATTTGCAGGTGCCTGCATACTCATGCCCGATCTCGATATCGATGGCGACGGTGTCGCCAGCGAGCTGGACGCCGATAACGATGGCGACACGCTCGCGGATCAGCTGGAGCTGTCCGGCGAACCCTGGTTGCCGGCAACCGTTGCCTCCGATCCCAACGACCCGGATACGGATGCGGATGGATTCGCCGACGGAGCCGAAGCCGCCGCCGGCACGGATCCAACCGATGCGGCCAGTGCGTTGGTGATTGTCGATATTGTCCCCGTATCCACCAATATGGTCGTCACTTAGCTGGCCCACGACGGCAAGACCTACCGCCTCGACCACTACAGCGCCCTGTCGGGCGCGGTGGTCACCACGCATGTGGGCTCCGTAACCGCAAGCGATCCCGCAGCGGTCGCGCCGTGGTACGAAACCCTCGCTACCGAAACCGATTTTGGAATCCTTTCCACCGTCACCACGTCCGGATTCTACCGCGTTGTTCTTGAACCTTGATTAGTTAAATTGGGAGGGAAACCATGAAACACCATATTCCAGCCATCGCGCTCCTGCTCGCCACCGCCGCGGCACACGCCCAGATGCCCACCAACATGAACTACCAGGGCCGGGTGGTCGATGGCGACACGCTGTTGTCCGGTTCGCATACCGTTACCTTCCGTGTATTCGATGCTCCGGCAGGCGGCGAAGTGTTCTACGCCGAGAATGACAGTGTGGTCGTGGACGATGGTTTTTATTCGACCGAACTGGGCGACAATCCAGCGGCGGAAGGTTCCCTTGGCGGTGGAGAACCCTATTTTGACGATCTTGCTGAACTCTTCGCGCATGCCGAAAAATACGGCCAATACTGGTTGGAGCTGGAGGTGGACGGAACCACACTCTCACCGCGCGAAAAAATACTTTCCACGGCGTTCGCCATGGTGGCACAGGAAGCCATGGGCGTGGCCCATGGCTCCATCACATCCGCAGATATCGAGGATGGAGCGATTACATCAGCCGACATCGCGAACCGCACGATCCAGCCCTACGATCTCTCGCTCTCTGCGCGCAGCACGCTCGCAAGCGCCGATGGCTCGCCCGATGACGCGCTGGTGGTCGATGGCGACGGGAATGTTGGAATTGGAACGGAACATCCCGGTGCGGGGCTGCAGGTCGATGCCGGGGTGGAGCTGCTGGCTCCCGAGCTGCGGAGTGTCATGCGCGATTCCGATGGTACATTTACCAACCTGAACGGCGTTAGATGCACGGTGGTTTCGGGAAACTACGCCTATATCAGCAGTTATAACGATGATGCAATCACCGTGGTGGATGTGTCCAATCCCGATGCTCCTGTGCTTGTGACCACGCTTAAGCACAATGTGGGCGGATTCAATTATTTGGAGGCTGTCACTGCCCTTGTGGTGGATGGGACCTATCTCTACGCGGTCAGTCGAGGCGCAGGCATCGACGACGGTGACGGCGCCATCAACATCATTTCCATCGCGGATCCGGCGCATCCCTCGCTCACGACGGTGTTGGTGGATAATGTTGCCGGCTACAACAAATTATCGTATGTCTATTCGATCTGCGTTCACGAAAACCATCTCTACCTTCCATCCAGTGGCGAGGATGCCGTCACGATAGTGGATATCTCTAATCCCGCCTCTCCTTCCTTGGCCGCGGTGCTGGAGGATGGAAGCGGAAGTTTCACCCTGTTGGATGGGGCATATAGCGTTGCTTGCGAGGGCGACTATGCCTATATCGCGTCATTTCAGGACGATTCGTTGACCATCGCCGACATATCAACGCCAACCAGCCCTCAATTTGTCGCGCAGCTTGATGGAGTCGAAAACTTCAACTCTGCAAGAGGCGTCGCGGTATCCGGTGGGTACGTCTATGTTGCGGCTTGGTCATCGAGTCAAATTACCGTGGTTGACTGCCGAACACCCGCTGCGCCCGTTGTCGCGGCCGCGATGCTGCATGGAACCGGGGGGTTCAACTATCTTCATGGAATATATGATGTACATGTCGGCGGAAACCGGCTCTATGCCTCCGCGTATTTATCCGGTGCCGTTACCGTGATCGATATTTCGAATCCTTTATCACCGCAGCCCTTGGCGGAACTGGTGGATGGGGTGGGCGGATTCGATGCGCTGGATGGTGCCCGGCGTGTCCATGCCGTGGGCGATCGGCTTTATATCAGTTCTGAAAGTGCTAGTGCCGTAACGATTGTCGACCTGGATGGTACCGATGGCAAGGCCGGGCTTTACGTAGCGGACCGCGTAGGGATCGGTACCCCGTTGCCGCGCGAGGCGCTGGATGTGCGCGGCAGCATCGTCGCAAGCGGGGATATCATGGCGGGAGGCGATATCACAGCGGGTGTCGACATTACGGCGGGAGACGATTTGATCGCGACGGACGATGTCTATATCCAGTCCTTTGCGGGCGGTGCCGCCGGGCGCAATGTCCGCATGTACGGCGACGGTCGCCTCTATGCGGGTTCGGTTGTCAAATATTTCTCGATTCCGCCCTGCTCCTTTCAACCCGAGTATGACAGTAGCAGCTTTGGTTCCTCCACTAGGGAGATTGCGTCCATGACGGGTGGCGATCTGGAAATGTATGCACCCGTCTACCTGCCCGATGGCGCCGTGGTCTCCGAAATCAAATTCTACGGATATGATAATGTAACCGCCAACCTCGCGTTTGAGCTGCGCCGCCAGTCTATCAGCTTTACCACCACCGCAATCATGGCTTCCTACACAAGTGCGGGGGAGCAATACCAGTTTGCGGGTACCGATTCGACGATAAGTTATGCAACCATTGATAACGGCGCGTACAGTTACCATGTCATAATGTATCCGGAAGGAGGCGATTGGGGCGGTTCCCTCTATTGCCAAGGCGTTTCCATAAGATACTACATGGAATGAGCGTTGCGGGTGCGCTCGCGCCGAACCCTTCCTTTCCCCATGCTGCGGAAAGAAAGCACTGCCGGTTTCCAATGGCTGGAACTTTTCATCCAATGGTTGGAAACGTCATTCAAACTCGAAGCGGTAATCGAGGCGGAGCTCGTCGCACCGGTAATGTTGTCCCAGGACGCCACGGTGACCGGTCTCAGGCTGTATTACTATGACGATTCCTTGTCTTACAGTCTCAGTATCAGCGGCTATTTGAGCCGGAGTCGCGTCACCTCGACGCGAAGCGTGGTTCAGCTGGCTACGATTGGATCAACCACCAGTACTGGCGACGACAATACCATCGACTATGTGGAAGACACTACGCAACGGTAGAAAATCAGAACTATCAATATGCCGTATATACCAGCTTCGTCGTTCCTGGATCGACTATTGACTCCGCTTTAAGTTTCTGCGGAGCCAGAGTCACCTACACCGTCGATCGGGTGGGGAATTGAATGGCTGGTTGAATTGAGTGGCGGCAGGGGCGGGTCTAAATCTTCAGCGACTCTTCGGAATCATTCGCCCGTGCCTTCAAACGTTGTTGGTGCGCAGAACCGAGGCTAGCAAACAATGCCGACTCTATTACTGTTTAACCTTCAGCCCTCTCTCCCCAAAGACCGCAGCGGTTCCATCCATGGGAAGAACCTGCCGGAAAAAATCCGATGGCTGGAAAAGAGAAATACCGCAGGTTTTTAATACGAGTGAAATGTAACTTCCTCGATTCAGCGGTGTACCATCTAACAGTTGCCAACCGGGAGATATATCATGACTGCATGCGGTATAGGGGCTCTGATATTTCTGCTTCTACTTTTCATTGCCGCAGTTCTTGGAGTGTGCCCCAAGTGCGGAAGGACTTTTCTGATATGTAGTTCCCTAAACCCACAAATCCTTAAAGCTGCATTTGGATCGAATGAACTATAATGTCCAGAATGCGGAAGTACTGTATTTGTAAAAGAAAATACAATTAGGTCGAACCAATGAAGTCAGCTTGTCGGGTACTCTGCTCCCGAACGCTGCTTCGAAATGTTCACGGACAGATGGGTGGCGCGTACCCGCCCCGAAAAGAATCCATTCAGAAAGTTCTTCAGGGGAACGGCAAAATTCCCGTTCTGACCATTCCGGTTTATCGCTATTGAATTGAATGAACGCTTCTGGCACGCTTCGCGGTTTAATCACGATGAAAGGGGATTCCATGATCTGCGCAATACCCGGCGCGGGCGTTGTTCCGGTCCGCCCGAAAAACAAGTTCTTTTTAATCGCATTCCTTTGCTCTCTTCTTCCCTGTCCGCTGATGGCGGGCGCCGCTGAAGGCCCAGGGGCACCGTAGCCGTTGCCGTGCGTGATCTTGTTGGGCGACTCGATCCGGATAAACTATCAGGCAGCTGTGAGCGAAGCGTTGGAGGGCCAGGCGGTTGTCTGGCCGCCGGCCGACAATTGCCAGCACACGGCCTACATGCTCGAGAATCTCGAACGCTGGCTGGCGGGAAAGAAGCCGCGGGTGGTTCACGTCAATGTCGGTCTCCACGACATGTTCCTCTCCGCCAAATCCGGCGAGCCGCGGCATACGCTTGAAACCTATGGGAAGAACCTGCGCGCGATCTTCACCAAAATCAGGCCGTTGACCGACGCCAAAGTCGTCTTCGCGCTGACGACCGCAGTGAATGAAAAACGCCAGGCTGACTCCGAGACCTACGGCAGGGTCGTGCGTTGCAACGCCGACATCGAGCGCTACAACGCGAAGGCTCGCGAAGTGGCGAAAGAGTTGAACATCCCGGTGAACGATTTGAACGCATTCATGAAGCAGAATGACGCCGACAGGATCATTTGCCAGAAAGACGGGATTCACTTGTCGCCGGCAGGTTGCGATCTGTTGGGCGGCCGCGTGGCTCAAGTGATTCTAAAGCATTTATCCGAGTAGCCGTAGCACGGCAGGGTATTAGCCGCCAGGAGCGGCGAAACCATGGGTATCCGCCCCGAAAAACGTCCATTCAGGCTTGTTCTTTAGGGAAACGGCAAAATTCCCGTTCTGCCCATTCCGGTTCATCGTCATTGAATTGAATGAACGCTTCTGGCATGATCCGCTCTTGAATTGAGATAAAAGGAGATTCCAAAATGAAACCCAAACAACTGCTGTTCCTGATCTGCTGCCTGTCGCTGTCTTCCGCGTGGGCGCGCGAAACCGTTTCCTTCAACGAAGGCTGGAAGTTTGCGCGGTTCGGGGAGATGCCGGACGGGTCGGAAAAGGCCGAGCCGGCGGGGCTGGAAAAGCCGTCTGCCGATGATTCGGCCTGGCGCACCTTGAACGTCCCGCACGACTGGGGGATCGAAGGGCCGTTCCGCGCCGAGCTGCCGAATCAGACCGGCAAGCTGCCGTGGCCGGGCATCGGCTGGTACCGCAAGGTTTTCCAATCGTTGGAAACCGACCAGGACAAACGCATTTTCATCCAGTTCGACGGCGCGATGAGCAACAGCAAGGTGTGGCTCAACGGGCAGTATGTGGGCGAGTGGCCCTACGGCTATGCTTCGTTCCAAC
This sequence comes from Kiritimatiellales bacterium, assembly GCA_021734595.1. Taxonomy (GTDB): domain Bacteria; phylum Verrucomicrobiota; class Kiritimatiellia; order Kiritimatiellales; family Pontiellaceae; genus JAIPIO01. The sequence goes on along the minus strand of JAIPIO010000182.1, from coordinate 2,462 downwards.
TGGAGCTGACCAAGTATATCAAGGTCGGCAAACAGAACGTGCTGGCGGTGCGCCTGGACAACAAGGCCGACTCGTCGCGCTGGTATCCGGGGGGCGGCATCTACCGCAATGTCCGGCTGGTGAAAACCGCACCGGTGCATGTGGCGCACTGGGGCACCTTTGTGACCACCCCGCAGATTTCCGCCAAGGCCGCGACGGTGCAGATCAGGACCACCGTGGAAAACCAGTTGGCCAGCGGCGCGGAAATCGTGGTGCGCAATGAAATTTTCGAGGAGGGCACCGCAGTCAAGATTGCCGAGCAGGCGACCAACGAAGGTGCGCTGGCGGCTGGATCCATGATTGAATCCACCTGTTCCATCAATCTGCTGTCACCCAACCTCTGGAACCTGGAATCACCGAATCGCTACTATGCGGTGACGTCCATTATGCAGGACGGCAAGGTGGTGGATACGTATAAGACCGTCTTCGGCATCCGCACCATCGAATACACTGCGGATCAGGGCTTCCTCCTCAACGGCAAGGTGGTTCGAATGAACGGCGTTTGCCAGCATCACGACCTCGGCCCGCTGGGATCGGCGGTGAACACCCGCGCGTTGGAACGGCAGATCGAGATTCTGCAGCAGATGGGCTGCAATGCCATCCGCACCTCGCACAACATGCCAGCGCCCGAGCTGCTGGAGCTGTGCGACCGCATGGGCATGCTGGTGCAGGTGGAGGCGTTCGACTGCTGGAAAAAGGGCAAGACGGCGAACGACTACTCCCTGCACTTTCCGGAGTGGCACGAAAAGGATCTGCGCGGCATGGTGCGGCGCGACCGCAACCACCCCTGTGTTGTCATGTGGAGCACCGGCAACGAAATCCGCGAGCAGCATGGCGAAGACGGACACCAGATCTCGCGCCAACTGACCGCCATCATTCATGCCGAAGACCCGACCCGTCCGGTCACGGCCGGATGCAGCTACGCGGACGCCGGCATGAACGGTTTCCAAAAGACAGTTGATGTTTTCGGTTCCAACTATAAACCGCATCTTTACGAAGAGTTCCGCAAAACGAATCCGTGGCAGCCGCTCTACGGCAGCGAAACGGCCTCGTGCGTCAGTTCGCGCGGCGAATATTTCTTTCCGGTGGTCGAGGACAAGAGCAAGGGCTCCGGCGGCTATTTCCAGGTGAGCAGCTACGACATGTCCGCCCCGAAGTGGGCCTACCGCCCCGACATTGAGTTCGAGGCGCAGGATAAATATCCATGGGTCTTCGGAGAATTTGTCTGGACCGGTTTCGACTACATCGGCGAGCCGACGCCCTACAACAAGGACAAGACCAACCTGTTGAACTTTACCGACCCCGCGGAAAAGAAGCGTATGGAGGAGGAACTGAAAAAGCTGGGCAGCAACATTCCGCCGCGCAGCTCCTACTTCGGTATCGTCGACCTGTGCGGATTCCCGAAAGACCGCTTCTACATCTATCAGGCGCGCTGGCGTCCCGAGCTGCCGATGGCGCACATCCTACCGCACTGGAACTGGCCGGAGCGGGTGGGGCAGGTTACACCGGTGCATGTCTATACCTCCGGCGACGAGGCCGAACTCTTCCTCAACGGAAAATCGCTCGGCCGCAAAAAGAAGGGGCCGTTTGAATACCGTTTGCGCTGGGACGACGTAATCTACCAGCCCGGCGAACTCAAGGTTGCTGCCTACAAGGGCGGTAAGCTGTGGGCCGAAGACACGATGAAAACCACCGGTACGGCGGTTGCGGTTAAACTGGCCGCCGACCGTTCAGCCATCGCCGCCGACGGTGCCGATCTCGTGTTCGTCACCGTCCAGGTTTCCGACAAGGACGGCCTGCCGGTTCCGCGCACGCACAACACCGTGAAGTATGCGATCACCGGCCCTGGCGAAATCATTGCCGTCGGCAACGGCGACCCGACCAACCACGAATCCTTCCAGGCATTGGAAAGAAAAGTATTCAACGGACTGGCTCTTGTGGTAGTCCGCTCGAAGAAAGGCGAATCCGGCACGATCCGCCTGACCGCGGCATCGGAAGACCTCCATGGTTCGGAAACCGTGATTACCGTCAAATAGGAAAATTTCCAACCATTGGAAGTTTTCTTCCAGACATTGGAGATGACATTGGAAATAGGGAGGAAGAGAATGAAAATAATACAACTGTTCGCAATGGCGGCCCTGACTGTCGGCGCAACTTCACCTGCCGCCGGGAAATTCCTGGTCGACTATTTCCTTCCCATGGAACCGCAGGGGCCGCTGGTCTCGGAAGGCATCTGGGGTTGCAGTAACGCCATCCCGCGCGACATCAAGAACGGTTTGGAAGACTCCAAGCTCGAAAACTGGTGCTACTGGGATGGACGCATCGTCAAGAGCGACGATGGTCGCTACCACATCTACGCCAGTCGCTGGCCCCAGTCCATGTCGCACAGCGAGGGATGGCATCTCGGTTCGAAGGCAATGCAT
>JAIPIO010000181.1 GCA_021734595.1 Kiritimatiellales bacterium | reverse complement strand
GGGTAGCGGCCTTGGTGGTCGATGGCGTAGTTAAGAATGACTTTTGAAATCTGGCTCAGGTTGGTGCGGCATTGCGTCGATTTTGCCTTGCGCACCGCACTGTTGGCCGCCGGGGTTATGATCGAGGCCAGTACGCCGATGATGGCGATGACCACCAGCAGTTCGATGAGTGTGAAGGCCGTGTTTTTCCCGAATGCATATGATGTTTTCATGAAGATGTTCTAGCAACGTGAATGGATGGCGACAAGAAATTTGCATCGGTTCCGCGTAATCATTTTGCATTAACAGTCCGGATTTGCGAAACAAGGCGGTAATGAACGCCAACGACGCCATGCAGGAAGCCGCGGTAACCGTGCTGGATTTTGAGAGTACCGGTTCCGTACCGGGGTTTAAGGATGAGCCCTGGCAGATCGGCATGGTTACATTGCGGAACGGGCGGCTCGATCCTGCTTCCATGTTCGAAAGCCTGTTGCGCGTTGACGCCAACCGCCCCTTCAATGCCTACGCGCCGGGACGGCACCATTTGCTGCGCGATGAAATTGCGGAAGCATCCCTGATGAATGAACTTTGGCCGCAAATGGGACCGCGGCTGACGAGCTGTCCACTGGCGGCGCACAATGTGGCCACGGAAAAAAGGTTCACGCGGTTGGCCGCGCCGATGCACCGTTTCGGACCGTGGATCGACACGTTGAAGATTGCCCGCAAGGCGTGGCCGGGATTCCCGTCCTACGCGCTCGAAGAACTGATTGCCGCGTTGGATCTGAAATCCAGGGTGGACGCGTTTTGTCCTGGGAAAAAAGCGCACGATGCGCTCTACGATGCGGTCGCTTCGGCCATGCTGCTGGAACACCTGCTGGCGCAGTCGGGGTGGGGCAACGTGACGGTTGGCGAGCTGGCTTCGATGTAGGTAGGGCGCGTTCGCCGAACGCGCCGCCTCGCTGAAGACGGGGCGCCCTCGCAGGGCGGGGCGCGGACGGCTCGGCGAGCCATCCCTACCCCTTCAACATCCGTTCGGTGGTTTCCCAGTCGATGCAGGCGTCGGTGATGGACATTCCGTACTCGAGTTCGCCCGCAATCGGTTGGTTGCCCTCTTTGATAAAGCTTTCAACCATCGCGCCGACAATGGGGCAGTTGGCCTTTTGCCGCTGCTCCAGCAGGCTGTGCCAGACCGGGACCTGGTTCATCGGGAGTTTGCTGGCGTTGGCGTGCGAGCAGTCGACCATGACGGCGGGGGTCAGCCCCGCGGCGTCGAGTTTGCAGGCGGCATAGGTCACCTCCGGCATTTCAAAGTTGGGTTGCTTGTCGCCGCCGCGCAGCACCAGATGGGTATTCGGGTTGCCAGTGGTTTTCACCACGGCGGTACGGCCATCCTGGTCGATTCCGAGAAAACTGTGCGATGTCCCTGCGGCTTTGATGGCGTTTATGGCCACTTGGATATTGCCATCGGTGGCATTCTTGAAACCGACCGGCATAGACAGCCCGCTGGCCATCTCCCGGTGCGTTTGCGATTCGGTGGTGCGTGCGCCGATGGCCGACCAACTCACCAGATCGGCGGTGTATTGCGGGACAATCGGGTCAAGAAACTCCGTTGCGATCGGCAGGCCAAGCCCGGCGATATCAATCATAAGCTGCCGGGCGGTACGCAGTCCGTATTCCATATCGCACGATCCGTCGAGATGGGGGTCGTTGATAAATCCCTTCCATCCGGTGGTGGTGCGCGGTTTTTCGAAATAGACCCGCATGACGATGAAACAACGGTCGCTTACCTCATCGCTGAGTTTTTTGAGCCGGGCGGCGTAGTCCATCGCCGCTACCGGATCATGAATGGAGCAGGGACCGATTATCGTCAGCAGTCTGCTGTTTCGCCGATGGATGATTTCCCGTACCTGCTCACGGTCGGATAGGATCTTTTGCTGGAGCTCTGTGCCAAGCGGCAGATCGTCTTTAAGCTGGGCCGGAGCGACCAACTGCGTCAGCTTCTCGACCCGTAGATTTTCAGTTAATCGTATTTCCTGTTTCATAGTTGCTGCAATAAACCAGAGTTTTCCAAACATTGGAAGTTCACGTTGTGTTTTTTCCGGATATTGGAAGTCTGGTTCCAGGACGTGGAAATCCTAAAACCATGGAAATAAAAAACAGGCGCGGAAATCCGCGCCTGAAAAACGCCTCGGGGGGCAGAGGCGTTGGATTTTGGATTGATCTTAGAAGTAGTAGTGAAGACCAAGGTTCACGTTGACGCCGTCAAGACCAATGTCAGCGTCTGGGCCTCCTGCCGGGGAATCATATTCAAGATCATTGAAGTCATACGCAACTTCAAAGTTGAATCCGATTTCCGGGATTTCGGCGAAGAACCATTCTGCGCCCACCAACAGACCGTATGTCCAGTCGCTGATGTCAGGCTCGTTGCTTGTGCCAGAGACGCTGATGTCAGCCCAGGAATATCCAATCTTGGCACCCACGTAGAAGTCGGTGTAATCCTTTTCGATCAGGGTGAACAGTAGTTTGCCCTGCAGCGTCCACAGTCTCATATCAGCTTCAGGTCCACCATTCGTATCCAGGTCACCATTCCATGTACCGAACAGAATCTGTCCACCGACCGGACCAGGTGCAAAACGCAAACTGGCGGCGTTGATCAGGTTACCAAAATAGATCCCCTGATAACCGAAACCGAGACCAGCATCAACTTTCTCGGCGGCTTGAATGGTTAATCCCATTGCAAGAATCATTAATATACATAGCAGCTTCTTCATCATCTTCCTCCTTATGGTTGTCTATCCCCCCTATACTTACTCCCTTACGCGCACCCCGGTCCTCCCGGGGCACTTTCAAGAGTGGAACCAGAAATGGAATTAAAACAGAAACAAACCGGACGATGGTGGGAAATCGCCGAAACTACTACATTTGCGCAGATTTTTTTATGTGCACCCAACATATAGTGTACCTGCTGTTATATTGAGTAAAGCAACGTGTTCAATAGTTGGCAAGGCCTAAGTTGAAAAAAAATTACATTTATTTTGCTGAAATTAGGGATTAGTTTCGATCCCTTTTTCCCGTAAAACAAGCTGAACCATGCATCAGATAAGTTTAATGCATTATAATATACTCATTCCTTGCTTTGCGGTATGCCGGGGGTCTTTTTGCTCTGTGAAATCCTTTCCTGCCGGTTGCGGAGGATCACCTTGTTGGTGTCGACACCGTGCGGGTCGCGGTAGGGCAGGCCGCGGGTGGTGTTGCTGATTATTTCCATTTCATGGTCGGTGAGGGGGATCGCGATGTCTTCCTGACGCATGGCGGCAATGGTGCCGCCGCGTTGCCGCCCGATGGGCTTGGTTTCGCCGACATAGAAACCCGCGTCAATCAGCCCCGCCCGGACGGGGATGGCTGCACAGTAGGTCAGCAGCACGGCCTCGGGTTTCATGACGGCCTTGAGCTTTCGGAAAAAGTCGGTCGTCCATAGTTCGCTGTTGCGCTGGGTGGAAAAAGCATCGAGAAAGACGAGGTCGAAGGCGGATGGCTGAAGTTTGGTGAGAGTGTAGCGCGCATCACCCCAATGCATGAGGCACGAGGCATTAGGCACTTTGCAATAGGAGCTGGAATGGAGCTGGGCTAGGCAGTCTTTCCAGTTGAAGGCGTCGGTTTCCAATGCCTGGATGTTTTGTGCCGCGGCCCGCACCACCCGCCGGTCCATCTCGAGGGCGGTAATGGTTAGTTTTGGAGACTGGGTGCGAAAGCAACCAGGGTCTTCGTCGACCCCGGACAGCGAGGACGCTGTCCCTCCAGCCGCCAGTTCCATGGCGGCGAGACTGTTATAGCCAAGGCCGAAGCAAACGTCCAAAAGTGCAACGTCGCCTTTCGCCAACCGTTCTTTCAGTTTGCTTGGGACGATATATTTTTCCACGGCCTCCAGCCGCGCTCCGGCGGGGGTGTGGTAGTGTTCCTTGTATTCTTTGTTCCAAAACGTAATGGAACCATCATCGGTCGCGACGGGATGGACGAATGGATGGATTATTGGATCGCCGGGTTTCTGGAGAGGAGAATCTGTTTTCAATGATCCATTTATCCCGTTATCCAATACTCCAGTCGAAAGATCCCCCTGTCTCCACTCCCGGCAGGTCATCTGCTGAATCACATAGTCGCGGAATTGCCCCTTGGCCATGTGCCAATTCGGGGCAATCAGCTCGTTCTCGGGCGTGTCGGTGGAAATGCGCATGATCGGAATATGCGGCGGCAGGCGGCGGATAAAGTCCATGAGGTGTTCGGCATAATCATATTCTTCCAATGTTTGGAATGGATGACTGGCATATTCTTCCGCGAGCGCAGTTCCTTTAATAATGTGCAGATTATGGATCTTAATGCCATCAATCGGCAGTTGTGCGAGGGTATCGGCGGTTTTTCGGAAATCCTCGGAGGTTTCGCCGGGCAGGCCGATAATGACATGGGCAGCCACCTTGATGTCGCATTCACGCAGTTTGAGGATTGCAGTCTTGCTTGCCTCCCATCCGTGGCCGCGGTTGATTCTTTCGAGCGTGTTGTCATTAACAGTCTGTACACCAAGTTCCACCCACGTTTCGGTTTCCCTGTTGAGTTTTTTCAGGAATCCGTACGCCTCCTCCGTCAGGCAGTCCGGTCGGGTGCCGATACTGACTGCGGTAAAGTCATTGGCATCGAGCAACTCGAGGTATTTTTGCTGTTGATCCTTCCCGAACGTGGCGGAAAAGGCTTGGATGTAGGCCATGAATTTTTTGGCGTTATAGCGGTTCCTCGCGAAGCGGACCGCTTCCGCCACCTGTTGCTGAACGGTTTCTGTGCCGAGGGTCTGTATGGCGCGCGCGCCGTGCTCGGGACAGAACGTACATCCGCCGGAGCCATCGGCTTCGCGGTTCGGGCAGCCGAGGCCAAAATCGATCGGCACGCGGAAGAGCGGCTCTCCGTAGCATTCGGCCATGTAGTCTTTATATTGAAGATATGGGCTGTGCATGGATGGAATCTGCCGCAGCGGGGCATTTCGATCAATCCGCAAAGCAGTTTTATAATTTAATCAGTTGACTAATTTGCACGATCGATTAAATTTACTCTGATTGTCAAGAGAACGGAGGCTTGCTATGACGACATATTCAACCGGGGATAAAACGAAAAAAGCCATGGTCAATGCGGCTGGCGAACTGGCGGCGGAACTGGGTTTCGCCAGTGTTTCCACCCGGGCCGTAGCGGAACGGTCCGGTGAAAACATCGGAAGCATCCATTATCATTTCGGTGGCAAGGACGGTCTTTTCGAGGCGGTTGTCCGTGATGCGATGAGTTGCTGCACGGAGAAGGAATTTCACGGGGCGATTGATGAATTGAGTGAAGAGTCTACCCTTGAGGATTTGTCGAAGGTCATTCGGATCATCATCGCGGGGGAGATTACGGATATGTTCCGTTCGGACCGTCCCGGCTGGCATTCCCAGGTGATCTACCAGCTGTTGCAGCGCGATGACACGCTCTACGAGATATTCAGAACCGAAGTGATGGATCCGAGCATGGAAAGCATGAACCGCTTTTTCCGGCTCATCGATCCGAACATGGGGAAAGCGGATGCTTTTCTGCATGCCGTTTGCATGAAGCTGCCGATCTTTGCCCACGCGAGCTACAGAAAGGCGTTGCTCAAGGGATTGGGCGAGAAGGAATATTCGGAGGCCTATCTGCAGAAGATGGAAGATTTATTGGTGAGACAGACCCAGTTGCTGTTGGGGTTGCCGGACGACAGGAAGATCTAAAGGAGTGATTTCGATGAAGTTGAATAAAAATATAGTCACAGGTGTCGGGGGCGGTGTTTTAGCCGTTGCCGTTGTCGTATTGATCAGTGTTTCGAGCGCAAAAAAAAGAGAAGCCGCGAAGCACGAGATGGAAACAAAGATGGCGCAGCAGAGTGCTCCGCGGCCGGTTCGGTTCGAGCGGGTGCGGGCGATGCCGGCCGGGAAGGAACGCCGCTATCCCGGCATCGTGAAGGCTTCGGACGAGACGGCGCTGTCGTTCCGGGTGGGTGGACCGTTGATCGAAGTCAACGTGAAACTGGGCGAGAGGGTGCAAAAGGGCGATTTGCTGATGCAGGTTGATCCCCGCGATTTCGAGGATCGCATCCAGTCGTTGGAGGCCCAGCTGGCCGGTGCGGTTGCCGTGCAACAGAATGCCGGGCAGGATTACAGCCGCATCGCCGGCCTATTCAAGGAAAAAGTGGTGCCACAGTCGGATTATGACCATGCGGTAAGCGCGCTTGATTCCGCGTCCGCCACCGTAAAGAACATTGATGCGCAACTCGCGATTGCGCGCCATGCCTTGAAAGATACTTCATTGCGTGCTCCTTACGACGGCACCGTTACCAAACAGCTGGTGGAAAACCACGAAATGGTCAAGGCGGGACAGATGGTACTGCAATTCCACAACATCCAATGGCTGGAAGTGGCCGTGAACGTCCCGGAAAACGAAGTTGCGCGGCATCCCATGCAGGGCGGGGTTGCGGTCGAGGTCTCTTTCCCGTCGATTCCCGGGGAAAAATTCGAGGCGCAGTTGAAGGAGTGGAGCACGGCGGCCGATGCGCTGACGCGTACCTACGAGGTAACCTTCGGGTTCCAGGCTCCGGATAATTGCCGGATTCTTCCTGGCATGAGCGCCGCGATTACGCTGGCGGACGATCCTGCGTTGGACCCGGTGCTGACGGTTCCTGTTTCCGCACTTAGCCCGGTTGTCGACGGCGGTTCCGCCTTGTGGATCTATGATGAAGCGTCCGGCCATGCCGCACGCCGGAAGGTAGGCGTTGGCAAACTGGTGGGCGCCGCGCGGATGGTGGTGACCGAAGGCCTCTCCGAGGGGGAGCAGGTGGTGGTCTCGGGGAGCCGCCTGATTCACGGAAATCTCGCGCTGAAGAACGTTGAAAAGTAGAGGAACCAATTAATGAACCCAGCCGCATTTGCCTTAAGAAAACAAACCGTGATGGTGGTGATGACCATCCTTTTAATTGCCGCAGGCTTTTTGTCCTACGAAAAGCTCGGGCGGCTTGAAAACCCGGATTTCACCATTAAGACTGCGTTGGTGGTCACCACCTATCCCGGAGCCTGTCCGGCGGAAGTGGAAGAGGAGGTTACCGACCCGATTGAGGAGGCCATCCAGTCGATGAGCCAGCTCAAGGAGGTTTACTCCACATCCATGGATGGGATTTCAATCGTCTATGTCGATATTCGGGACACCTATAACGGTTCCGAACTTCCGCAGATCTGGGACGAACTGCGCCGCAAGATCCGCGACATGCAGAACCAATTGCCGCCGGGAGCCGGCCCCTCCATCGTCAACGATGACTTCGGCGATGTGTTCGGCGTCTTCTTTGCGTTGACCGGCGAGGGATATTCCTATGCCGAGCTAAAGGAATATGGCGAAGAGCTGAAAACGGAACTGCTCTCCTGCGAGGAGGTGGCCAAGATTGCGTTTTGGGGCCTGCAGCAGGAGGTCATCTATGTCGAGTTTGAACGCGCCCGCCTGACGGAGCTCGGGCTGTCGCCGCAGGCCATTGCCGGAACCATTCAGGCGCAGAATGCCGTTCAACCGAGCGGCAAGGTGGAAATTGACGGCAACTATATCCGCATTACCCCGACCGGGGATCTGGTCAGCGAGCAGGTTATTGCCGATCTCTATGTCGGCGGCGGCGACCAGCTGGTGCGCCTGGGCGATATTGCCGAGATTGAGCGCGGGTACTACGATCCGGCGTTCCAGAAAATGACGTTGAACGGGAAGCCCGCCATTGCGCTGGGGGTTTCCACGGTCGCCGGCGGCAACGTCGTGACCATGGGCGAATCGATCAAGGCCAAGCTGGTTGAACTGGAGAATACACGTCCGGCTGGGATGGAACTCGACTCCATCTATTACCAGAGCGAAATGGTGACGCAGTCGGTGAACAGTTTTGTGCTCAACCTGGTGGAGGCCGTGCTGATTGTGGTGGTGCTGCTGATGTTCTTCATGGGCTGGCAGAGCGGCCTGCTGATCGGCGCGGTGCTGCTGCTCAATATCTGCGGGACACTGCTCGGAATGTTTATTATGGACATTACCCTGCAGAAAATTTCGCTGGGTGCGCTGATTCTTGCGCTGGGGATGCTGGTGGACAATGCGATTGTTGTGGCCGACGGCATTCTCATTCGCGTGGAGCGCGGCGAGGGCCGCGAAGAGGCGGCCCTGGAAGTGGTGCGCGATACGCAATGGCCGCTGCTCGGTGCCACCTT
>JAIPIO010000180.1 GCA_021734595.1 Kiritimatiellales bacterium | reverse complement strand
AGTTTTTCATGTAGGCCGGGCGCGGTGGCATCGAGGGCGGCGGCGTTCCAATCCCTGGAAGAAATATCCATCAGGTTCATGCCGGCGCCATCGCCGTGGTCGATGGGCGCAAGCTTGCCGGCGAGGACGGAGGCCATGAACGAGCTGACCAATGCAATCTGCGCGGTCTGTCCGTAGGCGTCCGGTTCCTGCTTGTAGAACTTGCGGATCTGTGGGCCGGTAAAGCGTTCAAAGGCCGTGGAACCGGTCTGTTCGGCGGCGGCTTTCATTCCGCCGAGCGAGGCGTTGATTTCCTCGCATTCGGCGGAAGTGGACGAGTCCATCCAGATCGGCGCGGTTTCGCGAGAGAATATTCCGGCAAGGTTTCCAATGATTGGAAGATTTACATCCAGGTTTTCCAATACCTGGAAAGCAGAACTGTTGAGATAAACCGAGCCATGCTGCTGACCGGAACCGGATACGGCGAGTATTTCCGACATCGGGAAATCTTCGGCCTGCATTTTCTGGAGCAGCAGCTCCAGTGCTTCCACCCACATCAACGGACAGGAATGAACGACGGCCGGATCGTCGTTTTTCAGCACACCGTTTACGGTTCCGTAGTGCGGCAGCGCTTCTGAAAAATTGATGCCGTCGTTGTAAACCACCGATCCTGAATCATAGTCAACCACAACCCCCGAAAGGCTCTGTGTGCTGGAGTCGAGTCCCATGAATAACCTTGCCATAATTTTCTCCTTCCAATTTAAAAACGCATCACATGATAGGGATGCGTTTAAAGTGAATCAATGCGTAATCTGAAAACAGATACGAATCAGGGGGTTCCGCGCAAGTTATCATTTTCCACGAGGAGATGTGGATAGAGTTTCTCTACGAAGTCTGCAATTTCAGCATCATATTCGTCATTGCCCTCTTCCCGTATGCCGGAGACGGCGATATAGGCCCATTTGTGCGCGACACTTCTGAAAACACGGTCCCATCCCAGCCAGAACATGCGGGCAAGATGCGAGGGGGTCTCCCGGTCTTGTCCCACAAACCAGTAGGCATAGTAGGATGTATATTTATGGCGCTTTTCAGCGGTCCCTGCCAATTGTTCAGTCTCCAGCACCATCACGCGGACCGGTTTCCGGCCCGCCAGCGGCACTTCAATCACATGGTCTCCCGAGATGGTTTGCCCCTGCCCCACTAGACAGCGCTGAGGCCGGTGGATACTGCTTCGTTCCGCGCCGCTAAGCACAATGGATACAAACACACGACCACCGTTTTCATTGGTATAGGCGGATTTTACAAACAGGGTATCATGCGGAAGCGCATCGTATTCGGCCCAGCTCATCTTATAGAGATCTTCTCCGCAATCCGGGCAGATATCCGGCAGCTCGAGGTTCCTGATATAATACTGTCCGCCGGTCGAATTGGTTTCGTAACAGCCAGGGTTGTGGCAGAACCGGAGTTCATTTCCAACCCAGTCATCCAGCTTATCAGGCAGTTCCAATACCACCCCGGCCTGGTCCGACAGCTCGACATCCACGGTAAACGCCAGCGCCAGCGACGTCAGAATCAGCAGTGCAACAAGCGTCAGGTATGGTTTAAATATATTTTTCTCCATGTTGAAAAAAGCTCCCGGTAGTTGATATTCAGCAGTTTGCCGACAAACACCATCAGACTGATCGCGACGGTGAAGAGCACATAGCCAGACCAGTCATGGTAAAGACCGGTTCCCAGCCGCTGCCCGGTGACAATGGATACAAGCGCGATTGAAATGATGCGGCCAATGTTTCCGGCGACCGCCAGCGGAATAGACAATACGAACAGGGCCCACTTTTTAATCAGCGTGTCCTGGGTGAAATAGGCATAGACTGCCGTCAGTGCCGTCATGGCCAGCAGGGAGCGCAATCCACTACAGGGGGCCTCCACGTTCAATTGGAAGTTTACACCGATCAGCTTGGTCCCCACCTTTTCGCACTCGATACCGATTCCTGTCAGCATGCCGTGCGAAATCGATGTCGCCAGTCGCTGCAGCGGAAAAGAGAGCGCATCCAGAAAGTTCAGCGGCACACAGAACATCAGATAGGCACAGGGGAAAATCAGGAGCTTGGCCACCTCCCACCCATAAAAATAGAAAGGAACGCCCCATAGAAGCAGAATAAGACTAATCAGCGAAATACGGGTCTGTTGCATCTTTGCGCCCACCCAGTGCATCAGCAGCGCCGCTACGATCACCCACAGGCCCCAAACGCATACTTTTTTTGTGGCCTTGAAGAAATCGCCACGCTTGTACCAGATAACCCCCAGGCTGACAAACGGGATCAGGTAACCGTGCGAATAGTCTGCGCCGCCAAATGAAACCCGGTCTCCCCAGCGGGCAACCATCCACACAAACGCGGAACGGGTGTTCACATTTTCAACGGTATTGCCCAACAGGTGGAACATCAGAAATAAAAATCCCACGATGGATGAAATCAGGGCAATATGTATCAACTCGGTTGTACTCAGCGCACCGAGTCGCCACCGGTCGCTCCAGATACCTACATTCTTCGCCTCTAGGTTTTGCATGCTCTTCTTCTCCCATTCGCAATCAGCAGTTGTTATCAGATAAATTATGAAACATCAAGGTTCAGAACCGTGGAGAGTTGGTTCCTTCATCCACCCACATCCTGCAGCAATTATACACGGAGCCCGTGCATCCTGCTATCAGCAGAAAAAAACCCCGGCATTAAAACCTGACGGCCGGGCGCTAAGCGTCTGAATCAGAATATATTGAGTCAACCAGGCGCAACATCGGTGGATTTCCACCGGTAGATTTCTAACTATTTATGCTTGCAAACTCAACGTGGATTACAATAATGGCGGCTCCTTAAACGGAAAGCGCGAGCGTAGCTCAGTGGTAGAGCTCAACCTTGCCAAGGTTGATGTCGAGAGTTCGAATCTCTTCGCTCGCTCCATTTAAACCCTTTCGGTTCGCCGGAAGGGTTCTTTTTTTCTCGCTGCGGGATTTCCCTCCACAAAAAGAAGAATCCGCCCATACGAATGAACGGATTCTTTTGCACACCGCCCGGCATTGCAATCCGGGCTCCACGGATTCCTATTTACATTTGCACTGTCCAACCGCACAGCCGCAGGGCAGTTTTGCAGCGGCCTTGGCTTTGCACATGCATTTTCCTTCCGGGCAGCCGCACTTCGCTGTTTTAACCTTCGCACACGCACATTGTCCTTCCGGGCAACCGCATTTCTGGACCTGCTTAGCCTGGCCGCCGGCGATAACCGAACCCACCGTCATAGCTGCCATCAGCATGCATACCAATACTGCTCGTCGTCTAACTGTCATTGTTTTTCTCCTGTTTATCTTCCCACCACCGCGCACTTCACGTGCAAAGCCATCATATTAATCATATTTATAGACAGCGGATCTTCAATAACGTTGCCTAAGCACCTTGGAAAGATTGCAGGCACCAATATACTTCTAAACCTGATCATTTCGTGCAATATACGGGTTGTTCGGAAATAAGGCGGTATTATGGATAATTTGGCACCGGAAATTGTTTTCATGCGCATGGCGCTGCGGCAGGCCCAGTTGGCTGCCGAGGCGGGCGAAGTGCCCTGCGGCGCGGTCATCGTGAAAGATGGCGCCGTGATCGGCAAGGCGCACAACCAGACCGAATTGCTTAAAGACCCCACTGCCCACGCCGAAATTCTCGCCATTACCCAGGCAACCCAGGCGGTCGGGAACTGGCGACTTAACGGCGCGGTCATGTATGTGACCAAGGAACCCTGCCCCATGTGTGCAGGCGCGCTTGTACTGGCGCGGATCGAGAAAGTGGTCTGGGGCATGACCGATCCCGTCCGCGGCGGTGCCGTATCCAAATTCAACATTCTCAACGATGCCGATCTCAACCATCGCGTGGAAGTGCAGACCGGGCTCATGGAGGATGAATGCAAAGCCGTTATGCAGGATTTTTTTCTGGAGTTGCGCCGCAGCGCAAAGGAACGCAAAAATGGAACCCCTTGATATTTTCTTCTACGAGGCCTTCAAGGAAGAACAGGCCGCACTCGAATCCTTTCTGCCCGCTTCCATCCGTGCCGGATTTACCGCCGATACCATCCAGGAAGCCGGACACATCGAACCACCTGCGCGAATCATCAGCCTGCGAACCCAGTCCATTGTTCCACCCGAATGGTCGGGAAAAATGTCGGCCCTGCTCTCCCGCAGCACCGGCTATGACCACTTGCTGGCCTACCGCGCGGCCACCGGCACCACCGCCGCGCTGGCCTACCTGCCGCTCTACTGCGCCCGCGCCGTCGCCGAGCAGGCCCTCCTGCTCTGGATTGCTCTCGCCCGCAAACTTCCGCAGCAGACTGCACAGTTCAGGACCTTCCACCGCGACGGCATCACCGGCCGTGAACTCGCCGGCAAAACATTGCTGGTGGTCGGCGTTGGAAATATCGGCAGCGAAATTGTCCGCATCGGACAGGGACTGGACATGACCGTCTGGGGCGTCGATCCCGTCGAAAAACATCTGTTTGTCGATTACGTGGAATTCGAGGATAAAAAGGCGGAAGCCGATATCATCGTCTGCGCCATGAACCTGACCGAAGCAAACCGCGGATATTTCAGTGCGGAAAGATTTTCCGGCATCAAACCCGACGCGCTGTTCATCAACATTGCCCGCGGCGAACTCTCCCCGCCCGACGTTCTGCTGACCCTGATTCAAAACGGACAGCTTGGCGGAGTCGGCATGGATGTCTACGCCGCCGAGAGCGAGCTGGCCGTCGCGCTGCGTACCGGGCAACCGTCAGAAAACCCGATCATCCGCGCCAGTCTGGAACTGGAGAAGCTGCCCAACGTCATCTGCACCCCGCACAATGCCTTTAATACACACGAGGCAGTAATGCGCAAATCGGAACAGAGCATTCAGCAACTCGAAAGCTTTCTGAACACCGGCGAATTTATCTGGAAGGTATGATCCACTCCTGAATCCTGTACATCCTGCCGAAATTTTTCCGTGTGTTCAGTGTATTCCGTGGTTCGCAATCTGCACTTCCGAACGCAAGCGTTCTACATCCTCCACCCGGACAAGGCCCGAAATCCGGTTCAGCGCATTGGCCGCGCCGCAGGCCATTCCTGTAATCAGCGCCTCGCGCATTTCCTGTCCGCGGCTCAGCTCGTACGCAATCCCGGCGGTGACGGCGTCGCCGCTACCCACCGCGTTCACCGCCGCAATCTTCGGGGGAACAACCTCGAACGATTCATCTTTATCAACGTAGATCGCCGGTTGCGCGCCACGGGTGACAAACACCGCGAGCGCTCCGTTTTCAATCAACTGCCGGCAACCGTCGGCGGGATTTTTCCAATCATTGGAAAGTCCGCGCAGCTCCGCCTCGTTGATTTTCACCAGCGCCGGGGAAAATTCCAGGCATTGGAAAAGCGGTTCGCCGGGGGCATCGACAATCACAATTGCCCCGGCATCCTGCGCAATCCTGGTCAATTCGGCATAAGCGGAGTCCGGCGCACCGGGCGGAAGCTTTCCAGACATTGGAATAATCGCGCCTGAAAGTTCCAATGACTGGAAAAGTTCCACCATCTTTTTCCAATCGTTGGAAGAGACCGGTGGCGCTTCCTCCACCAGCTCCGTGACATGGGGATTGCCGTTTTCAATCAGCGTCTGGCAGGTGCGGGTTTCATCATCGCCCCGAACAAACCGGAAATCGACGCCCTCCTCCTTCAAAAGGTTTTCCAACCGCAGCCCGTTCTCACCGCCCGAAAAGCCCAGCAGCAGCGGATTTCCACTGAGCGTTCGAATGATGCGCGCGGTATTGGTTCCCTTTCCGCCTGTGCCGACCGTCACCTGCGCGGCGCGGTTTACCTCGCCGACGGTAAATGATTCAAACTCCAGCATGCGTTGGATGCAAGGCGTAAATCCGCAACAGATAACCGGTTTGGAGACAGTATTCATAATTGGAGGGATTTTATGACATAAATCTGAAAATGATAGTAGACAAACGAAAATATTCGGGTAAGTTATTCGCTCCTTTCGAGGAAACGGTGGGGTAGCGAAGCGGTCAAACGCAGCAGACTGTAAATCTGCCCTCTACGAGTTCGATGGTTCGAATCCATCCCCCACCACCACTCTTTAAAACCCCTGTAAAACAGCGTTTTTGCAGGGGTTTTATTTTATCCCGGCCATTCTCCACTGGTAATTACTGTTGGTATGTGTTTCCTGCGGATTCAACTGTACTACCCCGAGTTAACCCCACCATAACCCCACCAACACGAGAGAGAGCCCCCACCCCCCGCGCAGATTGATCATATAAATATCGCCCAAGTTGTAGGGAACCCCCGAAAACGGCATAGGACACTTTGGGCTGTCTAGGCGGTACGCATTCAACTACTCTGTATCACAACCAAGCTTGAAAGGACGAAGGGAGGCAGATGGAAAAGAAAACAACTACGGAAAGGAAATAACACATGAAGAATATTGATGACGTAATGATGAAGGCCGGAGTCTTTATCACCCAGCACGACGACAAAGCCGGAGTGGCTCTTGTCGAATCCGTTTGCAGAAGCCTGGGCTTCACAATGGAGCACCGCAACCGCGTTCTTGATGCCTTCTATGCCAAGCCCCGGAAAATGATGTTCTTTGCCGATGCAAGGCGCATGGTCGAGGTGCCCAGTATCAGGGCATGGAACCGGCTCGCAGAAAAAGATCCTCGCTTTGCAGCCGTGCAACTCGACTACACCAGCCCCACACACCCGACGTGTCTCGAAGACCAGGTCTTCAAGCTTGTGCGGGAACTGCGGGAAAAAGCCGAGATGGATGGGTGATGGCTAAGGTTTAGCACAATACAATCCAATAAATTATACTAAGAATACCACCGATAGCTAAAAGAATCTGAATCTTCGCCAGTAACATGGCTATTCTGTAGTCACCTGTTTTGGTAACTACCAATAAGTATTGGTTGTATGCAACGGCCTCCAAATCCATCTTAACGCGTGCGGGAGTCATTTCTTTCACTCTATTCCTAAATTCATCCTGCCCGCTTATCTTTTTCCAATTACTCCAGATGAGACCATCACCATCCATAAACGGAAGCCCAGTTCTTAACGTTAAAGGATTCTTGGTTGGTCGGATGGTCTGGAGAAGGCAAAATATGATAGCAGCAGAAAGCAGTCCACTGACTGCTAAGATCATATAACCAATCAATTTATACGCCTCATAGGGTAAACATATCTTATCCACGATAAAAGTAACGGCAGCAGCAAGCGCCGCTTGGACGGCAATCAGGATGGTGCATTTGTTGTCTAACAAACTGATCCGATTCTGGTAATAACTGATGTGTGTATTTAAGTGTCGCGTTAGTTCATCCATGGAGATCCTCTACTTCTTCTGACATAGTTATTATACGGACTGCATGCTTCTCTATCAGTAGCTTACTCTGAACAGGAGGTTTCGCAAGAATTATCATTCCTTCCTGATGCAGCAAATCCATGACTCCTCGCCCGATTCGAGTGTCCATTTTACCAATAATCCCGTCTGTCATTACGAAGCTTTCAGTTTTTTTTCTTCCGCAGTTTGCGTAACCACACAGCCCATGCAAGCCCTAAACCTATCTCAAAAAACGGGATGTAGAAAACCGCTTGCGCGCTTGCGTATTTTCATGCAAACACGCAAATTTTTTTCGGTTGAATTTTGACGAACTGCCGCTATATCTCCAAGCATCGGAACGCCATTTTGGCGATGCCGGCAAACAAAAGGAGACAGTACCATGAGTAACAGCAACACCGATGCAGTATCCACCGTAGAAACATCCATTAGCTGGAGGGCGTACCGTGCAGCGCTTAACACCTGCCCGCCGGACGTGAGTCTTAACGACTGGCTGAACAGGCTCGTACTTGCCGCCCCGGCAGAAGATGCGGAATTCCCCGTAGCCAAGGATTCAGGACGTCGGGTTTGCGTGAGTATGGGACAGGAGTCGTGCCGCCATACGCTGGACATCTGCCCCGTCGAGAAAAGTAGCGATGGGTGGCTTGATGCGCTTGTGCTGGCCTCGTGCAGTGAATGGTGGGAGAAATGGGAAGACAGGGAAGGAGTTAAAGACGATACCGGAACGATGGACGGCCACTACTATCCTAAAGGCCATATCATGTGCATTCTCTCGAAGGGCAGCACGGAACCCGAATACGCCAGCTAGGCAGATACCAACCAAGCGAAGACTTCCAGCCCTTGGACTATTCCGGGGCTGGTTTTTAGTAGCACCCTCTCGTTGATTGCAAGTGGCGAAGCAGATTGTTCATATCTTCAATTTTTTGCATCAGGGCGTCATAGC
>JAIPIO010000179.1 GCA_021734595.1 Kiritimatiellales bacterium | reverse complement strand
GAAGTCCGAACATGGACATTGGCGAAGGGCCGCGCATTGGAAGCCAGCTATGTCACTATGATGGGTAGCCAGGCTGTGCTGGAAACCGCCAAGGGGAAAAAGCAGAAAGTCCCGTTTGAGCAATTGTCCCCGGAAGACCTTGAATACATCGAACTCGCGAATCCTCCCTCGTTCAGCATTTCCTTTTCCAAGCAAACCGATCGGCAGGTTCTCGAACAGAGCCCGTTCAATAACCGGGAGCCGCCGAAAATCATGGACTATGTCTTTAGCGCCAAGCTCAAGCAAACCTCCACGAGCGAATACAACCACGAATTGAATGTCGAATTTTTCGCCATGGGCGAGGAGATTGACGGCGATAACTATATCCTGCTGGATCACCAGAAAAGCAGCTTTACGCCGACCAAGGAGAATAAAAAAACCCACATGTTTAGTGGAGAAAAAGTGACGTTGGTCGAGTTCGATCTCACCGAGCGACTGCGGGGTCAGAAATATGGCGGCTATCTCGTCGTCGCAACCGACGCGCGCGGGAAGATCATCGAGCACAAAACCTCGCACGACTGGCTGTTTGAAAATATCGGAAACCTAAGACAAATCCCCGTCGGTAAGCACTTCGACAAAACCTGTACGCGCGTTGGACCTCCCCGGCCTAGAGCCACCTACTAAATTCAGGCACGGCTTACAGTTCTCTGATATAAATATCCTTGAAGCTGGCCTGCATGGGACCGCCTTTGTGGAGCTGAAGAGCAATCACGCCATCCTTGGCGCCTTCGGGATCCTGTATGTCGCAGGTTACATAACCGTTCAGCGTCATTTTGATGCGGTCGCCCCGGCACGTGATCTCGTACTCGTTCCAGTCGCCTTGTTTTGACGCGGCGTGTATCTTTTGCTGCTCCTCGGGAGTCAGTGCTTTCCAGTAAGCCATGATGCCGCCTGATTTTTCCTTATATAACATGCCGAAATATTTCTTTTCCGCGACATCCGCCTGGTATCCCGCCACCACATAATCATCGCGCTGTTCGCTTCGGAACTGAACGCCGCTGTTATGATTCCCCAGCTTGACCTTGATCCGCAATATGAAATCGCCATAGCTCTTTTTCGTCGAAAGAAAACTGTTCTGCTTGAGAGGGTTTTCTTCCGTAGTAGAGCCGACAATGACGCCGTTTTCGGCCTTCCAAAGCTGCGGATCGCCATGCCAGCCGTCCAGGTTCTTGCCATTGAACAGCGGCACAAAGCCCTTGCCACCCTTGGCAGAGGTTTTTGAACGGGCGGCTTTTTTCGCCCCCTGGTTTTTAAACAGATAAAGTCCATCCTTGCCGGGGGCGACAATGTCGTTCCAGCCGTTTGCATCAACATCTGCTATCCACATATAGATGCCTGCCCCGCTGGCTTCGCCAGCCGGGCCATAGTCGATGGTCACGCCCCGGGGCTTGCCGTTTTTCAGGGTGTAGTAGTAAAGGCCGACGGGATCCTCGGCGCCCGGGTCCTTGCCGCTGTGGGCATGATAGCGCTTACCCGTTACCAGCTCGGGCGCACCGTCATTGTCAAGGTCGGCGAGCCGCAACTCATGGTACTGCGAATTTTTCATATCCAGCTCGTGCCGGATCCAGGTCCCTGTGGCGGACTGCTCCAGCCATACCAGGCCATAACCGTGGCCCGAGCCAACAATAAGATCGTTTCTGCCGTCACCGCTGATGTCATGCACTATTATGGGCACGCTGGCTTTTACAAAATCGAAGTCGGCATGCCATTTCCACTCCTGCTCAAAAGGTTTGGCAGGGGCTTCGAACCATCCGGCGGATAGAATGAAATCTTTTCTGCCGTCACCGTTGATATCGCCATAGCCCAGCCCGTGCCCTTGGAATTGACTCGATATTTCATGTTTTTTGAATTCGCCTGTTCCCTTGCCGGAAGCATCGCGCAGGAGTTTGAAAACGATCAACGGGCCTCTAGGCATGTTAGGTATAATCTCGGCATACCCGTCGCCATCAATATCCCAGAAGCAAGGACGCTCGATGCTTCCAACCTCTTCGATCTTGTGTACTGTCCACTCGCTGGTTTTTCCCTTTGGATTCTGCCTCCACGACAGGGTCTTGCCGAACCAGCCGCCGCTGACGATATCCATGAAGCCATCACCGTCGACATCCATCGGGTAAACGCCAAAATCATCATAATAGTCCCGGGTCATCATCAGCTCGCACATCTTATACCGCTGCTTGAATTCGGGGCCTTGATACCAGTATTCGCCGCAAACAATGTCTAGTTTCCCGTCGTTGTTCAGATCCGCGGCACATGCGGCCTCATAGGTTGAATCACTGAGCTTTTGTTTTTCGAAAACGATTTGGCTGTCGCAAAAAACGGCCGGGCAGATTGCGAAAAGACTGATTGCGCTAACGATCTTGATTCTAGCTGACATGGGTTTCCTCCATTACTTCTGATTGCTTCTACCGGGTTTCGGTTTGGCTGTTTATCTCTGCTTCGTCGGCAGGTACACTCCTGCCGCAATAATCCGACAAACAATCGCAACGCGCCCGCGGTTTATCAAGCACCATTTTGAAGCCGAGTCGCTGGCCTGCCTCAGAAGGTGCAAGCCGAAAGTGCCATACGGAATTGCACCTTCTTCTTTTTGTGGTGAAATTCCCCACAAGAAGATTCGTTGACACCTCCTTGGGTGTGCTAGCTTGTCATCGGTAAGTTGCGCCATTTAAAAACGCAGGAATGAAAATGCAAACGAGAGCAAAAACGAAGGTGGCCGTAGGTGACACCACCGTCGTCTCCAAATAAAATAGGAAGCGGCTGTTTCAGGAGACAGTTTGATGAAAACCAGGATTGTTATAACGGTATTGCTGCTGCTGGCGAGCGCGATTGTTCCGCATCGTGTCGTTGCCCATGGATATGATTATTCCAACATGGATCTGTCGGGCTGGGACTTTTCAAATCAAGATTTGCGGGACAGCAGGTTTTTTCGCGCGACACTGACGAATACTATGTTCAGTGGCAGTTTGGTACAGGGCACCGACTTTGGCGTTACAACATCCCGCGGATTTACGAGTAACCAGCTTTACAGTACGGCCAGCTATCAATTGAAGGATCTGTCAGGGATAGGACTCTCCTATAACAACATGAATGGCTGGGATTTTTCCGGGCAAAATCTGACAGATTCCGACTTTAGAAGTACGACATTAACCAATGCAAACCTGAGCGGAGCCAATCTAACAGGGGCACGTTTCTACTCTTCCCGCATGCCTGGCGCCAATCTACATGCAGCCGATCTGACAGGGGCAACGTTCAATGGAGTCAGATTGATGAACGGAAATCTGGAGTCGGCTGATTTGTCGCATGCCAGCTTTTACGACGTTACGCTGACGAATGCAAACATGACGAATGCCACGGTTTTTGGGACTGATTTTTCCGGCGCTGTGCAATACGGTTTTACGAGTAACCAGCTCTACAGCACCGCCAGTTATAAGGCGAAGAATCTGGGAAGTATTGGCTTCTTAGGGAACAACGTAAGTGGGTGGGATTTTGCCGGACACAATCTGGAAGGGGCCAACTTCGCCATAGCTGACATGACAAATGTTAATATGCGTGCAGCCAATCTTACAGGAGCCTCTTTGAACGGCGCAAAACTGTTGGATTCAGATTTAAGTTTGGCCAATCTTACCGGGGCAGATCTTGGTGGGGCGATTTTAACGGGAGCAGATATAACAGATGCCGAAATCAGGGGAGCCAATTTTGGAAGTACAACTTACCATGGTCTCACAAGCAATCTGCTGTACAGCACGGCCAGCTATAAGGCTAAAACCCTGGGTTCTATTGGCTTGGTTTGGAACGACCTGGGCAGATGGAGCTTTGCCGGCCAGAACATGGCCGGCGCAAATTTCTACCGGGCAATCTTGGCACAGACAGACCTTGAATCGGCAAATTTAACGGATGCAAATTTTGAGAATACGGTATTAACCAATGCAAACCTGCATTCGGCAAATTTGACTGGCGCCAGCTTCCTTGATGCGAATATAACAGGGGTTGATTTTACGAATTCCATAGTGGCCGGAGCCAATTTCTTCAGTACCACCTACATGGGTTTTACGAGCAATCAACTTTATAGCACGGCCAGTTACCAAGCGAAAAACCTGAAAGGAATCGGTCTGCTTGCCAATGACCTGAAGGGGTGGGATTTTGCCGGGCAGGATTTGACCGATGCCAGTTTTTATCAAACAGAACTGAAAGGAGCGAATTTTACCAATGCTGTAATTAAAGGTGCTGATTTTTCGGGCACTGGGGGAGAGTCGGGTTTTTCCAGCAACCAACTTTACAGCACAGCCAGCTATCAGGTGAAAGATTTATCGGGAGCCGGTTTCGCTCATAATACTTTGGATGGATGGGATTTTTCCGGGCAAAATCTGAACGGTGCTGATTTTTATCGTGCGTCCTTGGGAAATGCAAATTTAACAAATGCCATAATACGGGATGCCAATTTATCAGATACTGTGAGGGATGGTTGGGGTTTGGCGAGCACCCAATTCTACAGTACCGCCAGCTATCAACTGAAAAATCTGTCGGGGATCAATCTCTCGGGCAATAGGATGAGAGACTGGGATTTCTCCGGGCAAAACCTGACGGGCTCGGATTTTACGGGTGCCACCTTGACGGACGCGAATTTCTCGGGCGCCAATCTTCATTTGTCGAAATTGGCCAGTGTCATGCCATCCTTTGATGTTTTGGACGGAGCAGATATCAGTATTTCTTCCGAGGTACGAAGTACCGGACACATTCATAACCAAAGCGGAGGGACGCTTTACCTCACCGGACAATTACTTGCTGAAAGTTATCGTCAGGATGAAGGCGCTGCGCTACATGTCGGTGTCTGGGAACACTTAAATAATGCCAGCCCGGATATTTTTCCTTTATCCGGCTCACTGATGGTGAGTGGCCGCGCTGAGTTTGAGGCCGATGCAATTATTGGCATCTATGCCGCCGACACCAATCAACCCTTCCATTTCCTTGAGCACAACCAAGCCTATACAAACCAAATCGTTGAGGCAGGAGAACTGGTAGTGGGTGGTTCCACAAATGTTACTGACTTAAGTGCATTCCAGATCAAGAACTCCCTGCTTCACGCCGATTTCTATGCCGAAAACCATTCCATCTACGCCATTCTCGAAAGATTGCGATTGGCCGACACCGCCGGATTTGAGGATGGGTCGATGATGGTTGGAGTGTGCGACGCAATAGACAGTTCATCCCATGCCAATGCTTCAGCCATGCTGACCCGGCTCGACGGAATGCCGGGCAGTGAGCAAAACCGCCAGCTGGACCAGCTGTATAACCGTGCCATCCCCGTCCACAATGTGCAACAGCAGAACTGCACCCGGCAAAGCCGCCTGATGGCGGGGCGCGGCCATACTTTCCGTGGTTCGAATGGTCTGGCAACCGGGAGAAAGGTGCAACCTCAAGGCCCGGCAGGACCGCATGTCCCCGGGCAGGGGCTGGAAGCATGGTCGCGTACCTACGGCAACTGGGTTGACCGTGAGGGCGATGCGGACTACACCGGTTACGACGCAAACCTTTGGGGGCAGATATTCGGATTGGACCGCGTCTTCGGCAAGACCCTGCTGGGAGCGGCCGGAGGCGCCAGCCGCTCCAACCTGTCGGCCGACAACGGTGATTCGGCGGATGTCGATTCGGGGTTCGGGGCGCTCTATTCCTCATGGGGAACGGTTGACTGGTTCCTCGACGCAAACCTATCGTACGCGAACTCTTCGGTGGATCATCGTTCGGGGACAGCGTTCGACACCGAGGCAAGCTATCGTACGGATACCTATGGAGCCTATCTGGGTGGAGGGCGTGAATTCAGCAAAGGCGAAACCCTTGCCATCACACCGGAAGTAACTATGCAGGTCAGCTACTACGACCAGCCCGCCTACCGGGAGGAATCCACCACCGCAATTCCCCGGGAAGTCGAAGCCTACGACCATTGGAGTGTGATGTCATCGGTGGGGGGAAGCATGGAGCTGCTCTGCACATGGCTGGGTATCGAATGGAAACCTGCGGCTCGGATTTTCTGGCAGCACGAGTTCAATGCGGATTCCGACCGGGTAAACTACCGGCTGGCCGGCGGATCGGATCAATTCTCCTTTGCCCTGCAAGCGCCGGAGGAAGACTCGATCCGTGCCGGACTGGGATTGACTGCACTGCTCGGGGAACGATGGGAACTCGGCGGCGACATAGACGGAATATGGGCTGACAACTATCAGTCTCTGACCGCCAGCGCAAACATCCGCTTCCGGTTTTAATGAATTCCGGCACTTTCCAACGTCTGGAACTTTTCCCGCGTGGCGGGGAAAATCCGCTCAAAAACCTTCCAATCATTGGAATTCTTTCTTCCAACCATTGGAAGTTGCCGGAACGGCTACACAAACGAGCTTCTTGCAAAACCCTTTCCTTCAGCCAATAAATCATTTATTTCCACTCCCCGTCCGTCAGCCGACGGACTTTGAGTGAACTTGTATAGAAGACCACCGCCATCCAAACCGCCGTCTTTGTAGTTCAATCGGAGCAACGCGGAGATTGGAGGTAGAAAGGCGCGTCCGTCAACCGACGGACGGAGATGGTTTTCCTGAAATTCCCTGCCCGCTTTGGCTCGTTTCGCAAGAAGCTCCAACGAGTGAGGAAACAAAGGTGACCGAAGGGATCGGTCTCTGCCCTGTAATTTAATCGTTTCGAATTCGTTATTTGGCAACTGAATCCGCCCAAACAGAAGTTCCAATGCTTGGAACCGGTTTTCCAATCATTGGAAAAAGGATGCGGCGGGCCGCCCGTGATTGATCTTGCCCGCCCGAACCGGTTTCCCTACCTTGAGCATGGAAAAGGAGCACAGACATGAAATCGTATTATTGCATTATCGTAGCCGGTTTGGCCGTTGCCGTGGTTGAGGCCATGGCCGCCTCGCCCGGCACCCTCGAACCGCCAAAAACCATCGCGGCACCCTATCCGGAAATTGGACACATCGAACAGATAGATGCGGCCATGGACAAACTGGTTGCGGCCGACGCGAAGATAGAGATCCTCGCCGAAGGCTTCGACTGGTCCGAAGGTCCGGTCTGGGTCAAGGAAGGAAATTTTGTCCTGTTTTCCGACATTCCGCCGAACCGGATCTACCGCTGGGATGAAAAGAACGGACTCCGGCTCTATCTGTGTCCGTCCGGCTATACCGGCGAAACCAGTCGTGGCGGCGAAGTCGGCTCCAACGGGTTGCTTATCGATGCCCGGGGTAGGCTCGTCCTGTGCCAGCACGGGGACCGGCGCATGGCCCGCATGAAAGCCCCTGTACTGGAACCCGCGGCGGAGTACGAAACACTGGTCGGACAATATGAAGGCAAGCGCCTGAACAGTCCCAACGATGCGGTCTACCACCCGAACGGTGACCTCTTCTTCACCGATCCGCCCTATGGACTAGAAAAGAACATGAACGATCCCGCCATGGAACTCGATTTCCAGGGGGTCTTCCGGCTCGACACAAAAGGTAAGGTGCATCTGGTTACCAAAGACCTGGAGCGGCCCAACGGCATCGGCATTTCGCCCGACGGGAAAACCCTCTACATTGCCAATTCCTTCGGCAAGCGACCCGTTTGGATGGCCTTTGATATTGGCGCCGACGGCTCCACCGCAAACGGACGCGTGTTCTTCGATGCCACCAAGCTCAGGGAAAAGAACCGTGGCGGCAACGACGGCATGGCGATCGACCAACATGGAAACCTCTTCGCGACCGGCCCCGGCGGAGTGGTAATCCTAACCCCGGAAGGCAAGCACCTCGGTACCATCGTCACGACCAAGCCCACCTCCAACTGCACCTTCGGCGACGACGGTTCTTCGCTCTACATCACCTCTGATATGCTGCTGTTGCGGATCAAACTGAAGACCAAGGGCGCGGGATTCGATTAATAGTTACTACTTCAGATCTGCCGGCTTCAGGTTCCTGTTCTTCCAGAAATCGCCCTTCATGAACCCGTACATGGTCCCGTCGAATTTCCCAACCAGATCGACCTTGGCGCAGTCGGGAATCCGGTCCTTCAGACCGGGCAGGTAGTAGACGGCGTTGACCAGCAGGCGGCGGACGCCTTCGCTGAGCAGGTCGTTGGATGATCCCATGGTGGTGGTGATGACCTGACCCTTCTTGCCGTTTTCCGTCTGGTAGCTCTTTTCCCAGACCACTGGCATCATCGGATTGTTTTTTTCGCCCTCCAGCGGCTTGTCGTCCGGGTTCATGCCGGCGAGCACCTGTCCGAGCACGAGCGGTTTGCTGTCGCCGGGAAGGGGGAGGCGTACCCCGTAGAC
>JAIPIO010000178.1 GCA_021734595.1 Kiritimatiellales bacterium | reverse complement strand
CGAGCGACACCTATTCGGATGATTTCCTGTATGAGAACCTCATGTTCCAAAACAATGTCATTCACAGTGCCTATGTAGACGCTGTCGAAAAAGGTTGCTTGCTGGGGTCCTCCTGCGTCTATCCCAAGTTGGCACCGGAACCCATCCAGGAAGAGAGTCTGCTATCCGGGGCGCTGGAGCCAACGAACGAAGCGTATGCCATTGCCAAGATTGCCGGCATCAAAATGTGCGAAATGTATCGGAAGCAATACGGCTGTGATTTTATTTCGGTGATGCCCTGCAACCTGTTTGGAATCGGCGATAATTATCACCCGGAAAATTCACATGTCTTTCCCGCCTTTATCCGGAAAATCCATCTGGCCAAATGTTTTGATGAAGGAAATGAAGCGGAACTGAAACGTATTCGGGCGCGGGAGAAGAAGTATGTCTGCGCAGAAACCGCCGCATCGCTTGAACAGTGGTTGGCGCAGTCCGGCATTGCAAAAAGAACAGCAGGGGAGGCGGTGCTTGTACTTTGGGGCAGCGGTACGCCCCGCCGAGAATTTCTTTTTGCGGATGAGGTGGCGGATGCCTGCTTGTTCCTGATGGAGAAGTATTCCAGTCCGACGCCGATCAACGTCGGGTCGGGAAGTGATCGGACAATTGCCGAACTGGCCGCGCTGATGGCGGAGTTGATAGGGTATAAAGGCCGTATTGCCTGGGATGGGGTTCATGCCGACGGTACACCGCAGAAGCTGATGGATGTATCCCGGCTGGAAGAGCTGGGTTGGTTGCAGAAAACCCAGCTGCGTGAAGGAATTATGGAAGCCTATCGGGATTTTTTGGCGAACGGATAAAATGTCTGCATTTTGATGGGTGAATGGAGTTGAGCAATGAAGAAACGAGTTTCTGTTGTTATTCCGGTTTTTAATGAAGAAACAGTCGTGGATGAACTGGTCAGTCGACTGGAAAAAGTAGCCTCGGGCCTTGAAGGTTTCGAGCTGCAACCGGTCATCGTCGATGATGGGAGCCAGGATGCCACGTATGCCCGATTGGAAGAGGCTTTGCCAAAACTCTCCTGCTGGAAGTTGATATCCTTGTCCCGGAATTTTGGACTGCAGGCGGCATACAAGGCTGGTCTGGATTTTGCCGATGGTGATGCGGTTGTGTTTATGGATGGAGACCTGCAAGACCCCCCGGAATTAATCGGGGAGATGGTCGCCTGTTGGGAAAAAGGGGCAAAAACCGTGGTGGCATGCCGGAACTCCCGCAAGGAGTCGGGATTAAGAAGACTTTTTTTCGATCTGTTTCACCGCACATTCAATTTTCTATGTCAGGGGGCAATGCCTCGGAACAGCGGAACCTTCGGCTTGATGGATCGGCACGTGGCCGATCATGTGCGTGATTTGCGGGAGCGTTCTCTTTTCTTCCCCGCCCTGAGGTGCTGGCCGGGGTTCGAAACCGAATACGTCTACTATGATCGGGATCTGAGATTTGCAGGAGAAACCAAACAGAGTTTCCGACGGTTGTTGAGTTATGCTTGGGATGGGATCACAAGTTTTAGCGATGTGCCATTGCAATGGATTACGGGGATGGGGTTCCTTATTTCGGGTGCCGCGTTTCTGTATTCGTGCGTTCTGTTAATTCAGCGCGTGCTGCAGTTTTTTGGTTTTTTGCAAGGGTTGGAAGTCCTGGGCTTTACCACCATTGTTTTAGCCGTCCTCTTTATGGGAGGTGTCCAATTGATCGCGGTGGGCGTGGTGGGAACCTATATTTCACGC
This sequence comes from Kiritimatiellales bacterium, assembly GCA_021734595.1. Taxonomy (GTDB): domain Bacteria; phylum Verrucomicrobiota; class Kiritimatiellia; order Kiritimatiellales; family Pontiellaceae; genus JAIPIO01. The sequence continues at coordinate 6,588 of JAIPIO010000178.1, read as the reverse complement.
ATATTCGTCGAGGTTAAGGATAGGCCGTTGTACATAACGAAAAATGTATCAAGTTCCGAGTAGCAGGTAATGGATTTGGATTTTAAACGGTTGGTTCATTCCTGAATCAACAGTTCTCAGGAAAAGGGGAGTTTGTGTGTTTAGGGTAATTCTACTTAGTGTTCTTGTATTGCTGGTTGGATCCTTAATGATTTCGTCTGAATCATTCTGGGTTGATGAAGGAACAACTACCGCGTATTCGGGGTTGTCTTCGTTGAGCAAGGTAGCGGACAAGATATGGAACGATACAAACTCGGAGGCGCAAATGCCTCTTTATGTATTTGGTGTCTGGGGTTGGGCTCAGTTGGTGCCTGCCAACGAATGGGCTTTACGGTCGTTTAATCTCGTATGGCTCATCGGAATATTTATTGGGGCAGTATACTTCGGGCGTAACAATCGTGTACTCATTTTTCCCCTAGTCTTAATGATGCAACCCTTTTTATGGCGGTATATGAATGAATTCCGACCGTATGCCATGCAGATCTTTTTTTCGATGTGGCAGCTGGTTGCGCTATTTGATTTCTATCACGACAGAAATAGAAAATGGCGAATGGCTTTGTTTCTCGGAGCGTCCCTGGGCAGCGCTGCCTTGCATATGCTGGGGGTGATTCCGACTGTTGTTCAGGGGCTGTTGGTCTTGGGAATTTTCATTAAGCGCAGGCAATGGCCCTCGCGTTACGAGTGGATTGCTTTGGCAGTCGGGGTATTGTGTTTCGGGGGGCTGGGCCTTTATTTTCTCCATACATTGCTTGGTGGTGCGGGAGGAGCAAAGGTATGGTCTTTGGGGATAGGAAACCTACTGTTCTCTTTTTATGAACTGATTGGTTTGAATGGGATGGGACCGTCCCACTTGTTACTGCGCAATGCTGCACGAACAGGCTTGGGTCCAATTATAAACGCATGTCGGCCATTCTTTGTCGGTATGGGGTTGCTGACAGGATTAATCGGAGCAACAACGATATATGGCTTTTATTTGCTTAAACGTGATCGTAGCCGTGTCTTGGAACTGTTTTTTTTACTTGCGATCTGCGTTTTGAATTTTTCTGGATTGTTCTTGCTGGCCTCAGTTGTGAACTGGCCATTTTGGGGGCGTCATCTGGCACCTGTTTTACCCGCTTATACCGTCGTTCTTTCCCTCTTGCTTTCGGCTGTTTACTCTCATCGCATTATGAAATGGGTTGGGATTGTGTTGATTATGGTTTTAATCTGGTCAGCGTTGAGCCTGCGGTTCTCGTCCCGTTTTGCAAAAGAGGATTATCGCAAGGCGGTGCAGGTTGCTTTGGACGCCCAGCATGAAGGCAAAGTGGTTTGGTTTATAGCCAGTGACCTGACTGCCAAATTCTATGGAGCCACCTTCGACAATGATGAGCCGAAGGGATTAATAAATCCAGGAACGGCGCAGGATGTCACTAACCTGCCTAGGCCGGATTTGATATGTATATCCCGCCCGGAGGTTACCGACCCACACGACGCTGTCAGAAATTTTGTAGAAAAAAGTGGGTATGTGAAAACTAAATTGCAGATCCATGGATTTACCGTCTGGAGAGTCCCTTGAAACCAGAAGAATTCGAGGTTCGGCAAGGGAAAATTATCTAATGAAAATTGCATTGGTCGGTTCGAGAGGGATTCCGGCTCGCTACAGCGGGTTTGAGCAGTTCTATGAACAGTTTGCCGTTCGGTTGGCGCAGCGTGGGCATGCGGTGACGGTGTACAACCGGTCGCACTTCATCAAGGATGTGAAGAAGGAGTACAAGGGGGTGCGCATCGTGTCGCTGCCATCGATTCCGACGAAGCATCTGGATACCATTACGCACACCGCTTTGTCGTCGTTGCACGCGCTTTTCCAAGGGTATGACATTGTTTATTACTGCATTGTTGGCAATAGCCCGTTGGTCTGGATTCCGCGCATGAGTGGTGCGAAAACGCTGATTAATGTGGATGGCGAAGATTGGGCGCGCGACAAATGGTCTGGCTTCGCCAAGACCTACCAGAAGTGGTGTGAAAAGGTGGCTTGTTTCTGTTCCAACGCGGTGGTTGCCGATGCGCAGGGGATTCTGGACCGCTATCGGAAGCTCTACAACCATGAAAGCATCTTTGCCCCCTATGGCGCCAACATCCGTACGGGGTATCGGGTTGCCAAAGATGCGCCGGAGGTGCCGGCTTCCCTGGAAAAATGGGGGCTGGTGCCGGACAACTACATCTTCTACGTGGGGCGGTTTGTTCCCGAAAACGCCATCGATTTGCTGATCCGGGCGTTCCAGAGACTGGAGACGGATAAAAAGCTGGTGGTGGTTGGCGATGCGCCCTATGCGGACGAATTCAAGAAGTCCCTGCATGCGCTGGCGGCTGGTGACGACCGGGTTGTTTTTACCGGATATGCCTTCGATGACGACTATGCGCAACTGAGCGCCAACGCCTATTGCTATGTCCAGCCGGCGGGTATCGACGGGACGCGGCCCGCCTTGCTCGATCAAATGGGTTTTGGCAACTGCGTATTGGTGCGAAATTCCACAGTGAACATGGAAGTGATCGGCGATTGCGGCTGCTTTTTCGATCAGGAGCGGCTGGAGGATTCGCTGACCGAGGTGATGCAGGATCTGCTGGATCACCCGGAAAAGACCGCGGCGTTCCGCGCCAAGGTTACTTCGCGCATTGAAAACTACTACAACTGGGAATGGGTGACCTCTTTCTACGAGGATGCCTTTCTGCGCCTGAAGGAAAAGCGCGTTCTGGTTCAGTACAACGAATTCATTGAAAAAACGGTGGAATGACCGCTCTTCCAATGGTTGGAAAAACCATTCCAACCATTGGAATCTTAGACAACCGGGATTCCACTCTTTGGAAACCAGCCTTCGCAAGGCTACGGCGGTCAAGAAAGAGTTCCAACCTGTGGATATGGCAAAAAAATTGAATACCAAGCCGGTCTATCTTCCGGGGTTGCCCGAGAAGCTGAAAGCCGTTCTTGTTGGATTGCGCATGCGCCTGCTTCCCCGACCGGTTTTGGTGGTGGGTCCGTATGCCGGCGAGTTTGGCATCGAAATCATCAAGTTCCAAAGTTTTGTCCGTTGGCTGGCGCCGCGCTACAAGGAAGTGCACGTGATTACGTATCCGGGCCGCGAGCCGCTGTACCGGATGCCGAATACCACGGTCCATGAACATGGGTTCGATTTGAAAACCGCCGGATACTGGTATGGCAAGCGGTCTTTCCAATCATTGGATGAATTTGCCCGGCGGTTTGCCGAAGAAAACGGAATTCGAAATTACGACCTGTTAAATACCAACCTGCTCTGCACCGGGTGGCATCGGCGGTTACTTTGGCGGCAAAAGCACGTGCCATTGTGTGCGGCGGCAAACGGTTTCCAATATGATGTGGTTTTCCATTTCCGGGCCATGGAGAAGGACGGTCCCGATCAATCCCGGAACTATCGGCCGGAGCTGGCGGAAAAACTGGTTCGGCGCTGCGTTCAGGCGGGGATGCGCTGCGCCTGTATTGGACTGCCAGAATATGCGCTTTGCTTTGAGGGGTGCGAAGACCGGCGAACGGAAAAGCTGGACGAGACGGTATCGGTAATTGGATCTGCAACCGTGGTGGTCGGAGAATTAAGCGGCCCCATTCATCTGGCCGTCTACTGTGCAAGACCAGTGGTTACCTGGGCACCGGAGCCGCACCGGATGGCGTACGCAAAAAAACACAATCCGTTTGGCGTGGATATCGTAGCGGTGAGCGACACGACAACGAATCCCGCGCCGGAGGATGTGTTTGATGTTTTACATTCCCACATGGGCCGCAGGGTTGCTGAGTAATGGCAAAAGTATCTTCCAGGGAGTTTTGGATCGGTCAGCTGCGGCGGTCCGGCGGTTTGTATCGGGTGCTGCGCGGCATCTGGCGGAAGTTGCGTTCCGTTGCGCTCGGTTTGGGCCGCGTTTTCCTTCCTTTTCCCAAGGGAACGTTTTCGCTGCACAAGCGACTCGGGAACGGCGTGGCGGAGGGCCATGTGTTTTTTGTCTCACAACAAGTCCCGGTTTTTGCCCCCGGTTCTTTGGTGAAGCGGTCTGGCTTGAACCAGGATGGCTTCCAGCCGTGGCCGGTATTCTGGGCGCGGGTGGACCGGGCCCGGTTGTCGGGCCCGAACCTGGTGCTGCTTGATGACCGGCGGCGGGCGTGTGAAGAAGCGATGTTCGGTCGGGAATATGCCCGCTTCGACGCTTCCTACAATTCATTGGTTCGCGGGATACCTCTGCGGTTGGAGGGAAACTGGACGAGCATTGTCGGTCGGCTCGATGACGGGTACTGGCATTTCCTGATGGATGCGTTGACCCGGCTGCATGCGCTTGAAAGTTTTCCACCCGACACAAAAATCCTGATCCGGCCCCATCCCGCACCGTGGCAACGGGAGCTGTTCGAACTGTTCGGTATTGCCAACCGGGTGGTTGAAGCTGATTTCACGCAGGTTGAACTGGAGCATTATTATTTCAGTTCATTCACTTCCATGACGGGGGCCTGGAACGCCTATGGCGTAGACTTTTTAAGAGGGAAGCTGTTGCCGCATGCCGAAGCCGACACGTCCCGTGAAAAACTGTATCTGTGCCGAGGGGCCGACTGGACGAGGGGCATTGCAAACGATGAAGAGGTGTGCGCCCTGATGCGTTCCAGAGGTTGGAAGATTCTTGAACCGGAAAAACTGTCCCTGCGGGAGCAAATGGGCTGGTTCAGCAAGGCTTCGGTGGTTTGCGGCGGGCATGGATCGGCACTGACCAATCTGCTGTGGGCTTCGCCGGGATGCCGCGTGCTGGAGCTTTGTGGCGATAATTTTGTGTTGGGAAGCTTTGAATGGCTTGCCCGCTGCCTGGATTTGGAACACAGTTTCCTGCTCTTTGAAGGGGATCATCGTCTCGCGTTTAAAATAGATCTGCGGCGACTGGAAGAACGGCTGGACAACCTTTCCCTGTAAACCAACGGGATCTGTCATGAAAATACTGAATCTAGGTTGCGGCACCGATCCCTGTCCCCATCAGGATGTGATCAATATTGATTGGTCGATCTATCTGCGCATGCGGCAGTCGCGGCTTTTACGTGCACTGACGCCCTGTATCCTGAGGGGGGAGCGGTTGGAAAAATTCAAAACCTTGCCTGGCAACATACGGGTCCATAATCTGCGAAAGAGATTGCCGTTCGAGTCGGAGTCGGTTGACGTGGTTTATCATTCGCATGTGCTGGAGCATTTCGACCGCGATGCCGCGATGGATTTCATGAAGGAAATCTACCGGGTACTGAAGTCCGGCGGAATCCAGCGTATCGCGGTGCCTGACTTTGAGAAGCTGTGCCGGGACTACGTCGCCCATTGCGACCGTTGCGATGGCTCTCTGGATGATTCGCGCACCCACGATGCATATGTTGGAAAAATCATCGAGCAGTCCGTACGGCGCGAAGCGTACGGCACCGCCCGGCAGAAACCAATTCGACGGTTTGTTGAAAACAGGCTGCTTGGAGATGCGCGCAAACGCGGTGAAACGCATCAGTGGATGTATGACCGGATCAACCTCAAATCCAAACTCGCCGAGCTTGGATACAGCGATATAGTTGTACAGCCATTCAATGTGAGTCTGGTTCCCCAGTGGAGCAGCTACGGACTGGATCTGGCGAAACATAAAGACGAGTCGCTCTATATCGATGCGGTTAAGTGATTTTATTTCAGGAACAGGAAAAGGAGATTTAATGCTATGAAAGGTATAATTCTTGCGGGCGGATCAGGCACCCGGCTGTACCCGTTGACCAAGGTGGTAAGCAAGCAGATGCTGCCCGTGTATGACAAGCCGATGATCTATTATCCGCTTTCGACACTGATGCTGGCTGGAATCCGGGACATTCTGATTATCAGTACGCCACAGGATCTGCCCATGTTTGAACAGCTGCTGGGCGACGGTTCGCAGATTGGCATCAAATTAAGCTACGCCGAGCAACCACGACCGGAAGGGCTGGCGCAAGCCTTCATCATCGGTCGGGAATTCATCGGCGAGGATCGTGTTGCCATGGTTCTTGGGGACAATGTTTTCTACGGCCATGGATTCAGCGCAATGCTTCACGAGGCGTGCTCCCGGGAGCGTGGTGCTACGATCTTTGCCTATCAGGTGATGGACCCCGAACGCTATGGCATCGTGGAGTTCGATGATGATGGGCGGGCGCTGTCGTTGGAAGAAAAACCGGAAAGACCAAAGTCGAACTTTGCCATTCCCGGGCTCTATTTTTATGACAACCGCGTCGTTGAAATTGCCGGCACCATGAAACCATCCGCGCGGGGCGAGTTGGAAATCACGGATGTGAACAAGCAGTATCTGGAATGGGGCGAACTGAATGTGCAGAGTTTGGGCCGCGGGTTTGCCTGGCTGGATACCGGAACACATGACGCCATGCACGACGCCTCCAGCTATGTCGAGACGATTGAAAAACGGCAAGGGTTGAAAATATCCTGCATTGAGGAGATTGCCTACCGGCTGGGCTATATCGGACGGGACCAGTTGATCGTTCTGGGGCATGAGATGGAAAAGAAC
>JAIPIO010000177.1 GCA_021734595.1 Kiritimatiellales bacterium | reverse complement strand
GCCACTCACTCCCTGCTCCCGGACGCCCTTCCTTGCTGCCGTCGGCAAACCGTTCGAAGGCGTTGTGGCGGTCGATGGCGAAGTACGCGTCATGCAGCGCGTGAAGATCGGATTCACCTTCGATCACCGCTACATCGACGGCTTCCACGGCGCTAAAGTCCTGCGCCGTTTCGCCAAGGTATTCGAGAATCCCAAAGCACACATCAACGTGTTCGGAGCGGAATAGCCAAACCGCTGAATAATGGGCTCCACGTAGAATTTTATGGTGAAGCGTGCAGCTTCGCAACTCACGGAACCACGAAAAATATTTGCAACGAATGTAGGGAAAGCAACGAATCCAATGGACAGGAATAGGCGCTATATTTGCCAAAACGGATACCCAAACACAGAAAACGTGCTGACTTGCACTCGGAAACAGTATTCACAGCGAGCCCGATCTGCCGAAACATTCGTTGCTTTTCCTTCATTCGTTGCTGACAAATTCAGGATGAACGGAACTTGGGCTGAGTGAGAACCACCTCCTTCACCATAAAAATCTACGTAGACCAAAAATATTGGAATATCCCCTTGCCAAGGCGGGGGTGTTTATCTATCTTCTGCATCTCTTTTGAACAATGGCTGTGTAGCTCAGTCGGCAGAGCAGCGGAATCATAATCCGCTTGTCGGTGGTTCAAGTCCACTCACAGCCACCATTTTTCCAACGTGTCAGGGCACACTCCATCGGCAATCCATAAGAACCACCCATCCAAGGTCTGGAAGTGCAGCAACGTTTACCCGTCTGCGGAACTCGACTAAAGGAAGAGAGGCCACACGAATGTGGGGCAATGACCGAAGGGTATGGCAAACGTTGGGTTTCCAGACATTGGAAGTCGGCGGCTAACAGATTTCCAGGGATTGGATTTTTTGCAACGGATTAATAAGGGCAACTGACCAAACGGATTTCCGGACAAAGCCGCTTGCACGGGCATCCGTTGCTTCTATCTCCGTGAGATAAAGAGGTGTTTGCGGCCTGGAATTTTGCCTTGCGCCGAACCCCAGAACGCTTCACTCTATCGCATTCAGGTAAGAATCCGGATCCCAATGGGGATCGATATTCAGATACGGAAAAGGAGTTGGCGATGAGAAAGTTTTTTTTGACTTCAACTATGATGTGTTCGGCGGTGATGGCGATCTCTTTTGCGTGTGCGGCGAACGAGGTGGTCGTCCCGAAGGAGAAAATCGTGCTCTTCAACGGCAAGACCCTGGACGGATGGGTACCCTTCCTGCCTGAAGACTCCCCCGGCAATGACAAACTGTGCGCTGCGCAGAAACTATGGTCGGCAGGCGACGGCGTCATGCGCTGCGAAGGGAAACTCGACGGATACGAGAGAAAATTCATTGGCTACATCCACACGGTGGCGAACTATGCCGACTACCGGCTCCACGTCGAGTGGCGCTGGCCGGACGAACCGGCGAACAGCGGCGTTCTGCTCCATCGCACCGGTCCCGACATGGACTTTCCCGTCTGTATCGAGGCCCAGCTCAAAAGCGGGCGCGCAGGCGACCTGGTGATGATGAACACCGCGACGCTCGTCGTGGACGGCGTCCAGCAGGGACCAAAGAAGTTCGCCGTGGCAAAGAAGAAACACGAGTCGAACGAGAAGGCGCCGGGCGAATGGAACGCCTACGACATTGTCTGCAAAGGCGATACTGTACAGGTCTTCGTCAACGGCCAATTGCAGAATGAAGGCGTCAAGGCCAGCGTGAGTTCGGGCCCGGTCTCCCTGCAGAGCGAAGGCGGTGCGATCGAGTTTCGCAACATCTATCTGGAACCGCTCGGGAAGTAGGAGCCAGGAAAAGGGCCGTCCTTTATTTTTTATATTTCAGCCATTGGCATCAGCCCTAAACTTTAATAGTTCAACGGCACGGGAAAACCGGAACCCTCGGAACTTCCACCCGCTGGAATTTTCTGAACGGGGATTTCCAATGTCTGGAACAACGGAATACCGAGGCATGCCGTAATTTGAAATCAGCCAGGACCAAAGAAGGCGCGCAATGGAAAACCGGGCAATGAATCGAAAGGGGTTTATGAAGCTTTCAAAGGGTATCATCGGGGGTCTTGCCATTCCCGGTGCGTTCGGCGAAACCATCCATGCTGCCGCGAGCGAAAAAGGGGAAGGTGCCGTGCTGGACGATTCCTATCTCGTGAAGGGCCTCACCGGCATGGCCCGGGCCAACGGCTGGTTCGACGCCCATTGGGGCGCGTGTGTGCTGGCGGGCTATTATCTATGCAGGGAAAACAGACTCGGTGAAGAAACGACTGCCAACATCAGGAAGCAGCTGGATGCCGTGATCCGACTGCGCGCAGCGCAATTCGAACCACTTCCGGAGGAAGCGGCGGACGAGACCCTGATTGAGAAAATCCCCGGCTCGCTTGCCCCGGCCATAACGGGCGGTTTGCGTGCCCATGGTCACGCGGTGATCTTCACGTCTCTTTCTACAAAGGCTTTGCGGGACGTACCCCGAATGGCTCAACCGGCTCTGATTCAGGGAATATGCGGACTCAACCGCCAGATTGCCAAAATCAAGCCTCAGAAACCGGGTGATCAGCCAGCCTATGCAGATACCCAGGAGATGATCGAGGCAACATTCGACAGTCTGGCGCGATTCAAGGATCTCCTGGGCCGACCTTCGGTTCCTCGGCCCAACTTCACCCACATGATCACCCATACCGAAGCCTTGATGAATCTGGAAGCGATGGGGTATCCGGTTATGGCCCGCTCCGGATACGGTGGCCACCGCGTACATATCGGTGCGCCGGTTCCGGAGATCGATCCCACGACCACTGCCATGGCGGAACGTGTGACGTTGGAGAAAATCATGGCCAGGGATTACTGGGAGAACGAGGAGAATGTGGATCGCTGGAACCGGAGATGGGATGTGACGAACAACCGGAACGGCGACTGGGTCGCCGATGGCCACCTGTTCAAAGTCCTCTACAGCTACCACCGCCTGATCAGCAGAATCAAGGACCGGGAGACAGTCCGCCTTTGCAGCATGATCCTTTTGGAACGTTACTTTAATCCCGATGTACAAGGCGGGTGAAAGAATGCAGTTCTGCAAAACCCCAGGCACTTGCCTTTCAAATATTCTCACTTCTGATAAATCCGGCATTTTACAAAACCTTTTATCCGCGCCCACTCCCTTAAATATTGGGGATAATACAGTCAATTCAGGTTTTGGCATGCAATGTGCGTTTCAAAGAAATGAAAAGGTCAGGTTGTGGTGAATAGGTCAAAAAAAAGCAAAGGGTTTACGCTGATAGAGATAATGATTGTTGTGAGCATTATCGGGTTGCTTGCAGCCATCGGCGTTCCCGCTGCCCTGCAGGCAACCTGGAAAGCGCGCGAAAGCCGTTTCTGCCGTGATATCCAGACCGCATCGCATGCCTTCCTGAACTATGCCATGGAGCATGGTACCTATCCACCTGACAGTTATCCGGGAATTATGCCAGACGGAATGACCGAGTTTCTGGATGGCTTTCCATGGCGGGCAAATACGGTAATTGGCGGGTCGTGGGACTGGGATTACAACGTGTTCGGGGTGCTGTCCGGCGTTTCGGTCAAGGATCCTACTCTGGATGAAGAAGCCATGACCCGGATTGACACCCAGTTTGATGACGGCAATCTCCAGACCGGATCATTCAGACAGCGCGCCGATGGGTATATTTATGTGCTTGAGGACTGAGTTGCGTCGTCCACCCCCACACATTCCACAAACTGCGGTAGTATCCTGTGGAATGGAACCACTTTGAACCGTTCGGAAATCACTTTCCCAAGTTGGAAAAAGCCCATCGCCTGTTTTAGGATTTCCAAGGATTGGAAACTGGAAGTACCGACATTTCCAGAGTTTGGAAAACTATTCCTGCGGATTCATGCGGCGCACGACATCCTGAATGACCAGTCCGGCCAGATGAAACCCGAAGGTGCCGGTGATATGCACCAGCGATCCGTTAATCTGCGCTTTTTTATTGCACCAGACATCGGCGGAGATTTCCTCCCCGTCTTCATCGCTCTGCGTTGGACAGAAGCACTGCCCGGTTCCGCAACCGGATTCAACCGCGTGTACCGGCATCAGAAACTCTTCGGAGTAGACGCACAGGCAGTCGCCCGTCGCACCGCGGCGACGCAACCGTTTACGGACAAACCGCGCCAGCTTGCAACCGTATGATTCCCATATGGAGGATACCCGGATGGTGGTGGCATCGAGTTTGCAGGCGGCGCCCATCGCAGAAAACAGCGTTGCGCCGGATTCCATTGAGCGGGCAATCAGATCAACCTTGTGTGAAAGCGTGTCGATGGCATCGATCACATAATCGTAGGCCGGAAGATCGAAACTTTCGCAGGTTTCCAGATTATAGACTTTCTGCAAGGCCAGAACGTCGACCGATGGATTGATTTCCAGCAGACGCATTTTCAGCGCTTCGACCTTGACTGCCCCGACGTTCCCGGAGGTGGCCTGCATCTGGCGGTTCACATTGGTGATGCAGATCACATCGTTGTCGACGAGGGTCAGGTGCCCCACCCCGGAGCGGACCAGCGCCTCGGCGCACCAGCTTCCGACGCCGCCGACGCCAAAGAGAATCACACGGGTGGCTTCAAGCGCTCTGACGGCTTCTTTTCCGATCAAAAGTTCCGTGCGATGAAAAGCGGGATTCATGACAGGGGAGCCTACTCGCCGATAATCTTTACGAGCAGGCGTTTCCGGCGTTTGCCGTCGAGCTCATAGTAGAAGATCTGTTCCCACGGGCCGAAATCGAGCCGACCGTCGGTGACGGCAACGACCACTTCGCGTCCCATGATGGTGCGCTTCAGGTGGGCATCGGCGTTGTCCTCGTAGCCGTTGTGGGCGTATTGGGAATAGGGTTTTTCAGGCGCGAGCTTTTCGAGCCATTTTTCGTAGTCGGAGTGCAACCCGCTCTCGTTGTCGTTGATGAAGACCGAAGCGGTAATGTGCATGGCGTTGACGAGGCAGAGGCCTTCCTTAATGCCGGATTCGCACAGGCATTCCTCCACCTGCGGAGTGATGTGCATGATCTGCCGACGGCGCGGAGCTTCGAACCACAATTCCTTCCTGTACGACTTCATGATGCCTCCCCGCCCGGTTTCGGCACTTCAACCGGAACCACCAGATCGTTGAGATAGAGCTGCGTGACCATCTCCACATCCAACCGGTGGCCGGCTTTATACGAGGTTATTTTCCCGACAAAATTCCCGTCCTTGATCAGCGATACCGCGGCAAGCAGATCCAGTACACTCCGATGCCAGATGGTTTCCAGCGATTTTCCGTTATGAAGCAGCCGAGGCTCATTGAAATATTTACGCTTGCAGGCAATCAGCACATTTTTCCTTGTGTAGCCGAGGTTGCGCAAATCCGCAAACAGCTGCCCGACTGTCTTGCAGTACAGGATTTTCCCGAACGGGGTGTTGGTGCGGGCAACCGCCGCCATGCGGATCAACTCCTCGGTAACCGGAAAGATGATCCGTTGATCCCCAATGGCATTCGGAAAAGAAATTGCACTGTCGATAATCAGTCTCGGATTTGCAGGATCATCCGGCGGTGCCATGGTTACGACCTGTCCTTCCGGACCGCCAACGGTTACCGGCTCTTTAACGGTACAGTATTTTACCGACCGGTCGGATGTTTTGCGTCCACATTTATCCAGCGTCTCAATGATATCCATGCTGCCGCGCTCGAACAGCGGCGGATCACCGGAATCTATCTTGACCACGAGGTTGTCGATCCTGAGTCCGGCCTTGATTGAAATAAGATGCTCCACCATGCGCACATAGTTGTGGGGCCCGCCGCTGCGCAGCACAATGTTGCTCACCAGCTGGCCGGTCGTCCATACATTGTCGATCTCCACTTTGGTGGGGAGCGAGCCGGGTTGGTCGCTGCGGTCCAGCCACCAGCCCTCGCGGTCCGTCGGCTCAAAGGTGATGGTACGCGTAGCTTTGCCTAAAAAGGTGCCGGGGCCGGAAATGGTTGCGGGTACGGCAATCGTCGTCTGCATCCGGTTCAGCGGGTCATGCGGGCGGTCCGTCAGGTCCCAGTCGACCGCCTGCCGGCTCATGATCTCCTCCGAAGCCCTTATCAGCCCCTCGTCGCCCGTCAGAATTTTTCCAAGTTTGTCCATAAAAAGTCGCCATTCTGTTTTTGCTATACATAAGTGAATTGAATACATTTAGTTTTTCCGCGAATTGAAAGCAACCAAATCCGTAGTCCGTCTGAAATGGATACTGAAAGGAAAAAGGCGGCAAGCGCCCTTCTGCTGATATTTCTGGTGGCTCCGGTCGCCGGAGCGTTGGTCGCGCCTGCGCTGTACCGCTTTCTGGTTTCTATCGCAGAGGCGCATGCGGATGCCACCTTCTGGCAATGGCTGGCCGATAAACTGATATTTCACCGGGTGGTTTCCCGCTGTGTGATGATAGCCGTTCTTTTTGCCCTATACCCCGCCTTCCGCCTGAGCGGTATTCGCAACGCCGCAATCATTGGACTGACCGGTGACAGGCGGAAGTGGAAACTAATGGCGATGGGAGCCGGACTGGGCATTGTATCCATGCTGGTTTTCTACATTCCCGGCCTGCTGCTGCACGCGTTTGACTGGAAACCAACCGACGCCTCTTTCCACCAACAGCTGGGTGAAATTCTTCTTTCGACCGGCGGTTGTCTTCTGATTGGTGTCATTGAAGAGATCTTTTTCCGGGGCTTTCTGCACAATCTCCTTAAGCGTACGCTTGGATGCGCGGTAGCCTTGCTCATCGGCGCGGCGGTTTACGCGCTCATCCATTTCATGAAGCCGTCCAACCCGGAACAGCTTGAGACATGGTACGCGGGATTGCGGATGCTGCCGCGTCTATTTGACCGAGCCGGCAGTTCATTCGTACAGCAGTCACTGACTCTTTTTGGAACGGGGATTGTGTTGACTCTGCTGTTTGAATATACAAAGTCGCTCTATGTATCAATTGGTTTGCATGCGGGATGGGTGTGGGTGCTAATGATGTTTGATCAGTTCACCAACAACAACTGTTCGCTTTGCGGGCTGTACGGGAGATCGGAGTGGATTTCCAAAAGCTGGATGGGTATCATCGCGGCCAGCGTATTTGTTGTTTTTACCATCCTCTCTAAATCCCGCTGGAACACCCAGGCGCTGGAGGATATTTGAAAAACAGAGCCGTCATTCGTTCCGCCGGCGTTGTCGGTGGCTTTACGCTGCTCAGCCGCGGGCTAGGCATGCTGCGCGACGTTGTCTTTGCATATTTTTTCGGGACTTCCCTTTTTGCTTCTGCATTCCTCGTGGCCTTCAAGATACCAAACCTCTTCCGCCGCCTGTTTGGCGAAGGCGCCCTCTCCGCCGCCTTTGTCCCCGTACTCATTGAAACCCGCACCAAGGAAGGCAGCAAGGCGGCGTGGGAAATGGTCGCCAGGGTCGCCGCCATGTCTGCTGCCATCCTCTCTGCCATTGCCATCGTCGGAGTACTCGTCTTTTCGATTGGACTGCAGGTCCCAGGCATCACCGAGAAATGGGCAACCAACTTTGAATTATCGCGCATCATGTTCCCCTACGTCCTCTTCATCTGCATGGCCGCACTCTCCATGGCCGTGCTTAACTCCTACAGGCACTTCGCCACACCTGCCTTTGCGCCATGCCTGCTCAACCTGATTCTCATTGCGGCCATGCTCGGGATTTTCCCACTCATCGGCACCGGGGAATCCGGCCGGATCCATGTGCTGGCATGGGCCGTACTCCTTGCGGGAATCGCGCAAGTGGCCATTCAGCTACCGGCCTTGAAACGTTTTGGTTGTCCTTTTCATTTTTCCAGCCACTGGAAAGACCCGCGCATACGCCAGATTCTGTTGTTGATGGGACCCGCCGCCCTCGGCGCGGGAATTACGCAAATCAATGTCCTGATCGACAGCTACCTTGCCATCTGGATTGGAGACTGGGCACCGGCCGCCCTGTTCTATAGCGAACGCCTCATCTACTTCCCCCTCGGTATTATCGCCACCGCCATGGCGACCGTATTGCTGCCCACCTTTTCCACGCACGCCGCCGAACGCGACATCGACGCCATGCGGGAAACCATCACCCACTCCCTCCGCCACCTCGCCTACATCATGCTGCCCGCCGCCCTCGGCCTGCTTGCGCTCGCCACCCCCATCATCCAATCCATATTCGAATGGGGCGGAAGCTTCGACGCGCAATCCACCCTGCTCAGCGCGCGCGCCCTGCGCTTCTATGCCCCGGGCCTTATTGTCTTCAGCGCCGCCAAGGTATTCATCCCCGCCTTCTACTCCATGCAGGACACCAAAACCCCGGTGCGGATCGGGATCTACACCGTGGCGCTAAAC
>JAIPIO010000176.1 GCA_021734595.1 Kiritimatiellales bacterium | reverse complement strand
GTGGCGGGTTTGGGGGTGGCTTCGGTGGCGGCTTCCATGATGCGTCCGATATTTTTGAGCAGGTCTTCGGTGGCGGTTTCAACATTAACGATCTCTTTGGCGGGGGCGGCGGACGCCGCCGCCGCAACGGCCCGTCGCGCGGTTCCGACCTGCGCTACGACCTGGAAGTTGATTTTGAGGAAGCGGCGCTGGGCTCGCACCGCACCATTACGCTGCCGGTCAGCGAAACCTGTTCGAGCTGCTCCGGCAGCGGGGCGGAGCCGGGGACGTCGAAGAAGACCTGTGCCACTTGCCACGGCACCGGCCAGGTGACCAGCGGCGGCGGCTTCATCCAGTTTTCGCAGACCTGTCCCACCTGCGGCGGCGCAGGGGAAACCATCAGCTCGCCCTGCCCTCACTGCAATGGCGTGGGCAGCGTTAAAACCCGGCAGAAGCTGAAACTGCGGATTCCGGCCGGGGTTGAATCCGGCTCGCGCCAGCGACTCCCCGGCAAGGGCGAAGCCGGCATGCGCGGCGGCCCGACCGGCGATCTCTTCATTGTTTTCCACGTGCGCGACCACGAATTCTTCAAGCGAAACGGCCTGGATGTCTACTGCGAGGTCCCCGTGCCGTTCAATACCGCCATGCTCGGCGGCGAGATTGATGTACCAACCATTCACGGCTACGCGAAGCTCAAGATTCCGGCCGGTACCGAAAGCGGCAAGGTATTCCGGCTGCGCGGGCAGGGCGTGTTCGACGCCGCGCACGGGCACGGCAAGGGCGACCAGAACGTGATGATTAAGATCGAAGTGCCTGGGCGGCTCAGCGGAAAAGAGAAGAAGAAAATGCAGGAGCTGTGCGAACAGCTGCATGAAAACCATTTTGAGCTGACCGCCAAAATGAAGAAGACCGCCGAAAAATTCTACGAGCGCAAACGCAAGCTGGACGCAGAGTAGGATTGGATAAATGGATTGTTGGATGGATTAATTGACAAATATCCAATAATCCGGCCCGCATAATGAGAATCAATTCGCTAGTTGATGCAGGGGAGTTGGAGAAGGACATCGTTGTTCTTTCCCCAGACGAGTCGCATCACCTGGCGCGGGTGCTGCGGGTTCAGGCGGGGCAGGAGATCACGCTGTTCGACGGACAGGGGAACGTGGCCGACGCGGTGGTGGAATCCGTCGGCAAAAGCGCGGTGGAGGCGCGGGTTTCCAGGCGTTGGAACGTTCCGCCGCCGGCCGTGCAGATCGATCTGATCCAGGCGGTGCCGAAACCGGACCGCTGGGAGCTGGTGCTGCAGAAGGCGGTTGAACTCGGCGCATCGAACATCTATCCGATCCTATCGCAGCACACCGAATTCAAGCCGAATGATAAAAAGATGGAGCGCTGGCAGAAGATTGTGCTCAATGCCGCGCAGCAGTGCGAAGTCCGTTGGCTGCCTACGCTCCATCCATTGGAAAAATTCGGTGCGGTTCTTCCAATGCTTGGAAACTATGATCTCGTTTTGGTTGGATCGCTCTACGAAGGCGCGACACCGTTCCGCGAAGCGCTGAAGAATTTTCCAATGATTGGAAAAAAGAAAGTTGCGCTGCTGATCGGGCCGGAGGGCGACTTTTCGGAAGAGGAAGTGCAGGCGGCCATTGCGGCGGGCGCGGTCCCCGTCTCGTTTGGCGAGCGCATCCTGCGGACGGAAACCGCCGCGATTTTTGGTTTAAGCGTGCTGGCCTATGAGCTACTATGACGCCTGATTTTGAACCGCCCCGCAGGATCGGGGTTTGCGATGAATGGACGCGAATAATATGAAGACAAAAGTTTTAGCGCTGGCGAACCAGAAGGGCGGGGTGGGAAAGACCACGACCGCCGTTAACCTTTCGGCCTGCCTGGCGGAAAAGCGGAAGAGGATTCTGCTGGTGGATCTTGACCCGCAGGCGAATGCCACCAGCGGCGTCGGGCTGGAAAAAGTGAATGGCGCAAGCATCTATCCTGCGCTGCTCGATGGCGTCCCCGCCGCCGGGCTCATTAAGCAGACGGAGATAAAGAATCTCGACATTATCCCATCCGAGCTCGATCTGGCGGGCGCCGAGATTGCCATTGCGCGGCGCGACGACTATCTGCACTGCCTGAAAACCGCGCTGCAGCCGGTTATTGATGCGGACGAGTATGACTTCGTTATTCTCGACTGCCCGCCATCGCTCGGCATTCTTTTCATGAACGCGCTGAACATTGCGGATGAAGTGATTATTCCGATCCAGTGCGAATATCTCGCGCTCGAAGGTCTCGGCGTGATGGTGGACATCGTCAACCAGATACGCGACGCAAGCAACCCGAAGCTGCATATCAGCGGCATCCTGATGACCATGTACAACGTGAGCACGAACCTCTCGCAGCAGGTGGTGCAGGAGGTGGTGAAACATTTCGGCGACCGCGTGTTCGAGACGCTCATTCCGCGCAACGTCCGTCTGAGCGAGGCTCCAAGCTTTGGAAAGCCGGTAACGATCTACGATCCGCACTGTGTCGGCGCGGCCGCCTACCGGAATCTGGCAAAGGAGTTTCTGGCGCGGCAGCAGGACGCCGAACCGCCGGTGGAAGCGCCTTTGCCTACGCTATCCAATGTGATGCCCGCGGAACCGGCGGCAGAGCCTGTCGAACCGGCAATAGAGCCTGCCGGGCAACCCGTCGAAGAAAACGGCTTGCCAGCCGAGGGCGAAGTCTCTACCTTGTAGCACCCTTTTCGGAGGAATGGCTGAGTGGTTGAAGGCGCGCGATTCGAAATCGTGTGTACCGCAAGGTACCGGGGGTTCAAATCCCTCTTCCTCCGCCATTTTTTATGATGGATCGGCTGCATGTTGCCAAACATGCAGCCTCTTTTTTATCCCAAGTTACAATGAGGGTTGCAATAGGTGCGACGATGCTCAGGGATGTCTGCCTATGTCGTGGGATGAAGATCCGAATGTTTTGAACATTAAACATGAGCCGCTTGGGAATCAGACTTTGACCGAATCGACCGGCGCTATCCAATTAGGCTCCATTTTGGTTGGGAAAATATTTATTTAATGATGTCAACTTTTACTCGAAGTGGAGGTGCTTTCTCTTCTGGATACCCAGTTATGTAAGATATTTCATACACCCAACTGTGTCCTTCACCTCTGTGAGTTGAATAATCAAAAGTGAAAGGGGGAAGTGGTGTGATCATCGGTGCATAGGCTAAATGCTGTTTGGGAGTTACTATAATCTGGTTTGGTATCGGATAATACCGCTTCATAAGGCTGAATTCGTAATTCGCACTCCCAAGAGACAGATTGTAGACAGTGTCGAGATTGGTGTTTACCACGAAATTAATTGAATCAATGTATTCACAGGCACCTAGGTCAGCTTCGATGGTTTTGTTCTGATCTATGATTAATGATGGCTGAATGCGTCTGGCAAGGCGTGATAAAAATTCACTCTCGGTGACCGTTTTCTTTATCCGTGAGTCTATATATCCCGTAGCACCGAGAAACAGGCCAACAAAAAACAAAGCTGCAGCTATTAGGCCTTGCCATTCTTTCAGCCACGAGAGGAATGCTTTTAGTTTCGTCATATAGATTCCTTTCTTCTTGCTGCCAACATCTAATCTGAGGCGCGCCACTTTGCAATGGAATTTCCAGTCAGATTAATACCTGATAATGAGTACAACGATTATAAAGTTCAGGAAAATGGAGGCTTTTCTTTTTGCCATGATGTAATATCCGGCGGGATTGATGTTGTACGGCGTGCCGCAGATCAAGGATGTCTATAGCTATAGTTCCCCCTCTTAGAAGGGGGTGAAATAGATCCATCTGCCGGCGAAAACCTACCAGGCGACGGTGATTCCGCAGGTGAAGGTGCGTTCGGGCGGTTTCAGGCCGGGGATGGCCTGGAAGGTGGTGCCCCAGAGGTTATCAACCATGAACGAAAGGCGCATGTTGCGGGCAAAGCGCGGGAAGTAATGCAGGCCGAGCGATGCGTCGGCGCCGAAGTCGCTGCCGTTGCGGGCGTGGTTGCCGGTCTGGTAGCGCAGGGCTTGGGCGGCGAACAGCATAATTTCGCGGGTGGGTTTCCAATGGCCGGAAAAGGTCAGCAGGTGTTCGGGATAGTCGAGTTCGTACAGCCCGGCGTAAAAATCGTAGTCGTCCTTGGTGATCCATTGGTACAGTGCCCGCAGCGCCAGTTCGTCGGAGGGATAGAAGTTGATTTCCGATTCGAACCCGGCCACGCTGAGCGCGCCAAGGTCGGTGGCCGTCCACGCCGTGTCGGCCGCCGTATTCTTTACCCAGTCGGAGGCGTCGTCCATCCGGCGGTAGAATCCCGCCGCGCGCCAGTCGAGGCTGGCCGAGACCGTCTGGCGGAATCCCAATTCCGCATTTTGCGACCGCTGCTGGTTCAGGAGCGGGTTGCCGATGTGGAAGGGGTCGGTGTAGTAGAGCGTCTGGTAATCGGGCTGCTGTACATTTCCCGAATACGAGGCGTAGAGCGCGCTGTTGTCCGTTACGAACCAGTCGGCGCCGGCCTGCGGCAGCCATTCGGCGGATTCCGAGGTTTGGAAAACCGCGTTGAGTCCGGCGGTGAATTTGAACCGTTCGAAGGTGAGCTGCGGCAGGAGCAGCACCGAGCCGCGTGTGCGGTCGTGGCTGCCGATGTCGCCGGCGACCTGTTCGTTCTCGATGTCGCCGCGCAGGTTCAGCGCGATATTCTGGATTTCCATCGTGCGGCCTTCAACGGCCAGCGCGCCGAAGCGTGAACGGACATCGTTCTTGAAGCCGGCGGTTGGGATCCGGTAGGTGTCGTCGAACTGCCGCCACGCACTGCTCAATCTGATATAGGCGTCGTCAAGCGCGCCGCGCGTGGCGCCAAAAAAGACCAGCGTATCCTCAAAGCGGTCCTCGGCATAGACCGTTGACGGAATGCCGTAGTAGCCCTGCGCACCGAAATCCGTCTGCTGGTGCCCTCCGATCAGATCGATCAGCCACTCGTCCAGCAGAACCTGGACATGCGCGCTGCCGGAAATGCGGTCGAGGTAATTGGCGTCATAATCGATTTGCCGCGCCTTTTCCCAGTCCATGAAGGCACCGAAGTTTTCCATTTGTCCGAGAACGGCCGCGGTGTAGTGCTCCTCCGTCCCGATGCCCGCCGATGCCTGGATACGCTGTTTTTGCGGTGCGGTGTCGTAGGCGGCCGTGCCGACCAGGTGTCCCGAAACATTGTCCAGCCCCGAACGGGCCTGTGGAGCGGCCAGCAGATATCCAGGGATTGGAAGTTCCGCATTGAAGTGTCCGGAGTATGGAACCTTCAGGTTCAGGCCGTTGATTGAAATGCCCGATCCGGAATAGCCGCTTCCGCGGATTGACAGGTCGTGCTGCGCCCAGCCCTGCGAATCTACCAGTACCAGCGGATCTTCCCGCAGCCCGTTTGCGATGGTTCGCGCGTCCGTAAAGTCGACCGGTTCACGCTCCTCCTCAGCGAACGCTGTGAAGCATAATGCCGCCGACAGGATGGTGCAGAGTTTCTTCATTCGGTTAAACCATACTATCTAGCGAAGGGGTTGGATGAACAAAAAAACAAATTTTCCAATGGCTGGAGTCCGCTGGTCCGCGACTTCCAATCATTGGAAGTCTACCCTGCCAAACTTCCAGGGTTTGGAAAAAAACGGACGAAATCAATGCTCTATCCGCGGTGCCTCTTTTTTGCGATTCTCGTCGCTTTTTTTTTGTGAGTCCGGCATATTCCCACCGATATGAGAATTGTTCCTCCAAAAATTATTCAGGGCGGCATGGGTGTCGGCATCTCGAACTGGTGTCTGGCCCAGGCGGTATCCAAACTCGGGCAGCTGGGCGTCGTATCGGGCACGGCCCTTGACGGGGTTGTGTCGCGCCGGCTTCAGGATGGCGATCCGGGGGGTCTGACCCGCCGGGCGCTTGAGCATTTCCCTTTCCCGCACATGGCGCAGCGTATCCTGGATACGTTCTTTGTTCCCGGCGGGAAGGCGAAGGATGCCCCGTACCGGGGACTGATCATGCCCGACATCGAGGGGCGGCGCGAGCCGCTGGAGTTGTGCATTGTAAGTAATTTTGTGGAGGTCTTCCTTGCACGGGAAGGCCATTCCAATCCGGTGGGCATCAACTATCTGGAGAAAATCCAGTTGCCGCTGCTGGCCTCCATGTACGGGGCGCTGCTGGCGGGGGCGGCCGTAATCGTCATGGGCGCGGGGATACCGCTGGCGGTTCCTGGCGCATTAACGGCACTGACACGGCATGAGACCGCGGAATATCCCATCCATATTGCCGGTGCGGATGGCGGAAGCGAAACCTGCAA
Organism: Kiritimatiellales bacterium; assembly: GCA_021734595.1. Classification (GTDB taxonomy): domain Bacteria; phylum Verrucomicrobiota; class Kiritimatiellia; order Kiritimatiellales; family Pontiellaceae; genus JAIPIO01. Next base: position 2,111 of record JAIPIO010000176.1, on the reverse strand, counting down.
CATGCTCTTTAACCCTGCCGATTTCATGGAGGAAGGCGCCCGGCTGGATGTGCTGGCCAAGCCGGATTTCCTGCCGATTGTTTCCTCGGAGGCGCTGGCCAAGATTCTTATAAACAAGGTGCGCGATGGCATCGATGGATTTATTGTCGAAGGCAATCTGGCGGGTGGGCACAACGCCCGTCCGCGCGGGCAGATGACCTTGACCACGGAGGGTGAGCCGATCTATGGGCCACGCGACGACGCCAAGCTTTCGGTCATCCGCGATCTCGGATTGCCGTTCTGGCTGGCTGGATCGTTTGGGTCGGCCGAAGGATTGCAGCGGGCGTTGGCCGTGGGGGCAAACGGTGTGCAGGCAGGGACGGCTTTCGCGCTCTGCGAGGAGTCCGGCCTCGTGCTGGAGGCCCGCCATGAGCTGATTCGCCTTGCCCTGGCCGGCAAGGCACCTGTCGTGACCGACCCGCTCGCATCGCCAACCGGCTTCCCGTTCAAAGTTGCGGATCTGGCAGGGACGCTCTCCGACAAAGCTGTTTACCAGCAGCGTAGGCGGGTGTGCGATCTGGGGCTCCTGCGCCAGCCGTATCGGCGTGCCGATGGAACCATTGGCTACCGGTGCGCCTCGGAGCCGGAGGCCTCCTATGTGGCCAAGGGTGGACGGCAAGGCGATACGGTGGGACGCAAGTGCCTTTGCAACGCGCTCATGGCCAATGTGGGTGTGCCGCAACTTTTGGGAGACGGCAGCGGTGAGAAGTGTCTGGTTACGATGGGCGATGATCTGGCAGATATCGGCCGCTTCTGTTCGCCCGGGAGTCTGGACTATTCCGCGGCCGATGTTGTACGCGTCATGCTGGATGCCTGAAGATCGCGTTACTCCTTCTTAATATATCTGTTTCATTCCGCCCGCCCCGCATGAGACGGGGAAACAGGGCGCAATATTCCCCTTGATGGCGTAGTTCGCGATTTCAATATCACGATAAATATTGGATTAATTTCTGTTGCGGGAGATGGTAGCCGGATATCTCTCGATCAATCCTTATTTAAATTTCTACGACTGCAACATTGGCCTGCAAGGTAACCTGAACAACTTGGCGCAACTGTTGAATGGTGCAGGCAAGCAAGTGGAAGCACAAAACCGTCAGGGTCGTAAAGAACGGCGTTGCCATTGCGAAGGATATTGGAAAGGCGTACTTGGCCAATCAAAGGCTGGGCGGGTTGAGGAACCCCGGGGTCGGTGCCGCCGGTCCGTAGGCTAGATGCACGATCTCTTCCAAATGTTCCTCGATCACGGATCGCGGCTACACATGTGGGGCGGGCTGGAAGCCTGCGGTGCAAAGTTCCAATGCCTGGAAACTGCTGCCCCGATTTTTTCCAATGTCTGGAAAACTTTTTCCAATGATTGGGAGAGGGATGCACAAACATGCGCATGTTTTTGCCTAGGGTTCCGTGCTCTGGAAACGGTGTTTTGGCGTTTATTGGCGGGGTTGTTGATTAGTCATTGGTTTTTTGCATACATCGCATATATGGCCTGTTTGCAGTGAATTAGGGTGTTTGCAGGCTGTTTTACCTAAAAGTGCGTTTATGGCGGTAAAAGGGGGGAATCCTGCCAGAAACCGGGTTTTTATGGCGATATAGCATGAAAATTCCGGTTTTTATTAGGTTTTTTTACTTATGTTAATGGTTATTTGTGAGCGGGTTGTGTCTTTTGCCAAAAAAATGTGAAAAAAACAGTTGCGCGGATTTCATTTTAGCGTAGATTCCGTCGCCTTGTTAGCAACCAACCAGATGAATTCGATTCGGAAGGTGCAGCGCAAACAGGGGTGCCGAGAGGCACTGAAATTGATCTTTTACATAATGAAAAAAAAGTTTGGGAAAAAGGTTGCGCGGCGGTTTTGAATCGCTACTATGTGCCGCCTTGTTTGAAACAAACCAGTTGCTTTAGCAACGGCGAATTTCAAGCGGATGTTCTTGAAAAACTTTTTTTGAAAAAAGCGGTTGACTTACTCAACGTGTTTGATAAGTTGTCCGCCGCTTCAACGGAAAAGGCGATGTTAAAATCGCTGAGGAAGTTGAAGCATTTTTGTTCTTTGAAATTTGAATGACTCATAAAAGCACTA
>JAIPIO010000175.1 GCA_021734595.1 Kiritimatiellales bacterium | reverse complement strand
CCTTCGATGCCGCCGCCGTTGGCAAGGAAGCCGCAAATGCCGCTGCCAACAAAGCTGAGTGAATAACTTTCATTCGTTTTCTCTCCATCTTCGTTATGCAAGTTTCCTCGCCCACCCGGCGGTCTCCGGCATCCGTTCGGTATCGAGATCCAACGATTTTTCCCACGCTTTGATCAGCTCGCGGTGCCGCCGAATCGTATCGGCATGGGCCGGGTCGCTGGCGAGGTTCCGGGTCTCCAGCGGATCACTTTTCAGATCAAACAGCAGTCCGGTGGGATCTTTGCGATAAACAGAATATTTATGGTGATCGGTCAGGATGGTGCGGCCGGTGTCACCGTTGTGCTCAAAAACCAGATGCGACCGCCATGGCATCGGCCGGCCTTCGAGTAACGGCCGCATGCTGAAGCCGCGCTGATGGGGCGGCGGCTTCACTCCGGCATAGTCGCAGATGGTGGGTGTAATATCGAGGCCGGAGACGAGCTTCTGCTTTTCGTCCGCTCCCTGCCGCACCTTGCCGGGCAAACGCACAACCATGGGCACGCGCGCCGCTTCGTCGTACGGAGTGGATTTGCGCACCATCTGATGGTGTCCCATTCCCTCGCCGTGATCGGAAGTGAAAATGACGAGCGTGTTGCTATCCAGTTGCTTCATTCGCAGTGCGTCGAGCAGGCGCCCCACTTCTCCGTCGAGCTGTTCAATATGCCTATAATAACTCCATCGGTAATAGCGCCAATGCTCCTTGGTCCAGTTACCTTTTACGCCTTCAATCTTATTGCGCCGGCTGGAAATTTCCTGCGGTTCGGTGCGATCAAATTCAAAATTATCCGGTAGCGGCGGCAGGTCGTTACGGATGGAGGGATAGGGGAATTCATCCGGCACGGTCGTGTTGTGCCGCAGCCATTCGCAGATATCATGCGGTTGCATGAATGCAGCCACCATGAAAAACGGCTTAGTCTGTTTCGGCCTGCTGAGAATGTAGGAGGCGCAGGACATGCTGACTGCCGTATCGCAGACCGTTCCCAGACCGCCAATGCCTGTATGGAGGACGCGGAATCCCGGAATATTGTCGTCATAGCTCTTTTTCAAATGCCACTTCCCGGCATAGACGCAGTCATAGCCGCCGTTGGCCCCAAGCCATTGCCCAATGTTTGGAATGTCGGCACGGATGGTTATCCCGTTGACATAGACGCCGGTCTCGGACGATGTCCGCCCGGTAAAGATGGAGCTGCGCGCCGGAGAACATACCGGATTGGTAGTGTAGGAGCGCCGGAAACTCATTCCGTTTTTTACCAGCTTATCCAGGGCGGGTGTGGTGAGATGGGGGTTTCCCAGCGCGGCGATGGCGTCGGCATGCTGTTGGTCGGTGACGATCAGTAGAATGTTCGGTTGCCTGTTCGTTGCGGCGGTTGCGCTGGAACCGGCAAGCACCGGTGCGGCGGCCAGAGTGCTGAGTTGAATAAAATTGCGTCGGTTGTGTTTCATGCTTTTCCCTCCGAGGAATCGAGCCAGTAGGCACGGGAATGGGTTACAAAAAGTATCAGGCGGTGGTTTTCGTCGAGCCAATAGTTGTACGGCAGCGTACCCGTGCCGAGCTGGTTGAAGCGGTGCAGCCCCAGGCTGCGGCCGCCGCTCTTGAAGGTCTCGATACCTTGGTAGTAAATTTCATGCCGGGGCCGGAACAGGGTCAGCCCTTCCAGCAGATCGAAGCGCAGCGGTTCCTTCATCCCGAAAGGCAGGCGCTGAACCGCCTCAATCAACGCCCAGTCCGAAGCCATGCCTTCGCTGGCATGGAATTGTTTAAACCCATTGGTTGAAAGAATGATTTTCCCGTTGCCAAATGATCCGTCGGTCGTGGAATCGGCGCCGGGGATTGATTGACCTTCACCATCTGTGAATGCGCTCCTGAGCTGCCACTCTTGAGGAGTCGCCACGGAATCAACAGCGCAGTGCAGTGTAGCCTTCAGTTCGTGGTTGCGTCCGCTGTCGTGCTCAAACTTCTGGGTGATTAGAAACCGCTGCGAACTCCCCTCCGCCCGGCGCTTGATGCGAAGCGATCCGTCGGGGGTCGACGGATCGTTGCAGTATCCATGTGATCCGTGGAAACGGTAGAGATGTTTCCAGTCGTTGGAAGGATTAAAGGTGTGGTCCGCATACGGCCAGCCGGATGGGATCCATTTCTCATCGCGCAGCAGATCCGGGGTGATTGGAACCAATGCCGGCGTCCTGCCTTGTTTGCCGGATTTCTTTTTCTTGCTCTTTTTTTCCATGCCACTGTTCCTCCGGGTTATCTAAGTTTGCGCTCCATCGGTCACCAAAATAACTTTGTCCTTCAAATCAAACAGTTCCTGGAACCAATGCTCCCCCCTATTTCAAATCCTTCACGGCAACGTGGTCCATGATGTCGTCGAAACGCCCGCATTCGTTCTACCCCGCCGTGTACTGCACCTCCAAGTCCAACCTACTTCTTCCAGAGCTCGGGATTTTACACCGCCGCGCCAAATTATTCATTATGTTTTCTTCCAATGATTGGAAGTTTTCGCGCACGGTTCTCCGGTCATTGGAAGATTGTTTCCAATGGTTGGAAAAGTTCCAACTCCGACCAGCGGAGGACGAGGCGGAGCCTCATCCTACTTCACAGGCTTGAAACAGATCAGCTCGCCTTCGGTGGTGCTCATGTAGATTTTCCCGTTGGCGGTGATGAGCCCGTCGAATGCGGGGACTTCATCGATTTCCATGGACAGCAGCTTCTTGCCGGTCTTGGCGTCGACCGCATAGATGATCGATCCAAGCTCTCCCTTGTAGGAGGCATTCTGTTCCGCGACGAGGGGATCACTGTGGGGCATATGGAGTTCTTGGAAGACGACATCTTCGTCCATCACATCGGGAGGCCCGGCACAGTACAGGACATCGCCGGCTTTCAGCATGGCGCGAACCGCCACGGGGATCTTGGTGCTCCATTTGGTTTCCTTCTCAACGCTGTATTTCCCGGCGTTGGACTTGCCTTTCTTTTTCTTCTTCTTTTTGCCCTGCTCGGGTTCCGGCTGCTTGGCGGACGCGACCGGTGCCGTCCATTTGTCCTGCCGGGTGGCGGAGAAGAGGTAGTATTCCATCTCGGTGGTCCAATGGAGGTACTGGCGTTCGCGTCCATAGGCGTAGACGTTCTGGTCGTCGAAGACCACCATCCGGCCCGAGGGACTGACGGAATGTCCCTTGGGATAGCCGCCATGACCGCCGCTGTAGAGATCGCCGTAGGTCCAGTAGGCGCGGTGGAACCATTCGTCGTCGGTGAAGCCATACGGGGCGAAGAGATGCGAGTCGCCCTTGGTGCGGTTGCCGTCGTTGTCTACGCACAGCTGCCGGATATAGAGCTTGTCGTTGTGCATGCTCATGACGTCGGTGAGTGCCGGCGGCGTGTCTAGGCCTCCCCCCTCCTGCAGCTCCTTGTCGCCGTCCATCATAGTCATGAGTTTCTTGTGGTTCAATTTGCCGGTCTTGAGGTCTACCCGGAAGAACAGCGCGCCCCCTTCGAGGTACATGGAACGTCCGGCGGTGAAGATGACTTCACCGTTGTTGACCAGTACCGTGCCATAGACGCGCCAAACGGATTCGAGCTGGCCGAACGAGAACATGCGGCGGTCAATAGGCGCGGCGCGGAAACGCCACGCCAGCGTGCCATCCGAAGCTCGCAGGCAGGTAACAAATCCGTCAGCGGAACCGAATACACAGTAGCCTTCCGCCAGGGTCGGCACGCTGTCGACGCGGCCACCGGCAACATAACGCCACTTTTCCTTGCCGGTGGAGGCCGACAGGGCATGAACGGTGTTTTCGGTTACGGCGGCAACGACCATCAGGTCGCCCTGCACTACCGGCTGGGAGATCTTGCCCTTGAGCTTGATCTTCCATTCGCGCTCCAGTTTAGGCGCGATGGTCTGGGCGGCGGAACCCGCGCGGTTGTTTTGGCCGCGGAAGACCGGCCAGTCGGAGGGCTTGACGGGAACAGCCGAAACCTTGCCATATGCCGGACCTTTTTCCAACGGGTGCTTCGGATTGGTCAGCATCGCCCGGCTCGGCGTTTCGGGCGCGAGGGCGTTAAAGCCATAAAGCTTGGCCATCGGATGGCAGGCGCAGTTGTGCGGGGCGTTGTAGATGAAGCCGTTGGCGGGCATGATGCCGTAAAGGCAGGCGGAGCGAACCCAGTGGTTGATCTTCCATTCCTTGTTTTCCAGATCGATGAATTCAATGCCGTTGCGGCTGGGAAGAATGAACCGGTCGGTCGCCTTGGCGCGGTAGCACCGGTGGTGAAACCATTTTGTTTTCACCGTGGGCGGGATCTCCTTCTCGATTTTGCCGGTCCGTAGATTATGCCCTTTCCATGAACCTTCATGTTTGCCGTTGGCCGTATCGGCCACCCATACCAATCCCTGTACCACGAAGAGATCCTCCGGCGACTGGTAGCCACCATAGGGATGGGGGGCACTCCACAGCTTCTTGCCGGTCTTGGCATCAAAGGCGTGCATGGTGTCCTGACCCTGCTTTTCGCCCAACCCCCAGCCGGCCCAGGCTTGGTGCAGTTTTTCGCCACCGGCGAAAAGGACGACGCCGTCGTGGATGACCAGGGTGGCTCCGAAGAAGGACATCATGAATTCCTTGGTGATCGGTACCGGCCCGGTGGCAAACACTTTTCTGCCGCTCTTGAGATCGACCGCCACGATGGTGTCGCTGTCGTGAAAATAGATTTTACTGCCATCGGAACCCAGCGTCAGCGGAGCCACTTTACTTTTGTACTCCCACAGTTTTTTGCCTGACTTCACGTTGTAGGCATGGATGGTCCGATCGCTTTCGAGCCACAGCTTGGATTTGATGTGCACCCAGAAATGGTCGGTGGTCGGCGATTTGGAGGGGCGGTTGCCCGCATGAATCTTGGTGTTTTTCTCGGCCTCGGGGCCGAACGAACCGACCTTGGGATCGGCGCCCGGCTGGGTTGGATTGGTGAGCACCAATATGATATCGCCCACCACCAGAATTTCCTCGGCTCCGCCGGAGCCTTCGTAGGTTCGCAGCATATCGCCAGTGGCGGCATTGTAGGCAGCGACCTCCTTGAAAACGGTCTGTGGCGCATAGACCTCGTCACCAACAGCAACCAGACGGCGCGGCAGATTGGCCGGCCCGGCTTTCAGTGGAAAGAGGTGGGGCCACCAGCGCTCGATGGGACGATCCCACAGCTTAACGCCGTTGAAGGCGTCGCGGCAAACCAGCTTCCAATCCGGCGGCATGAGAATCGAGGATACGGAACCTTCGTCGATGATGTAGAACAGCCTGCCCTTCTCGGTGACCATGGCGTTGACGCTGGCCAGATGGTCGTGGTGGCGCGACCAGCGCGGACCGCCGATCCATTGCATGTGTTTCGGCATGTCGATTTCCTCGTCCATGGCAACGGCGTTGTTGTCGGGCGCATGCATGTAATGGGTCCACGAATCGATGGTCTTCGGCCAGGGCGCCGTGGCGACCAGCGACCAAGCATCCCCGTTCTTTACAACCACCTTGCCGTAGGGAGCGAGGACGCGTTGAATCTCGGTTTTGGAAACTCCCGTCAACGAGTCGGCAATGACCAGGTTGACGGAGCGGTCGACATAGGGAAGCGTTGTGCCATCCTGTTGCGCAACCGTTGCAATGCCGCCAAGGCCCTGTTTGACCAGCGGCTGCCGGATCGATTGGATTTTGGAAGCATCCTTGACCAATCCATGCACCAGACAGCTCGGCCCATCGGCGAGCGCTGCCAGCTCACCGGCACCGCTGCAGTCCATCCGGACAATCAACCCGCCCTGGAACCCGGCGGCCTTAAGGGCATCGCCCATATTGGCAAACGCCGCAGAACCCAACATCAAAGCCACAGCCAATAGACAAAAACATTTCCTCATCATTCCCACTCCTCACTATTAATTGGTTCAAGGATTTAGAATCGGCACTTTAAGACCTGTTTCCAATGGTTGGAACTTTTTTCCCGATATTTTCCAGCCACTGGAACATGCGGCTATTGCTGTTTCTTCCGCTTTTTGGGACTGGCGGCGGAGTCGAGCTTCGCCTCGGCGTGCGCGGCAAACTCTTTAAGATTCAGGAAGCCGTCCTTATCGGTGTCGGCGCTGCGGAAGTGCTGTTCGGAGTGGCCGCCCATGCGGGACACCTTGCGATACTCCTTCGCGTCAAGCTTGCCGTTGCGGTCGGCATCGAGCCGGGCGAAACACGGCTCGACGCCTTCGCATAGAATCATGAACCAGGTCTGCTTCTGGGCCAGCTCCACGGCGAGCTCTTCTTTGTCCAGAAAACCGTCCTGGTTGGCATCGCCCCGCTTAAAATGCTCCTCGCCATGGTGCTTCGCCTGCACGTCGAGCGGCTTGAACTCTTCGAGGGTGAGCTTACCATCCCTATCCCTGTCCACGATCTTCATGGCACACGCTACGACTACCGTGGTGTTGGATCCGGCACACAGCGCGATGTTTGGCTGTTCTGCCCTAACAATCAAAGCTGTAAGCAACGCAACAGCACATATGCATGTCTTTTTATTCACAATTTCTTAACCGAAATACACGAGCCACATGAAAGTCTGACCACGGAATTTGTTTTGTGTATTTGGTGTATTTCGTGGTTCCTCTTTTTATTCGTATTTAAACCAGACTGTTGCGGTGGTGTCGACGTCCACCTCGTAGAAATCTTCCTCCATCGTGGCGTAGTAGATTTTCCCGGCGGGATCGGTCAGGTGCCGCGCATTGCCGGTATGGCGTCCCGGCATGTCGGCAACCGGAATGACTCGAATGTTGCCTTCGCCGTCAATGGCATACGGCCCGATAAAGAGCTGGTTGGATTCTTTGTGGATCATGCGGTTGGCGGGCGTGCCGCCAATGCTCTCAGGGTGGATGGTTCGTTTCAGATCAGGGGTGATTTCGTAAAGCTTGTCGGAAGAACCGTTGGGTTTGTGCGGAGCGTAGGTGATCGCCCAAAGTTTTCCCGCCCACGGAACGACCGCGCCGGTGCCGCACTCCCCTTAGTTATTCCACATCGTCAGATGTGGATAGACGCCCGAAACCAGAACAGGTGCGACTTCCGCGCCTTCAACCCTGATAGCACACGCCAGTAAAATCACAATGAAACATAAAACGATGTTTCGCATAATGTCTCCAATCATGAACCACTCCCTTTGGTCGTTATTTTGCTCGCAGCAAAATTATCTATCGCTTCGCTTTCGGGAAAACCGAGCATGGGGGAAATTCCAAACGCTGGAAACTTCAGGCTTTGCTTTTTCCAATGATTGGAAAAAGGCTTCCAGACAGTGGAAACTCTAAAAAGTGGTGCCCAGGGCGGGAATCGAACCCGCATGACCGAAGTCGAGGGATTTTAAGTCCCTTGCGTCTACCATTTCGCCACCCGGGCACCTTTAAATTCAAATCCATTATTTCTAAGGGATTTCCCCGCCTACACTTTATTACGGCGGATCAGCCACATAGTCCGTTCCGACGGACGTAGGCTGAAAGTCCCTTGCGTATACCGATTTCGCCACCTGAGTCGGAAAAGCAGGCGCAAACATACGCAACAGGCCTTGTGAAAAACAATAAAAAACAGAGTCCATCCGTTTGATAGGCCAACATGCAGCCAGATTAATCTATTGCAATTTCCAAGGCGCGAATGGCAGACTGTAACCACTATGTCACCTAAGAATACAAGAATCTATCAACTGCTCGAAAAGACGGGCCTGTTTTCGGAAGATCAGATCACCGGAATACTGCAGGGAATCCGTGAAAAGGGACTTTCGCTCAGGGAAGCGGTGCTGGAGACGGGGGGCCAGCGCGAAGATGTATTTCTTGAAAAACTGGCCGGCGTCATGGGACTGTCATACCGCCGCCTCAAAGATATCGAAATAGAGAAGGATGTTCTTGAAAAACTGCCTACCAAAGCGGTCTTCCAATACAACGTGGTACCCTTTGCCATGGAAAACAACTCCCTGTGTGTGGCCACCAGCGACCCGCTCACGCCGGGACTGTTGGACGCACTTCGTCTAGCTTCGGGATCGCGCATCCAGCTGGTGCTGAGCCCCGACGACGACATCTCAGGCACCGCCAAGAAACTCTACGGCGTCGGCGCGGAAACCCTCGACCGGATGATGCAGGATGACCGTATCGAGTTGGAGGATGAGAGTCTTCTTAAGCAGGATCTAAGCGATCTGGACCAGGAAGCCTCGGTGGTCAAGTTCGTGAACCAGATTATATGGGAGGCCTATAAAGACCGCTCCACCGATATCCACATCGAGCCAATGGAAATGGATCTGCGCATCCGCTACCGCGTGGACGGTGTGCTGCACGAAACGCCGATGCCACCGCAGCTCAAGCGGTTCCAGTCTTCCGTGATTTCGCGCATCAAAGTTATGGCCAACATG
>JAIPIO010000174.1 GCA_021734595.1 Kiritimatiellales bacterium | reverse complement strand
TCCTCATTGACGGGTCCCGGGATATGCTGCTGGACAAGAAGGGGGGCTTCTACACCTTTCAATATGTCAAAGACCGGCTCTATGAAATGGTGAACGGCATGAAGGCCGCCACGCTGTTCAATGTAATGGTCTACGACAGTATCAACAGAAACGGCAAAATCTACATGTTCCAACAGCAAATGGTGCCTGCCACCGAAGCCAACCGCGAGGCTATGAAGGCGTGGTTCAAACCGATCAATGCCAATCCGGCTAGCGTTGGGGCCTTCAATAAGCTGGCCAATTACACCCCGCGTACGGAATATGACACTATGTGTGGGACGGATCCACGGGACTGGACAAAGGCGACGCAGGCCGCGATGGAACAGACTCCTGACAATATCTTCATCCTAGGGTCGGGCTGGGGGGCGCAGTGGATTTCGCGCCAAAGACAGGCGGAGCTGTTCCATCCCGGGAAAACCATAGAGGAATGGCTGAAATCCGAGGGGTGGAGCCAGGAACGGGCAGACAAGGCCAGGGCGGAGTTTAAGGTGGTGGCCGACAAGGCGAAAAAGGTCCTTGAACAGGAAAACAAGGCCCGCGCGGAAAAGGGGCTGCCCAAAAAATTTATCCATGACATCCGTAGCTACATGCGTGAGATGCAGTGGGAAATTCCCCAAACGCCACCGTGGCCGCGGGGGCATTATGAATATGATGAAGTGATGGATCATCTGAAAACGGTCACTCAATTCAATTACACCCCGAAAAAACAGCGGCCGCCGAAAATCCATTATGTCTTCCTCGTCCCCAGCGATTACAAGGTCAATCAGGGCACGGAGAGCGAGATGGAAAAAGTGCGGAACATCAAGAACATGACCAGCACCTACAAAGGGCGCTTTGAATACCTGCGCGGCGCCAAAACCATGGAAAACCTAGTCAGCCTGAATCCGCTGCTGGTGGATTGAGATTTTCCGGTAGGCCATAAATAAACCGCCGTTTTCGCCATTGCCGAAAGCATAAACGATGATGTATGTTTCTTGCTTATTTCTGGGGAGGCATTGGAAGGATGAAGGACAAGCAACCGCCGAAAACACTGAAGCACAGAATGCAGATTATGCAGGCGGAAGCCGCATCGATCAGCGTGGCCATACATGTGGCGTTTATTCTGCTGGCCGGCTCGATCGTGGCGGTGCGCTGGATCAACAAGGAGGCGGCGGAGTTTGCGGGGGAGAACATCGACCGTCCGAAACTCGAGCGCCGCCAGCTCCAGATGCCGGTCAAAGTAAAGAACATGCAGAAGAAAAGCCGCCGTCCGCAGGTCAAAACCCGCATGTCCACCGCCAGCCAGACCGCTTTTGAGCTGCCAGATATGACAAAAGGCAAGGGGATGGACAGTGCCGGCTTTGGGGACGATTATGGCAGTGCCGGCGCAGGCAAGCGCGATCTGAGCGGCTTGGGCGCAGCCGGCAGCCTTGGTTTCGGTGTTTCCGGCGTCAATTTTTTCGGTGTTAAGTCCAGCGGTGAAAAGCTGATGTTTGTGATCGATGCCTCCAACGACATGCTGCTCGATTCAAAGGGCGGATTCTACACCTACCAGTATGTCAAGGACCGGCTCTTTGAAATGGTGAGTGGCATGAAGGCGGCCACGCTGTTTAATGTAATCGTTTTTGATGGACGGAACAAAAACGGCTGGGTGTATATGTTTAAACCGCAGATGGTGCCCGCTACGGAAGCCAACCGGGATGCACTCAAGGCCTGGTTTGATCCGATCAACAAGACCCCCGCCAGCGTGGGCGCACTGAAAAAGCAGGCAAATTACAAACCGAACCGGGAGTACGATTCGGTCTATGCCAAGGAGCCGCGCGACTGGGCGCTGGGTGCCACGGCCGCCATGGAGCAGACCCCGGACAATATCTTCATCCTCGGTTCCGGCTGGAACCGGCAGGAAATTTCACAGAAGCGACAGGAAGAGATGTTCCATCCCGGCAAGACCCGCGAGCAGTGGCTGAAATCCGAGGGCTGGAGTATGGAACAGGCCGAGAAGGCTGACGCGGAATATGATGCCCAGCGCGAAAAGGCCAAGAAAATGCTGGAAGTGGAGAACAAGGCGCGCGCGGAAAAAGGCTTGCCCAAGAAATTCATCCATAACTGGTTCACCTACATGAAGGAATTGGACTGGGAAATCCCTCAACAGGCTCCGCGCCCCAGAAATCATTATGAATATGATGAAGTGATGGATCATGTGAAGGCCGTTGCAACATTCAACTACAAGCCCAAGGATCTGGCACCGCCGAAAATTCACTATGTCTTTCTGGTTCCCAGCAACTATAAAGTCAATTCCGGAGACGAAGCGGAAGTCGAACGGGTTCAGAACCTGAAGAAAATGACTGCCACCTTCAAAGGGCGCTTTGAATATCTGCGCGGTGCCAAAACCATGGAAAACCTGCTCAACCTCAATCCGCTGCTCATAGAATGACCCATGTTTCACGTAGCTGCATAAACAGTTCTGTTTTTACAATTGCTACCGGCATAAGGGTTGCTATATACTTTCTGCTGATTATAGGAGGATTATCGACAAGGTGACGGACAAGAATCAGCCAAAAACACTTAAGCACAGAATGCATGTCATGCAGGCGGAAGCCGCATCGATCAGTGTGGCCATTCATGTGGCGTTTATTCTGCTGGCTGGTTCGATCGTGGCAGTACGCTGGATCAACAAGGAGGCGGCGGAGTTCGCGGGAGAGAACATCGACCGCCCGAAACTCGAACGCCGCCAGCTCCAGATGCCGGTTAAAGTAAAGAACATGCAGAAGAAGAGCCGCCGTCCGCAGGTCAAGACCCGTATGGCTACCGCTTCCCAAACCGCTTTTCAGCTCCCCGATATGACAAAAGGCAAGGGGCTGGACAGCGCCGGCTTTGGGGACGATTACGGTAGCGCAGGCGCCGGGCGGCGCGATCTGAGCGGCTTGGGCGCTGCCGGCAGTCTCGGTTTCGGTGTTTCCGGCGTCAACTTTTTCGGTGTCAAATCCAGCGGTGAAAAGCTGATGTTTGTGATCGATGCCTCCAAGGACATGTTGCTGGACGAGAAGGGCGCTTTCTACACCTACCAGTATGTCAAGGACCGGCTCTTCGAAATGGTGTCCGGCATGAAGGCCGCCACGCTGTTCAATGTGATGGTTTTCGATGGGCTGAACAAAGATGGCTGGGTGCATATGTTCAAACCGCAGATGGTGCCCGCCACGGAAGCCAACCGGGATGCGCTCAAGGCCTGGTTTGACCCGATCAACAAGACCCCCGCCAGTGTGGGCGCGCTCAAAAAGCAGGCAAATTACAAACCGAACCGTCAGTACGACTCGGTCTATGCCAAGGAGCCGCGCGACTGGACGCTGGGCGCCACGGCCGCCATGGAGCAGACCCCGGATAATATCTTCATTTTGGGGTCTGGCTGGAACCTGCAGCATATTTCATACGAACGGCAGCAGGAGATGTTCCATCCCGGCAAGACCCGGGAGCAGTGGCTGAAATCCGAAGGTTGGAGCACAACGCAGGCCGAAGAGGCGGAAGCGAACTACATGGCCATGGTGGATAAAGCCAAGAAGATGCTGGAGCAGGAGAACAAGGCCCGTGCGGAGAAGGGGATTCCAAAAAAATTCATTCATAACTGGCACCGTTATATGATCGAGATGGATTGGGAGATTCCCCAGCGGGCCCCGAGGCCGCGGCAGCGTTACAACTACGATGAGATAATGGATCATGTTAAGGCGGTGGTTCAGTTTAATTACCTTCCGAAGAAACTGTCGCCGCCTAAAGTCCACTTTGTCTTTCTGGTTCCCAGCAACTACAAGGTCAACTCCGGAACGGAAGATGATGTTGAACGGGTGCAAAACATCAAGAAGATGACTGCCACCTTCAAAGGGCGCTTTGAATATCTGCGCGGCGCCAAAAGCATGGAAAACCTGCTCAAACTAAATCCGTTGCTTATTGAATAACGGATTTAGACGTCCCGGTTCTTCCGCCTTGGAACATTCTCTCGGATCTTCCTGCCGTCCCAGCATTTGATTTTTATGTTTGCGACCAGGTATGACGACATATAAACTCATATGTTCTTGATTTCGTCAGGATAAACTGAATGGCTCGAAACCCGAAAAAGACAACCTTGAAACACAGGATGCATGTGATGCAGGCGGAAGCCGCGTCGATCAGTATTGCCATTCACCTCCTCTTCATCCTCTTGGCCGGTTCGATCGTGGCGGTGCGCTGGATCAACAAGGAGGCGGCGGAGTTCGCAGGGGATCACGTCGATCGTCCAAAGCTGGAGCGCCGTCAACTCCAGATGCCGGTCAAGGTTAAGAACATGCAGAAAAAGAGCCGCCGCCCGCAGGTCAAGACCCGCATGTCCACCGCCGCAAAAACAGCATTCCGGGTGCCGGATATGATGAAGGCCAGGGGATTGGATGACTCCGTTAGCTTCAACGAAGATTACGATACATCCACAGGGACGCGCGATTTGAGCGGCCTCGGCGCGGCCGGCAACCTCGGTTTCGGTATTTCCGGCGTAAACTTTTTCGGCATTAAATCCAGCGGCGAAAAGCTGGTTTTTATTGTGGAAGACTCCAAGCGGATGCTGGAGGACAAAAAGGGCGGCTTCACCACCTACAAGTATGTGAAAAAACGGCTGCACGAAATGGTGGACGGGATGAAGGCTGCCACTCTCTTCAACGTGATGCTCTATGATTCCGACAGGAACCGCCACTTCGTAAAGATGTTCAGCCAGAAACTGATTGCGGCAACCGACGCCAACCGCGACGAACTCAACAAATGGTTTGTCCCCATCAACAACGACCCGAAAAGCACGGGACACACCAGAAAAGAGAAAAACTATACCCCCAGGACGGAGTACGACTCTTTCATCGGCACCGACACAAAATGGTGGCTGACACCGGTTCAGGCGGCGATGGAGCAGGGGGCCGACACCATCTTTATTCTGGGATCCGGCTGGGGTAGCCATGAACTGAGCGACAAGCGCAGGCTTAAGTTGTATGGCGACTCGAGGGAAAATGAGCACAAGTGGCTCATATCCCATGGGTGGACTGATGAACGTATCAAGCAGCGTGATGCAGACTACAAGGCCGTTATGGACCGGGCAAAAAAGATGCTCGGAAAGGAAAACGAGGCGCGCAAGGCAAAAGGCCTCCCTCCGAAATTTGTCAGGCACATGCATGAATATGCCCGCGAGCTGGGAATGCAGATTCCTGAAGCCCCCCCTTCCTCGCCGGCCCGCCAGAAAGCCCGCCGGCCCTACACCTTCGATAACGTCACCGATCACATCAAGGCGGCCTATACCTACAACTATATCCCAAAAAAAATGCCGCGCCCGCAGATACACTTTGTTTACCTCATTCCGAGCGACTACAAGGCGGGTACTACCGGCGGCGGCGGCGAAATAGAGCGTGTTAAGTATCTACGGGTAATGACCCGGGACTACCGGGGGCGCTTTGAATATCTGCGCGGTTCAAAAACCATGAAAAACCTGCTGAAATACAATCCCGCACTGCTGGAGTAGGTTCCGTAAGTACTTAGCCAAGACAGAATACCAATAAATCACTCATTTGTGCAGCTGTTTTTTCTGTTTGCCCAATGGTTAACCTTGATATATACATACCCCCTTGTCTCTGATTGATTATTAAGGCGGACGGAATGGCTGATATAAACGGCAAAAACACATTGAAGCATAAAATGCACGTGATGCAGGCGGAAGCCGCCTCGATCAGTGTTGCGATTCACGTCCTCTTCATCGTGCTGGCCGGTTCGATTGTGGCAGTGCGCTGGATCAACAAGGAAGCAGCGGAATTCGCGGGCGAAAACATTGACCGACCGAAGCTGGAGCGCCGCCAGCTCCAGATGCCGGTCAAGGTGAAGAACATGCAGAAAAAGAGCCGCCGCCCGCAGGTCAAGACCCGCATGTCCGCCGCCGCCAAAACCTCTTTTGAGTTGCCGAACATGAGCAGCATGGGTCTCGGTCTGAATGGATTCGGCGACGATTACGACGGCGGGGCCGGCCGGCGCGATCTGAGCGGCCTCGGCGGGGCCGGCAGTCTGGGTTTTGGCATTTCCGGAGTCAATTTTTTCGGTATCAAATCCAAAGGCGAAAAACTGCTCTTCATTGTCGATGCCTCCAAAGACATGTTGCTCGATAAAAAGGGCGGATATTACACCTACCAGTATGTGAAAGACAAAATCCGCGAGATGGTCGATGGTATGAAAGCCGCCACGCTGTTCAACGTGATGGTTTACGACAACAAGGGGAATACATCATCCGTTTATATGTTTCAGCAGCAAATGGTCCCGGCGACGGAGGCCAACCGCGATGCACTTAAAAAATGGTTTGATCCGATCAATAAGAATCCGCGCAGTGTCGGCGAAGTGAAGAAGCTCGCCAACTATCAGCCGCGCTTTGAATATGATTCCCTGGTTGGCCCGGATGCCATGGAGTGGGCGGGTGCCGTGCAGGCTGCCATGGAACAGACGCCCGACAACATATTTATTCTATCCTCGGAGTGGGGGCAGCACGTCATTCCCAAGGAGAAGCGTGAAACCATGTTCAACATTGATTATGACGACCAGAAAGAGTGGCTGGCATCCCAGGGTTGGAACGAGGAACGCCTAAAGGAACATAAGCGGCAGAGCGATGCGATAAGGGATAAGACCAAAAAAGCGCTCGAAAAGGAAAATAAACGGCGTGCGGCGCAGGGGCTTCCTCCCAAGTTTATCCATCACTGGCATAGTTATGCCAAGGAACTCGGATGGGAATGGCCGAAAAACCCGCCGCAAATGCATGAACGGTGGCATTTTAATGAAGACGAGATCATGGAGCATCTCAAAGCAGTTTCTCTATTCAACTATAAGCCCAAAAAGCTGCGCAACCCGCTCGTCCATTTCGTCTACCTCGTGGCCAGCGACTACCAGACCCATGCCAACGAAAAAGAGGCGGAGAATGTTAGCCGGCTTCGCAGCGTGACCAAGGCCTTCCGTGGGCGCTTCGAATTCCTGCACGGTGCCAAGACCATGGAAAACCTGCTTGCACTCAATGCCGGCCTGGAGGAATGACTTCCGGTTCCCCTTCGACATAAAGAACGTTCTCCAATCAGGGTTTTAGTTGTATCGGTTCTGCATTTTGCGCTATAAACCCCTCTTTACCTTTTCAGAAAATAAGTAAGTGATAATTAGAAGGAGCTTTTAATATGAATATTCTGCATGTGTGTGCCAACCCGAAGCCGACGGAAGAGTCCGTCTCCAAACAGCTTGCTGCCGCCTTTTTCGGCAAAATCATCGAGCTGATGCCAAACGTGGAATTGGTCAATGTGGACCTGTACGATGAAAAACCGCCATACTACACGTACGACCTTTACAAGCGCGCGTGGTATCCCATTTTAAAGGAAAACCACAAACCGACCAAAGCGGAAGAGGCTTCCATCAACTATGCCAGTCAGCAGGCCGATAAATTCAACAGTGCCGATGTGCTGGTACTCACCATGCCGATGTGGAACTTCACCGTGCCCGCCATCATGAAGGCGTGGATGGACCAGGTTCTCTGCCCCGGCCTCACCTTCAACATCAGTCCCGAAGAGGGCATCAAGCCGTTGCACAAGGTCAGGAGCATCGTATTGCTCGTGGCGTCCGGCGGCGTCTACAAGGAAGAGGACGAACGCGATGCGCTCACCCGCCAGGTCCGCGCCGCCTTCGGCTTCATCGGAATCAGCGACATTGAGATCGTCTGGGCCGACGGCCAGAACCCGCTCTTCAACATGGACCACGAGCAGCGCAAGGAAATAGCCCTCGAAGCTGCCGCCGAGATCGCCGAAGACATCGCCGAACTGGAAGCGGTGGCTGCCGAATAAAGATGCTCCATGGGCCTGTTTATTAAAATATGCGGAATCTGCTCCGGCTCGGATCTGGCGCAGATTTCTGTTTTAAAGCCCGACGCGCTCGGTTTTATACAATGGCCGGGGTCGAAGCGCTTCATTGCTCCCGAAACAGTGGGTCGGTGGGAAACCCCCGCAGATATCCGCCGCGTCGGGGTATTCGTGAATCCATCCGAAGACGAACTCAAACTGGCTGCCGAAGCCGCGCGCCTCGACGTCCTGCAAATCCACCGCGTTTCCAATGATTGGAAAATCGGCCGGGAAAACTTCCAATCATTGGAAATCTGGCAGGCACTTAATCCCGACGAGTTCCAGCCCTTGGAAACCGGCTTTCCCGCCGACCGCTATCTGATCGATTCCTACGACCCGAAAACCATCGGCGGTACCGGAAAAACCTGCGACTGGAACCAGGCGCGCGAAATGGTCCAGACCTTGGAAAAACCGGTGCTCCTCGCCGGGGGGCTCGACCCCGGCAACGTCGCCGAGGCAATCAGGCTTGTCCGCCCGTGGGGCGTTGACGTCAGTTCAGGTGTTGAAATGGAGCCGGGCCGCAAGGATATCGCCAAAGTCGCCGCCTTCATCTCCGCTTGTCGACCGGATGCT
>JAIPIO010000173.1 GCA_021734595.1 Kiritimatiellales bacterium | reverse complement strand
GGTGCGCTTTGCCGATTCCGTCGCCCGCCTGTGGGAGCAGCCGGAGCGGGTGCTGCTGGAAATCGGACCGGGTTCATCGTGCGCCACGCTGGCAAAGAATTCCCGTCGGCAGGATATCAGTGCCCGCGACCAGATTACCATAGCCAGCATGGGAAGCACCGTCGAAAACGATGCCGAATGGAACGCCCTGCTGATGGCGGTCGGGCAGTTGTGGCTGGCCGGTGTCGAGTGCGACGGGCACGCTTTTCTGGCATTGGAAAAATGCCGGCGCATTCCGCTCCCCGGTTATCCGTTCGAACGGAAACGCTACTGGCTTCAGCCGGGCGGCCGCGCGATGGCCGATGCCGGGGAATTTTCTGATGAGGAACCGGACGTCGGGGATGCAGCGCTCTCAGATCTGAGTCCCCGCGAGCGGGTGATTGTCAAAATCGGCCAAGTGCTGGAGGATACCTCCGGTGAAGACCTTTCCGGTGTCAATGAAGACCTCTCCTTTATGGAGATGGGTTTTGACTCGCTGTTCCTGACCCAGGCCAGTTTGGCGATCAGCCGCGAATTCGGTGTAAAGATTTCCTTCCGCCAGCTGATGGAGGATTTTAATACCATCGGGCTTTTGGCAGATCATCTGGAAGCCGCGATGCCGGTCGAGCAGGCTGGATCGAACAAACCTGCAGTTCCGAAAATTTCCACCGAGCCGTTTGCGCCGGAACCGGAGAAAAAGAAAGTGTTTGGGGCCGGGGCACGCATTGCGGTCAGTGAAAGCGGAGATCTGACGGCGAAACAGCAAAAAGGCCTCAATCAGTTTATTCAGAAATATACCCAGCGCACCCGGCAATCAAAATCCAAGACCCAGGCCAACCGCCCTAGGCTGGCCGATCCGCGCGTGGTGTCGGGATTCCGTCCCTTGCTGAAGGAAATCGTCTATCCCATTATGGTCGATGAGTCCCACGGCGTGACCCTGCGCGATATCGACGGGAATGAATACGTGGACCTGACCTGTGGGTTCGGCTCCAACTTTTTTGGTTTTTCCGCGCCGTTCATTGTAAAGGCCGTGGAAGAACAGTTGCATAAAGGATATGAAATCGGTCCACAGCATCCGCTGACCGGCGAAGTGGCCGGATTGGTCAGCGAACTCACGGGGCTCGAGCGTGTTGCATTCTGCAATACCGGCTCGGAGGCTGTGCTCGGTGCCATGCGGTTGGCACGTACGGTGACCGGGCGCGACACGGTGGTTATGTTTGCCGGCGACTATCACGGTATTTTGGATGAGGTGATTGTACGGGGAACATCATCGTTGCGTTCACTGCCGGCCGCGCCGGGGATTCCCCGTTCCGCAGTTGAAAATGTGCTGGTGCTGGATTATGGAACCGACGAGTCGCTGCGCGTTTTGCGGGAGCGGAGCGACGAATTCGCCGCCATCATGGTGGAACCGGTCCAGAGCCGCCGCCCCGGCTGGCAGCCCAAGAAGTTCCTGCAGGAGTGCCGCAGGATTGCGGACGAATGCGGTGCGGCCTTCATTATGGATGAGGTCATCACCGGTTTCCGCATCCATCCGCGCGGCGCGCAGGCCATATTCGAGGTGAAGGCCGATATCGCAACCTACGGAAAAGTGATCGGCGGCGGGATGCCGATCGGGGTGATTGCCGGGAGCCGCCGTTTTATGGACGCGCTGGACGGCGGGCAGTGGCAGTTCGGCGATGAATCCTATCCGCAGGTCGGTGTGACCTACTTTGCCGGCACCTTTGTGCGCCACCCGCTGGCGCTGGCCGCCGCCAAGGCTTCGCTGACCTATCTCAAGGAGCAGGGTCCGCAGCTTCAGGAAACGCTGAATCGCCGGACGGATGAACTCGTGGCCGCGGTTAATACATTTTGCCTGGCCGCGGGCGTGTCGCTACAGGTCAAAAACTTTGGTTCCCTGTTTAAGATTAAGTTTTCGGAGGATGAACCGTTCAGCGATCTGTTCTACGCCTGGATGCGGTTCAAGGGAGTGCATGTATGGGATGCGCGCCCCTGCTTCCTGACGATTGCGCACACCGAAGGGGATATTGAAAAGATCCTCCGCTGCTTCAAGGAGACGGTTACGGAAATGGTGGATGCTGGGTTGCTCAATGTTGCTGCTGCCCGCTTCGAGACCATGGACGGCAGGCTGATGGTGCCCACCACCGAGGCGCAGAAGGAGATATGGACCGCGCTGCTGATGGATCCGGATGCATCCAAGGCCTACAACGAGTCGGTCAGCCTCCGACTGTTCGGGGCGCTGGACCGTCAGGCTCTTCAGGACGCCATTGTCAGGACCGTTGCGCGGCATGATGCACTGCGCAGCACCTTCAGTGAAGACGGTATGCACATGCGCATCTCACCTTCCATCGACTTTGAGGTTCAGTTTGCTGATCTGACCGGCGAGAGCAAAGAGGCAAGGGAAAGCCGCCTGAAGGAAATTCTGCGCAGCGAAGCGGATGATTCTTTTGATATTGAAAACGGACCGCTGCTGCGCGCGCGGTTGCTGGCCCTGCAGGAGAATGAACATCTGCTGGTTCTTACCGGGCACCACTTGGTGTGCGACGGGTGGTCGATCGATGTAATCGTGCACGATCTCGGTCGGATCTATACCGCCCTCTGCGCCGGGAAAGAACCGGAGTTGGAACCACCCTATAGCATTGCCAACTATGCACGGATCGAAACCGAATGGAATGAAGGGGAAGAGTTCAAGGCGGCTGCCGCATTTTGGCTGGCGCAGTTTGAGGGGGATCTTCCTGTGCTGGACCTGCCCCTCGATCATGCGCGCCCGCCGATGCGAACCACCAACGGTTCGCGCATCGACGCGTCGGTCAATCAACAACTGGTGGAGCAGCTGCGGAAGATCAGCAGCGAGCGCGGTTGCACGTTTGTGAACATGCTGATGGCGGCGTTCAATGTGTATCTCCATCAGATCAGCGGCCAGGAGGATATTGTGGTGGGTCTGCCGACGTCAGGACAGGCGGCGCGGGGGATGGATAACCTGGTGGGCCATTGCGTGAATTTCCTGCCGATCCGAAGCCGGGTGGAGGACCACATGGTGTTTTCGGATTACATGAAAAACCTGCGCGGCATCATGCTGGATGCATTCGAACATCAGCTTTACACCTTTGGAACCTTGGTGAGGAATCTTAAGGTTGCCCGCGACCCATCGCGTATGCCGCTGGCACCGGTGGTATTCAATGTGGATAGCGGAATTGATCTGGAGAAGATTAAGTTTGCCAACCTAAAATTTGAGTTTACCTCCAATGCGAAGAACTATGAGACCTTCGAACTGTTCCTGAATGCGGTGGATGACCATGGACATTTTAAAACGGAATGGGCCTTCAACACCGATCTTTTTGATGCGGAGACGATTCAGCGGCACATGGCGGGATATGAAGAACTGCTGGCAAAGATCGTAGAAAAACCGGACGCGCTGATTGGCGAACTTGCCCACACTGTGGTATGAACTTGAACAATATTTAGTTTTACAAGGGGAAGCTTGTGGGATTGCCCGTAGATAAACCGCTCTTTGCGGATTTGGATGTTTTCGATGGGGAAGCGGCGAAGCTGGCCAAATGGGGTCTGGCTCCGGAAGCGGCGTTTGATTTCGACACGACGGTGGTCCACCTGTTTGAATTGCAGGCAAAGCGGGTGCCGGATGCCATCGCGGTGACGGACTCCATCAATTCCCTAACCTACTCGGAACTGAATCATAAAGCAAACGGCTTGGCCGCATGCCTGTTTGAAAAAGGGGTGAAGGCGGATGTACCGGTTGGGCTCAGCATGAAGCGCTCGCTGGAGATGGCGGTCGGCCTTCTCGGCATTCTGAAGGCGGGCGGCGCCTACGTGCCGCTCGACCCTGATTATCCGCGCGAACGGCTCGACTTCATAATAGCCGACACAGCCATGCCGGTGATTGTTACCCAGTCCTCCCTGAAGGAGAACCTGTCGGATTCTTCTGCTGAATTAATCTGTGCCGATGAACTGGATGAGACCTTGCCGGAGTTCACGGGGAAAGAACCGTTGCCATCTGCGCTGGCCTACATCATCTACACCTCGGGGTCCACCGGGAAGCCGAAAGGGGTCATGGTGGAGCACCGCAACCTTGCCAACTACTCTCTGGCATCGGTGCAACAGTACGGCATTACGCAGAACGACCGCATGCTTCAGTTTTCCTCGATCAACTTCGACCCTTCGGTGGAAGAAATTTTTTCGACATGGGTCAGCGGCGCCACCCTGGTGCTGCGAACGGAGATGATCGCCTATTCGATTTCCCTGTTCGAACAGTTCATCAAACAACAGCGGATCAGCATAGTCGATCTGCCGACTGCCTACTGGCACGAATGGATGCATGGCGCACAGAAACTGCCTGAAAGTGTGCGCGCGGTGATTATCGGCGGCGAAAAAGCGTCCATGGAGGCGTTTAAAAAATGGCAGGCGCTGAGCGGCGGGAACGTCCGCTGGTTCAATACATACGGACCGACCGAGTGCACCGTGGCATCGACCCTGTTTGAGCCGGGCGAAAACATCGATGAATATTCGGAAGTTCCGCTTGGACGGCCCATCGCCAACACGGCGCTGTTTGTGGTGGATGACGAGATGCAGCTGGTTGCGCCAGGAGCCGAGGGCGAACTGCTGATCGGCGGCGCGGGTGTGGCGCGCGGCTACTTGAACCGCGACAGCCTGACTGCGGAGCGGTTTGTTAAAAACCCGTGGGGTGCCGGACGTCTCTACCGCACCGGCGACCTGGTGCGCTGGCTGCCCGACGGAAACCTTGATTTTATCGGGCGGACCGATTTCCAGGTAAAGATCCGCGGGTTCCGCATTGAGCCCGATGAAGTGGCCTCGGTGCTGGAGCGGCACGCTGCGGTGGATTCCGCCGTGGTGGTTGCCCGCGACGACATTGCCGAACAGAAGGCGCTGGCCGCCTATGTGATCTGCAACCAGACGGTTTCCCATGCCGAGCTGGTCGATTTTCTGAAAGCCGGTCTGCCGGAGTACATGATTCCAACCGCTTTCCAGACCTTGGAAAAATTCCCCATGACGCCGGGCGGCAAGGTGGACCGCCGCGCGCTGCCGAAACCGGATGGCGAAACGGCTGCGAAGAAAGCCGATGCCGAGGCGGCGCGCTCCGGCCTGGAACAGACCATTGCCTCGATCTGGTGCGATGTGCTCGGAGTGGAACAGGTCGGCCTCCACGACAACTTTTTTGAGTTGGGCGGTTATTCTCTGCTGATTATCCGGATACTGGCCCGGCTGAAAGGCGAAGGGATCGATGTAGCTGCACCCCAACTGCTCCAGTACCAAACCGTGGCCGAGCTCGCCAGCCAGCTGGGTGGGGAGACCGAGACCGGACCGGGCGCGCCAGGGATCGAACTGGAACGAACGGATGCCGAAACCGAGTTTCCGCTCTCGCACGTCGAGCAGCGCTTCTGGCTGACGGCACAGATGGGATCGGTTTCCCCGATGATTATCCCGCTGGTGCTGCGGGTGAGCGGGGAGCTGGATGTGGAGCTGCTCCAGCGCTGCATGAATGAGCTGGCGATGCGCCAGGACATGTTGCGCAGCTCGTACCGCCTATCCGGGGACGAAGCCGTGCGTGTAGTAGCTGAAAGCGGCGGGATTTCCCTCGCCGTGAAGGATGTGCGCGGAGACGCAGCCGAACAAGAGCGGTGCATCCGTACCGATGCATGGAAGCCTTTCGATTTCGAGACCGGGCCGCTGTGGCGGATGCAGGTGCTGCGCACCGGCGATGCGGAATATGTCATTCAAATGACCGCCCACCACATCATTTTCGACGGTTGGGCCGTAACCGTCTTTATCCATGAACTTCAGACGCTGTACGAAGCCTTGGGAGCCGGAAAGAAGTCGCCCCTGCCGGATCTGAAAATCCGTTATGGCGACTACGCGGCGTGGCAGCAGAAGATGTTGGCGGCAACGGAAATGGAGGAGCATTCCAACTATTGGAAACAAAAGCTGGAAAATTTCCAGACCTTGGAATTTCCGTACGACTACCCGCGCCCGGCTGAAACAACCTATAATGGCGGGCTGCATCATTTCGAGGTGCCGGCGGTGCTGGCAAAGCGGCTTAATGAACTGGGCCGGAAAACGGATGCCACGCTGTTCATGACCATGCTGGCCGCTTTTAAACTGCTGCTGTCGCGCTACTGCGGCCAGGATGACATCTTGATCGGCATACCGGTTGCCCTGCGGCCGACCGCGGAAACCGAAGAGATCATCGGCCTCTTCCTGAATACGGTTGTGTTGCGCACGGATCTTTCGGGCAGTGTCTCTTTCCGCGAACTGATCGGGCGTGTAAAGCAGACCGCGCTGGAGGCCTTCGTGCATCAGGACATGCCGTTCGACCGTTTGGTCGACCTGCTTAAAATCCCGCGCGACGTCAGCATGTCGCCACTGTACCAGGTGATTTTCAGCATGAACAATTATCCGGCACCCCGGATGAAGTTGGGGGCGATGGATCTAACCGAAGAGTCTGTCGACGTCGGCATGACGGATGTCGATCTGGGAATCAGCATCGACGCGGACGAACAGGGACTGCGGGGAACCATCGATTTTAATACCGACCTTTTTGACGCTGCCACCATCAAACGGCTGGCGGACCATTTCCTGAATGTGCTGGCGGCGGTTTGCAATGATCCAAGCACCCGCATTGCCGACGTTTCCCTGCTTTCCCCGTCCGAACGCAGCCGGATACTCGAAGAGTGGAACAATACTTCAACGGATTACCCGCGCGACACCTGCACGCACCGGCTTGTCGAGGAGCAGGTGGAAAAGGCGCCCGGGAAAACAGCCATTGTGTTCGGCGACACGGAAGTTACCTATGCGCAGATGAATGCGCGCGCCAACCGTCTGGCGCACCTGCTGATTGAAAAGGGCGTGAAGGCGGACGACCGGGTGTGCGTCTGCCTCGAACGCGGTCCGGAACTGGTGATTGTGGAACTGGCCATCTGGAAGGCGGGCGGCGCCTATGTTCCGCTCGATCCGATCTATCCGTCCGAACGCATTGCCTACATGATTGCGGATAGCGGGTCCTCTCTGCTGATCACTGAAAGCTCCGTTTCTTCGGTCACGTCTCACGCCTCGCTCGTCACGCTCGACGACGTCGATCTTTCATCCTATCCCGAAACCAATCCGGTTGTCGACGTGTCCTCCAACAACCTCGCGTACCTGATTTATACGTCCGGCTCGACCGGCAAGCCGAAAGGGGTAGCGGTTGAGCACCGTGCGTTCGTCAACTTCCTGCTGGCGATGCAGCAGACGCTGCGGCTGACGCCGGAGGATACGATCCTGGCGATCACCACGCCGTGTTTCGATATTGCCGGGCTGGAGTTGCACCTCGCTGCCGTGAGCGGAGCGCGGGTTTCGATCCTGACCCGGGAAGAGGCGCTGGATGGCCGCAGACTGGCGGAGCAGATTGAGAAAAACGGCACGGTGCTGCAGGCCACGCCGGCCACCTGGCGGCTCCTGCTGGAGAGCGGCTGGTGCGGCGCGGAGCACCTGAAGATGATTTGCGGCGGCGAGTATTGGTCGCGCGAACTGGCCGATGCGCTGCTGCAGGGCGGCGGCGAGCTGTGGAACATGTATGGTCCGACCGAAGCCGCCGTTACCGCCAGCGCGGAACAGGTTTTTGCCGGCGGCGAAGGGCCCATACCCATCGGGAGGCCGATTGCCAATGTTTCGCTCTATATTCTTGATAAAAACCGGCGGCCGCTACCGGTCGGGGTGCCCGGCGAGCTTTGGGTCGGAGGGGCAGGTCTTGCGCGCGGCTATCATCATCTCGATGAGCTGACCGCGGAAATGTTCGTTTCCGATCCGTTCAGCAAGGTTGCCGACGCGCGGATGTACCGGACCGGAGATCTGGCCAAGTGGCTGCCGGACGGGCGGGTCGAATGCCTCGGGCGCGTGGATTCGCAGGTGAAGGTGCGCGGGTTCCGCATCGAGCTTGAAGAGATTGAAAAAAACATGGAACTGCACCCGGCGGTGAAACAGGCGGTGGCCAGTGTCTACCAGGCCGCCGACGGCACCAACCGGCTGGCGGGATATTTCCAATGTCTGGAAAACCGGCAGGTGGAACTTTCCAGCCTTCGGAACCTGCTCAAGAAGAACCTGCCGGATTATATGATCCCGTCCGCCTTTGTCGCACTGGAGCGAATTCCGCTGACGCCCAGCGGGAAGACGGATCGCAAGGCCCTGCCGGAACCGGGCATCGGGGCGCTGGCGGCCTCCACCGAATATGTTGCGCCGCGCAACGCACTCGAGCGCGTGCTGGCATCGGCCTGGAGCGAAGTGCTCAATCGCGACGAGGTTGGCATCCACGACAACTTCTTCGAGCTAGGCGGCCACTCGCTGCTGCTGGTGCAGGTGATGAACAAAGCGGCGGCAGCGGGGGTGGAACTGAGCATCCAGCAGATCTTCCGGCACCAGACCATTGCGGAGTTGGCGGTGGCCATCGGCGGGGAGGCTTTCCAGCCATTGGAGGAAACGGCGGAGGAAGTTCCAATCATTGGAAGGATTGCCGAGGAGACCCGGTTCCC
>JAIPIO010000172.1 GCA_021734595.1 Kiritimatiellales bacterium | reverse complement strand
GAAAGGCATCACAGGTGCGGCCATAGCCGGCGGCCTGGCAGTAAATCCTTGCGCCGCGCTTGAGCGCATGCTCTTTCTCTTCCAGCACAATGATACCGGCACCTTCGGATATTACAAATCCGTCGCGGTCCTTGTCGAAGGGACGCGAGGCGTGCTGCGGATCATCATTGCGGGTGCTCAGCGCACGCAACGCGGAAAAACCTCCGACACCCAGCATGGAAAGCGACGATTCAGAACCGCCGGCGAACATAACATCGGCCTCGCCGTATTGGATGATTCTCATGGCCTCCCCGATGGAATGCGTTCCGGATGCACAAGCACTGGTGATACAGAAATTGGGTCCCCTGAATCCGTAACGGATGGCAATGTAACCGGCCAGGATATTCGTGATCATTTGCGGAATGAGCTGCGGCGAAATCCGCCGCGGGCCGCCGGCAGTCGCCCGCATGCACTGTTCTTCGAGCATCTTCATGCCGCCAATGCCGGAACTGGCAATAACGCCGATTCGCTGCAGGTCTTCTTCGGCCGGATTAAGACCGGAATCTTCCATGGCTTTTGCGGCGGCAACCACGCCCTGGGTCGCGAAGGGATCCATTTTGCGGATCTCTTTCTTATCCAGGTATACTTCGGGCTCGAACCCTTTTATTTCTCCGCCAATACGCACAGGGTACAAATCAATATCATCCATGATAGTGATCGGACCAATGCCCGACTGACCGTTTTTAAGTCCTTCCCACGCGATATCAATATCGCATCCCAGCGGGGAAACAATACCCAAACCTGTCACCACAATTTCACGACGACTCATAACCCACCCCTCGTTTAACATAAGAGATAAAAAAGCCGGATACCCCGGAAAGGGCAGTCCGGCCAATTATTATCCTCAACGTCTTACTCTGCGCCAAAACCTTTTTCTTTGAGGTAGCTGATGACCGCACCAACCGAGGTCAGCTTTTCAGCATCTTCGTCGGGGATTTCCGCACCGAACTCTTCTTCAAAAGCCATGACCAGTTCCACGGTGTCCAGCGAGTCAGCGCCCAGATCTTCGATGAAAGATGCTTCTTCCGTAACCTGATCAGCATTTACGCCAAGCTGCTCCACGATGATATCTTTTACTTTATCTTCAAGTGCCATAATCCAATCTCCTTTGTTAGTTCTACACTGCAATCATTACATTACCATGCCGCCGCATGTCGAGATCACTTGACCTGTAACATACGCGGAGGCGTCACTTACCAAAAACAGAACGACATTGGCCACATCTTCGGGTTCGCCGAAACGGCGGAGCGGTATAATTGCCTTCATCTTGTCCTGAACCTCTTCATCCAGCGCATCGGTCATCGCCGTACGGATGAAACCCGGCGCCACCGCGTTGCAGCGGATATTCCGGGCGGACAACTCTTTCGCAACCGTCTTGGTGAAGGCAATCACGCCGCCTTTGGAGGCCGCATAGTTGGCCTGCCCGGCGTTGCCCATCAGTCCGATCACCGAAGCGATGTTGACGATGGCCCCGGCGCGGCGTTTCATCATCCCGCGCATGGCGGCCTTGGTGCAGAGAAACGTTCCTTTCAGGTTGACGTTCAGCACTGCATCCCAGTCCTCCTCACTCATACGCATCAGCAGGCCGTCTTTTGTAATACCCGCATTGTTAACCAGAATGTCAATCTCTCCAAAATCTGTTTCCGCCGCCTTAACCCCCGCCTGCACACTTTCGCTTTCAGCCACGTTCACACTGTAGCATTCCACTCGGCGTCCAAGTGCTTTCACTTTGGCGGCGGTTTCTGCCAGCCACTCGGCATTGAGATCGAACAGCGCCACATCGGCGCCTTGTTCGGCAAACTTAACTGCGATGGCCTGCCCGATTCCACGTGCAGCACCCGTTATTAAAGCTGTTTTATCTTCAAGTTGCGCCATAGTCAGCCCTGCTTATTTTCCTAAATCGGATAATTGGTTAATGTTAAGGAGTCCACACTCCTTGTCAATACGCTTTATAAGACCAGTCAGCACCCGCCCCGGACCGCACTCAACGATTTCTTCCACACCCTGCATGCGCAACCACTGGATACCGGCCACCCACTGAACCGATGAGGTAATCTGTTTCACCATGTTTTCACGGATGGACTCCATGGTGTGCGGTTTGCCCGTGACATTTGAAAGAACCGGAACCGCCAGCTTGGAAAATTCAGTTCCGGCCAGCAACGCGGCCATTTTATCGGCGGCAGGCGCCATCAACGGCGAATGGAATGCCCCGGCAACCGGCAGGCGCACCGCGCGTTTGGCGCCGGCTTCCGCAACCTGTTTTTCCGCCGCCTCAATGGATTCGGCGGTACCGGAAAGGACGGTCTGCGCCAGTGAATTAAAATTGGCGACGTTGGTGCCTGCAGCTGCGGAAATTTCAACAAGGACATCGCCATCCAATCCCATCACGGCCAGCATGGCTCCGGGATTTTCTTCGCAGGCCGCCTGCATAAACTCACCGCGGGCTTTCAGAATCCTGATCGTATCTTCAAAACCAACCGCCCCCGCGGCATACAGTGCCGTCCATTCGCCCAGACTGTGCCCGGCGAAGAACTCGATGTTCATATCCGGTTGGCTAAGCTTCAACGCCTCATAGCAGGCTGCGCTGGCAACAAAGATGCCCAGCTGGGCATTGTTGGATTTGTTCAACTCTTCCACCGGACCCTCGAAACAGATCTGTGCCAGATCATATCCCGCCAGCTCATTCGCCTGATCAAACAGTGCTTTGCATGCGGGAATGCTTTCAGCCAAGTCGCGTCCCATGCCGACGGCTTGCGATCCCTGTCCGGGAAAAACGAGTGCCCTTTTCATTATTTGCACCACTCCACTACATTTGCACCCCAGGTAAAGCCACCGCCGAAAACAGTCATTACAAAGAGATCACCCTTCTGAATGACCCCTTCGTTAACTGCTTCATCCAGCGCAATGGCGATGGCAGCGGATGAGGTGTTTGCATATTTGGCCACATCCAGGTAGATCCGGTCGCTGATGCCCAGACGCCGACCGATCGCATCAATAATGCGCGAGTTCGCCTGGTGGGGAATAAAACATTTGATGTCGTCGATTGAAACCTGGTTTTTTTCCAATGCCAAGACGACCGACTTCCCCATACGGGACACGGCATGCTTGAACACGTCGCGACCCTGCATGGTAATGTACTGCATGCGCTGTTCAAGCACAGCGGGACTGGCAGGATTGCGGCTTCCGCAACCGGGCGTGCACAGCAGGTCCGCCAGCGAACCGTCGCTTCCCATCACGGCATCCATGACCCCATGTTCATCACCGCGGGACTGCAGCACAACCGCGCCCGCGCCATCGCCGAAAAGCACACAGGTGGTGCGGTCTTCCCAGTCCAGGAATGCGCTCATCTTCTCCGCACCGATTACCAGCACCGTTTTCGCCGCGCCGGCCAGAATCTGGTTTTTCCCGCATTCGAGCGCGAAAAGAAATCCGGAACAGGCGGCGCCAAGGTCGTAGCAGAATGCGTTTTTGGCTCCGATCTTTTCCTGCACGAAACAGGCCGTACTGGGAAAAAAC
The DNA here is from genome assembly GCA_021734595.1 of Kiritimatiellales bacterium. Lineage (GTDB taxonomy): Bacteria > Verrucomicrobiota > Kiritimatiellia > Kiritimatiellales > Pontiellaceae > JAIPIO01. The sequence continues at coordinate 5,006 of JAIPIO010000172.1, read as the reverse complement.
ATGTCGGGCGACAGTGTCGCGACAATAATTAGATCAACTTCTTCCGCCTTCACCCCGGCATCGGCCAGCGCTTTTTTCGCGGCTTCGGCACCCAAATCGGAAGTCGCCTGGTCATCGGCGGCAATATGGCGTTCGCGCATGCCGGTCCGGGAAAATATCCACTCATCGTTGGTATCGACCATTTCCTCCAGGTCGTGGTTGGTCAGCACCTTTTCAGGAACGTATGAACCGGTGCCGATAATTGAGACTGTGCGTTTTAAACCCATTTATAGTTTCCCGACGAAGCCGCTACGTGCGTGGTTGTATACTTTTTAATTCGTCTTCAATCAAATGGTTTACGTGATGATCTATCGTTTCGGTTGCCACGCGCACGGCATTTAAAACCGCCAGCGTATTGGAGGAGCCGTGCCCGATAATCACCACACCATTCGCGCCAAGCAACGGCGCACCGCCATAGTTGGAAGGGTCGCATTTGTTCCGCATATAGCTAAAAGCTCCGCGGCCCAGCAAACCGCCGAGCATGCGCAGCGGGGTTTTCCGGAACTCCTCATTCAGCCACACGGACATCATGCGCCCAACGCTTTCCGTGGTTTTAAGTACCACATTCCCGACAAATCCGTCGCATACCACCACATTCACACGCGCTTCAAACATATCGCGGCTTTCCACGTTGCCGATGAAATTCAGGTGCGAAGCGCTCAGCATGGCAAATGTCTTCTTGGTCATTTCGTTGCCCTTGGCATCTTCCTCGCCAATGCTCAGCAACCCCACGCTCGGATTCTTTATCCCGAGGATCTCGCGCGAATAAATACTGCCCATCACGGCGTATTGCTGGAGCATCGCTGATGTACTGTCGGGATTCGCACCGGCATCAAGCAACACAAACGGATCTTTCGGGGAGGGCAGAATGGTCGCAATGGCGGGGCGGTCGACCCCCGCGAGCGTACGAAGCTTGAGCGTTGCCGCCGCTACAGCCGCCCCGGTGTTGCCGGCGGAGAAAATCGCGTCGGCGTCGCCTTTTTTCACCAGGTCCACCGCCCGGCCGATGGAGGAATCCTTCTTGCGGCGGATCGCCACCGCCGGGGATTCGCCCATCTCAACCACTTGCGATGCATGAACAATCTCGATGCTTTGAGGTATGCTGCCCTTGTGCTTGTCCAGTTCAGCGTGGATAGCTGACTCGTCCCCAACAAGATATAGCTTAGAAATACCGGAAAGTTCTGTTGCTGCGCGCAGGGTGCCCGCAACTATCTCTGCGGGAGCGTAGTCGCCCCCCATCGCATCGATTGAGATACGCATGGAAACTTACTCGTCGCCGGCAACCGTCAACACCTGTCGACCATTGTAATAGCCACAACTCGGGCAGGCGCGATGAGAAAGCTGCGGCGCACCGCACTGCGAACAGCTCGAAGCCCGGGAAATCGGTTTTTTGGTGTTCTGCGCCTTGCGGCTGGAACTCTTTGATTTGGATGTTTTTCTTTTTGGAACAGCCATCGCAGTCCTCCTTCAATATCTCATAAATTTAAATTGTCCAGCGCCTGCCAAGCATCTAAACCCCCGCTTTTCTCGCAAGCACACGGGCCTTCGTTCAGATTCTTTCCGCACTGGACACACAATCCCTTGCAGCTTTCGCTGCAAACGGCAAACCCGGGCATATTCAACAGCAATGCCTCGCGTATATCCTCTGTTATATCTATCTGATCCGCATCCTTGGATGCCGGGTAAGCGCGTAGAAAATCGGAATCCGACACCGTTGTCGAGAAAAATTCCGAACATCTTGCACACTTCAAGGCCACGTCTACGGCGAACTTTCCGCGCACAACCAGTTCTTCGGAAACATGCTGCGCATACAGCGAATAGACCACATCTCCCTGCACCTTTATGAATGGATCATTCTCCAGACCCATGATTTCGGCAGGATCATCGCCATCAAAATGCATGCCCTCTTCGGGGATTCTGGCAATTAGAATATTCACAACACCTCCAAACTTCCAACCCTTGGAAACCAACCTTTATAGAACATCCACAGGCCGGAAAAAAGCTTTCAATGGCCGGAATCAAACCAATTGCACCAACACCTTCCGAAGCTCAAAAAGTTCCCCTTCGGTAGCCTCGTCAACCTGCCGGATAAAACTTGAAACATTCGAAACGCATCCCATTTCCATCGATTGGGCAATCCATTCATTTCTTACACAGGTTCTTTTGCGAACAATCCAAGCCATCGCCTTCTTGCGTGGATCGCTTTTCTTGAGCTTTGACAGGTCGGACAGGCTTAAACCCAAACGGTTTAGTGAGCCATCAAAAAGCCGCCCGGCAGCCAAGACATCATGCCGGTTGACTTCTCCGCCGACAAACGAGTCCCTGCGCTTTCCGTCCATTACATCATCCAGAGCCTCGACCATTCGGTCGCGGAATCCATCACTGCCGAAATACCATCCCCGGCGGATTTTCGTCCATCGTTCATCCACATCCCAAGGCGTTTCACTGCACGCCGTTTCCAAAACCCTCTTCTGCATTGCTTCTTCATAGCGAGCCCTACCCGAAGAATCATCCAACAATTCCATGCACCCAAACGTGCGCTCAACGTCCAGCCATTCCGGACGCTTCCTTGGGTGCAAAAAGAGCACATAGCTGCTCCATGGATATGCAGAAAGTTTTTCTTTCCCCAAATCAAAACACTTGGCTCGTGCCGGGTTCAGGTGAATATAACTACTTACAGTCTGAAAATAATCCCCCTCCGGATCAACCAGCAAGGCCTTGTACCGCCCTTGGAACAGATGCCCCCATTCCTTGTGCCGGGCATTGAACCTCTTGGTATAGGTGCCTTGCAACCACCGCATCCCATCAACCAAATTCGCATGCGGTGTTTCCAGCAGCAAATGGTAATGATTCCCCATCAACACGAATGCATGTATCCGCCATCCGCAGCGGCCACACGCCTCATCCAGCGCATTCAGGAAAACCTCATTGTCGGATTTATCACGAAACACCGGCTCCTGCCGGTTTCCCCGGCACATCACATGATAGACCGCTCCCTCAAACTCAACTCTCGGTGTTCTTCCCATGCACCCCTTCTACAGCCTCGCAGGATGCGGTTCAAGAGAGAAAACACCAATATAATAGGACTGACACCTTCTCTCTGAGGAGTGTTTGGGTCTCCTGCCTTCATTTCTTGTGTCTCAATTGAGGCGCAACCGGATAGTAGCAAGATTAACAATAATATGGCAGATCCACGCATGATGAATCCGCTTTTCATCAGTGGGCTAAATCCCAATACATGAAAGAGTGTCGAATGTATTTTTAAGCTTTGAGGTACGCTATCTCTGTATTCCATATGTTAATAGTATGCTGGTATTTGCGCCAAAACAATATTAAATGGATGGGAATTTTCTTTTCACCTATAACGGAGAGAAGGAGAAGGTGTCAGTCCTATTATATTGGTGTTTTGTTTTCCACATCTAATATTTACCGCTGCGCGCCCGGTTCACCTGGCTCAGGTAGTTCAGAATCCCATCGGAAATACCGCGCGCGGCGGCTTCGCGGTATTTTGAATCGAGCATCAGCGCTTCTTCGGTCGGGTTCGTCACAAACCCGCACTCCACCAGCGCCGCGGGACAGGGTGCATTCTTGATCACAAGAAACCGGGCCCGCCGCAGGCCGCGATCGGACCGTTTGGTGTTTTTCACCATGTTGCGCTGGAGATAATAGCCCAGCACCGCATTGGCGGAATCATACAGGTTCCCCTTGCCGGCCGATTTGCTGCCCGCTTTCAACCCGTAATGATTGCTGGAATCATACCCCGCCGCCGTCAATATGAAGGTTTCGACGCCATGCGCATCCTTGCTCGCCGCGCCGTCCGCATGAATACTCACAAAAACATCCGCGCCCCACTTTGCCGCCAGGTCGCAGCGCTGCTGCAGCTCCAGGAAGATATCCGTCGAACGGGTTGTTTTTACCGTCACCCCTTTCCCTTTCAGGTGCGCGGTCACCCGTTGCATCACGTCCTTCACCACCAGCTTTTCCTGCACATTCCGCGCGCCGACCGCCCCTTTGTCATGCGCACCGTGCCCCGGATCCAGCACCACCACGCGCGGCTTCTTGGAGGGCACATACGCGTAGGGCCGCATAATCGGATCGATCAGTTTTGTGAAATCCACCTCCACCACCGACCACTGCCGGCTCACTTTCCGGCAGGGCTCATGCAGCCAGACCATGGTTCCATTGATCCAGCACCGGCGGCCGTTCACCTCCACCTCCAGGGTGTTGTACTTGTTTTTCAACCTGATCCGATCACCCGCCAGTGAGGTCGTCATCGTATACATCCGGGCCACAAAGGAGAGCTGGACATACCGCCTACCGCCCGACTGCACCGTCGGCACCGCCGCGTGTGACCGACGCAGTCCCGCAAAGAAAAGCAACGGCATGAAGAACATCCGTCTGGTTGTTAAATCAATTAAACTCACAGCCGCATGTTACGAAAAAAGATTATTGTTTGGAAAGTGCCGAATGAATCCGTTTTAATCCTCCGCATACAAACCGATTTATGCGGATTTAAACGGGAAATGAAACCAAAAGGAGATTCCATGGCACTGCTGGAATGCAGATTCTTTTCAAAAACGCTCGGGCTGTCCACCGCGATGAACGTGATCCTTCCGCAGAAAAGCGAAGCCTACACCGAACCGCCGGCCCTGCTCTACCTGCTGCACGGCTGGTCCGACGACCACTCCACCTGGGCGCGGCGCACCTCCATCGAGCGCTATGCCTCCGACTATCCCCTCGCCATCGTCATGCCCAGCGTCCACAAAAGCTTCTACTGCGATATGGCCCACGGTTCCAACTATTGGAAATTCATCTCCGAAGAAGTTCCAGCCCTTGTAAAAACCTGGTTCAACGTTTCCAACGACTGGAAGACGACCTATGTGGCCGGCCTCTCCATGGGCGGCTACGGTGCCTTCAAACTGGCCCTCGGCTGTCCCGGCAACTTCGCCGCCGCCGCCTCCCTCTCC
>JAIPIO010000171.1 GCA_021734595.1 Kiritimatiellales bacterium | reverse complement strand
CATCGCCGCCGAAAACCACCGGATGCTCTGTCTCGGGCAGGGTGAGGCGCTCTATGGCCTGAACCACGAGCAGCCGTTCTTGTCCGAAGAACTGATCGCCATCTTCCGGCGCAAGACCGCGCCCGCCTTCGGGGTATCCCTGTTGCTCGGCGCCATCGCCGCGGGGTGCGACGAGAAACTTTGCGATATCCTCTCCACCTTCAGCGAATCGCTCGGCATCGCCTACCAGATCCGCGACGACCTGGAAGAATACAAATCCGGTGAAGCCATCGATCTGCGCGCATCGCTTCTCCTCGCTCTGGCTAACGAAGCGTCCGGCTCCGCAGTGCCGTCCGAGGTGACGCCCCATCTGCGGCACCTCTTTGACGAACTGATGGTGGTCGAAAAAGCGCAGCAGTTGCTCGAACACTACAAAAACGAATCCATCCGCGCGCTCAATCCGTTGCAGAGCGCCCCGCTCAAAAGCCTGTTGCGCCGGGTCGCGAGCAAGATGCTCGGCGGAGTGTAACGGCCATGCAGTCCGTCTCCCGCCGCATGCTCAGCGCCGCCTCAAAAGCGGGGGAGTACCTCGATAAAACTGCCCGATGCGAAATCGCGGACTTCATCGGATCGAAGATGAATCCCGACGGCGGCTTCCGGGGGCGCGATGGCCAGAGCGACCTCTACTATACCGTATTTGCAATCGCGAGCCTGCGCGCTTTGCGGCAGCGCATCCCGCTTTCCAGGCTTTGGAAATTTATCCGGTCATTTGGCCTCGGCGAAAACCTCGACTTTGTACATCTCGTCTGTCTGATCCGCCTGCGCGCCGTTTTTCCAGTGCTTGGAAAAACCCGCCGCACATTTTTCCAAGCATTGGAAGACAAGTTCCAAGGATTGGATACCGCCTACGACGCCTTTCTCAAAATGCTCGCCTGCGAAAATCTGGGTAGTACGTGTCCGCCGGGCACGCCGCGAACGGTTAGGCCAACCGATCCCACGCCCAACGTAGCTGCTGCGGTGGTTTTGAATGGTCGGGTTGATGAAGAGGCGATTAAGCTGCTCTTGTCGCGGCACTGCGAGGGGGGCGGGTTCTGCGCGAGTTCTACGGTTACGGTCCCCGACCTGCTTTCCACTGGGGTGGCGTTGTTTGCGCTGCGGACGATGGATGCAAACCTCGATGCCATCCGCGAGCCCTGTCTGGAGTTTGTGGAATCGCTCTGGCGCGACAGCGGCGGCTTTGCCGGTCACGTTGCAGATGGGTTTGAAGATGTGGAATATACGTTTTATGGATTGTTGAGTATCGGATGTCTGATGGAATGAACGATGCCCTTCAGAATGCCCGCGGGCGATTGCTGGCGGAGTTGTTGCCGGGAGGTCGCTGGGAGGGGGCGCTTTCGAGTTCGGCGCTGGCGACCGCGGTGGCGTCGTTTGCGCTGAAGCAGGCGGGAAGAAGCGATCTGGCGACGCGTGGTTTCCAATGGTTGGAAACCCACCGCAATGAGGATGGGGGATGGGGCGACAGCCCGGAGAGCCCGAGTAATTTTACGGCGACGCTGCTGTGTCGCTGCGCGCTGGACGAGGATATTGGCTTGCCGCAGGAGCTGGCGGATTCGATTCTGGAATCTTACGGGAACGACCGCACCTTTTCGGTGCCGATTCTGACCATGTGCATGCTTGCCGGGAAACTTTCCAATGATTGGAAACTGATTCCGCAACTGCCGTTCGAACTGGCGGTATTCCCGCACCGGTTCTACAAGTTTCTGCGCCTGCCGGTTGTGAGCTATGCGCTGCCTGCGCTGATTGCGATTGGGCTGGTGCGGCACAAAAACAAGCCGTCCGCGTTTTCGTTTGTGCGCGAAAAACTGGTTTCGCGCGTGCTGGATATTCTGGAGAAGATCCAGCCCGAGAGCGGCGGATTTCTGGAGGCCGCGCCGCTGACTGGCTTTGTGGCGATGAGTCTGATCGGTGCGGGCTTTGGTGACCATCCGGTGGCGCAGAATGGTCTGCGTTTCTTGGAGTCGACGGTGCGGGAGGATGGCAGCTGGGCGATTGATGTGAATTTATCGACGTGGGTGACGTCGCTGTCGGTGCGTGCACTGGATGGCATGCTGACGGATGAGCAGGAGTCGAGCATTCGCGAACATCTGCTGGCGACGCAGTGGCAAACCGAACATCCCTTCACCCATGCCGCGCCGGGCGGCTGGGGCTGGACGTATGAAAAGGGTGGGGTGCCGGATGCAGACGATACCTCCGCCGCGCTGATTGCGTTGCGTCGGCTGGGTTGCGACGCGGCTGCCGCTGAAAATGGGATCCGGTGGCTGCTGGATCTGCAAAACCGCGATGGCGGGATGCCGACCTTCTGCCGGGGGTGGGGGAAGCTGCCGTTCGACCGCAGCTGCCCGGATTTGACGGCGCATACCATCCGCGCGTTTGTAGCGTGGCGTGGCGAGGTTGATTCCAACCTTTTTAAAAAGATGGAGCGGTCAATGGTGCGGGGTTTCCAATATCTGGAAAAAACGCAGCGCGCGGATGGCTCGTGGCGGCCGCTGTGGTTTGGCAATCAGCATAACCCAAACCATGAAAACCCGGTCTACGGCACGGCGCGGGTGCTGGAAGCGCTGATCGAGGTGAACGAAACAGACTTTCCAATGGTTGGAAAAATGAAGCAGCGCGGTTTCCAATGGTTGGAAACCATGATCAATAAGACGGATTCCATTGAGGAGACGGCATTGGCGGTGAAGGTGACGGGGCGGGGCGTCGAGCGGTTGCTGGAGATGACAAAGGGCGGCACGGAGTTTCCGGCCGCCCCGATCGGGCTCTATTTTGCCAGCCTGTGGTATTCGGAGCGGCTCTACCCGCTCATCTTTACCGTAGACGCTTTGAACCGGATTCAGACAAGATCATAAACGGCTTCGGCCACGCGTATGCCCAGCTGCTTGGCGGTCTCAATGCCAAAGGTGTCCTTGCTGATATCATCCTTGTGTTCATTCCAGAGCATGGCTCCCTGATGTGCGCCGGGCTTGCCGCCTACCAGCAGGACTTCATGGCATAGCATGGCGGCCTGAATCTGCTGAACCACCAGTTCCTGTCCGCCATGACGATAGCCACCCACGCTGAGCGCTCCTGCAATTTTGTTGGCGAGCAGCAGTTCCGGTTTGCGCAGGGCACCCATACGCTCGAGCAAGGCCATGCACAGGGATGACATGTTGCGGAAATAGACCGGTGAACCGATGATCAGTCCCTTGACATTGGGATCTTTGAGTTTCGGGAGCAGTACGGTGGAAAAATCATCATCGGAAAACTTTCCGGTGCCGTTCCATCCTTTAAACGTGAGGCCCCCCAGATCAATCAGCTCCGTGTTCAGGGATGCATGGGTTTCTTTTACGGCCTCCAGGGCAACCGCTATGCTGGCGGCGGTGGTCTTTCCTTCGCGGGGACTGCAAGCAATGCCCAGAATGGTTTTCGGTTTAGCCGAAGATGACTGGTCGGCTGCTGCAATGCCCGCTACGGTTGCGCCTGCCGCCAAACTGGCGCTCAATACATGTCTTCTATCCATGATAATACCTCCTGGGTTTACGTTTGATTCCACACCCTTTATAGACGAACGTGGATGATCCGCAACCCTTTTCTGATGGCGGGAAAAAACGGTGGAAAAAGTTCCAATCATTGGAAGAAAAAGCGTACGTTTTTCCGGGCATTGGAAATTTTTTATGGATGAGTTGGGAACAAGGGAGCGGCAGGACGCCAAGCGATCGATTATTATTTCGCAGTGCTTCGGGATGGTGCTGAGCACTGCGTTTGTCGGGATGATCCTGTTGCTGTACATGAAGGCGCTGGGCATGGACGGGGCGGCGATCGTGCTGTGCCTGTCGATCCAGCCGCTGGTGATGGCCGGGCTGGGGCTGCCGCTGGCGGCGTGGTCGGACCGGTTTGGTAAGAAGCTGTTCGGCCAGTCGGGGCTGTGGTTGATGATGGTTGCCGCTGCGTTGCTGATTTCGGCGGGATGGGTTGCGCCGGGGCTGGGACAGGCGGCAATTGTGCTAGCTTTGGCCTGTTTTTCGATTGGCGTGACTTTTTTCGGGGCCGGTTGGTTGGCATTGCTTTTTCCGATAATCCCGCAGGCGGAGCATGGCCGTTTTTTTGCGGTGATGCGGACATCGTTCCAGTTGGTGGGGATTCTGTTCAGCATGTGGTGCATGTGGATGCTGCACGGTGCCGAGTCGGATACCGGCATATTCCATCTGATTTTTGTGGTGGCGCTGGTGGCGCAGCTGGTGCGCATATTGTTCTACCACCGCATCCCCGAACTGGAGCCGCCGGATCCGGAACATGGGAATATCTGGGCAGCGCTGGTGCGCTTTTGGAACATTCCGCGTTTTGCACCGTTTTCGGTGTATCTCTTTTTGTTTTCCTTTTTCACGGCAAATCGGCTGGCGCTGTTTGGACTGGTGGAAAAGGAGGTTTTGGGGATGCAGGACTCGCGCGTGGTACTGCTGGGGATGTTGACGCAGGCCGGCCTGCTGGCGGGCTTTGCGGCAGGCGGCTGGGCGGTGGACCGCTTTAAAACCAAAAAGGTGTTTGTTGCCGGGCACTTTTTCTACACGGCGGTGCTGCTGCTGTTTGTGTTGCGCGGCGCGTTTGGGTTGCTGATGGTTCCAATGATTGGAATCTCCCACTTCCTGCTTGGATTTGTTTCGGCAGGGGTGTCGATTGCGGTGGTGACGGAGCGGTTGGCACTGTTGCCCAGAAACGATCGTAGCTTGGCGTCAGCTGTGACGGGGATCATGATCAGCCTAGGCGTGGCGGGCGGCAGCGCGTTCAGCGGCTTGATCCTGAAAATGAATGTTCTGCGCAGCGAATGGCATTTGTTCGGCCTGCCATTGAGCGATTACGACGCACTGATCGTCTTTTTTGGTATCATGGTCATTCTAATGTTGGTGGCGCTGGCTCCGCTGCCGAACGCGCTGCGGAAAGCCATTTGGCTACCGCGAGGCGACATGGAAAATTGAGGTGTGCAAATGAAATACATTAAAGGAATCTGCCACTTTGGACTGTCGGTTGCCGACCTGGATGAGTCGATCCGGTTCTACACGGAGGTGCTGGGGCTGGCGGTCGGCGAGCGGCGCGAGCGCGATGCGTTTTTCCGCATCGGGGAGCGGGATGTGCTGGCGCTGATTCAATATCCCGGCGGTCGGGAGCGTTTCGAAGCCGAGATGCGCCCGAAGAACCGCGGTAAGGCGTTCACCCACTTCGGCCTTAAGGCAGACTCCGCACAGGATGTATTTGAATTTCAGGAATACCTGGAAGAACGCGGCGTGAAAATTGTCAAGGAGGCCTATGAACGCTGGGACGGCGCCAGCCTCTATTTCCTCGATCCCAACGGCTACACGCTGGAATACATCTATTTCCAGCCGGACGCATAACATCGCAATCTATCCGCATTCTGCGGGTAGACAAATAGACGGTTGACCACCTATCTTTCCCGAGGGCTGGAATTCAGGGAGTCGGTTTACTAATGATTGGAAGCCGTCGAAGCGTTTTTCTTCCTGCTTTGGAAATGCGGATCGATCTCATTCAGATTGACGATCATGCATTTGGATGAGATCGGATTGGGGAGGTGGAGATGAATAGAACAGGAATTTGCGTGGTTTTGGGGATTTTGTTGGTTGCCGGGCCAGCGGTTTGCGACTGGCCGCAGTATGGCGGGCCGGACCGCAACAATGTGTCGTTGGAAACCGGCTTGGCCGATTCGTGGCCGGAGGGCGGGCCGAAAGTGCTGTGGGAAGCCGCGGTTTCCGATGGCTACGCGGCGCCAGTTGTCAAAGACGATAAGGTATACCTGCTCGGTCGCGACGGCGGCAACGGCATGTTGCGCTGTCTTGACATTGATTCGGGCAAGGAAGTTTGGAGCTGTTCGTTTGCCGACCCCGGGGAAATCAAATCCAAGAAGTATAATGTGGAGCGCGGCATTCCAACGATTGCCGGGGATGCCGCTTTTGTGGTCACCGGCCATGGCACGTTTGCCTGCATCGACCTTAAGTCGCATCGCGTCAAATGGCGCCACCATCTGGCCAATGACTATCACATAGAGCTGTTCATGTTTGGCGTATGCCAGTCGCCGCTTGTGTGCGGCGACATGGTGCTGGTGGCGCCGCATGCGCCGGATGCCGGTGTGGCCGCCTATGACCGGAAGAGCGGCGAGCGCCTGTGGGTATCGCAGGGACTGGGCAAATATTCATGGGCCTACACCAGCCCCGTTTTGATGACGGTCTGCGGACAGGAAATGATTGTTGCGGCCGGATCGGAGGAATATGCCAGCAAAAGCCGTGGCCGCAACGCCAAGGATGAACCGAAAAAGGAGCTGGTTCCGGGACATATTGTCGGCCTTTCCCCGAAGGATGGATCCACTCTATGGGACTACACCGGCTGGCAGTGCGAGCAGGCGATTCCGGGGCCAACCCCCGTGGGCAATGACCGTATTTTTATCACCGGCGGCTACGACGCCGGTTCGGCCATGATCCAGATCGTGCAAGCCGGGGGCGGCTTAGAGGTGAATGAGCTCTATAAAACCGATGTCGTTGGCTCGCAGCTGCATCAGCCCATCCAACTCGGCAACCATCTCTTCATCGGCAGCAACTCCAACACCCGCAACGACGGGCTGGCCTGCTTTAACATCGCCGGCACGCTGGCGTGGCGCACCAAGGATATCGAGGGTGCGCCCAATTTTGAGCGCGGTTCGTTCATTATGGCCGATGGCAAGCTGATCCTGCTCGATGGGAAAAGCGGTATTCTCTATCTTGCCAAGGCCGATGCCGCCGGTTATCAGCCGTTAGCTTCCGCCCCGATGGTCGGGAAAAACGACATGGCCTGGGCGCCGCTGGCGCTTTCCGGCGGCCGGTTGCTCGTTCGGGACTGGACCACCCTTAAGTGCGTGGATTTAAAATAGTCGGCGGAACCTGTTCGTTTCTTGCTCCGATTGTCCAGTATGTTACACTTCATATCGTTTGAAGTATTAATAGGGGCTATTTGGCATCGGTTAACTGTGGAACTGGCCTGCATACGGGATTTTGGATGAAAAACCGACTAACAATATGGTTTGTGTTCTTGTTCTGCGTGGTTGTGGCCGCGGTGCTGCTTATCCAGTGGTTTGCGTATGATCCGGCCGCTGTGCTGACCATGAGCTTGCCCAGTCAGGACGGAGGTTCCGCTTCGTCTGGCGGCTCCGCGCAGGAAGTAGAGGTGGTGATCGGGGGTGTTTTTGAAAAATTCGATGGTACCGCCGCCGAGCTGCCTGGCGTCTGGCCGCGTTTTCGCGGTCCGGATTTTGACAATATCTGCAAGGCGGATGTGAAGCTTGCCGATTCGTGGCCGGCCACCGGCCCGAAAATCCTGTGGTCGGTCGAACTGGGCGAGGGGCACGCCGCCGCCTCCATTCTCAACGGCCGGGTTTTCCTGCTCGATTACGACGAGGAAAAGCGCGCTGACGCGCTGCGCTGCTTTTCGTTGGCGGACGGCAAGGAAATCTGGCGCCGCTCCTATGAGCTAGCCGCCAAGCGCAATCATGGGCTCTCACGCACGATTCCGGCGGTTACTGAAGACTGTGTGATTACGATCGGTCCGCGCTGCCATGTGATGTGTGTTGAAACCGAAACCGGCAAGTTTCGGTGGGGGATTGATCTACAGAAGGAGTATGGAACCACCGAACCGCTGTGGTTCACCGGGCAGTGCCCGCTGATCGACGACGGGTTGGCCATTATCGCACCGGCCGGGCCGGATGTGCTGTTGCTGGCGGTGGACTGCAAGACCGGCGAAACGGTCTGGAAGACACCGAATTCCAATGGTTGGAAAATGTCGCATTCGTCCATCATGCCGATGACGCTGCACGGTAAAAAAATGTATGTCTACTGCGCAACCGGCGGAATGACCGGCATATTGGCCGAGGGTAGCGACCGCGGCAAGGTTTTGTGGGAAATCCCGTGGAGCGCATCGGTGATTGCACCTTCGCCGGTTCCAATCGCGGGAAACCGGATCTTTATCACTGCGGGTTACGGTTCCGGCAGCCTGCTGGTCGCGATCGAAAAGGACGGCGATGGATTTGCCGCGAAAGAGCTCGCCAAACACGGGCCCAAGGACTGGCTGGCCTGCGAGCAGCAGACGCCTATCTATCTCGATGGGTTGCTGTACGGTATTATGCCCAAGGATGCCGGTGCGTTGAAACAGCAACTCGTCTGCTACAATCCAGACAGCGGCGAACTGGTGTGGTCGAGCGGAAAAACCAACCGCTTCGGGCTCGGCCCGTTCTTCCTCGCCGACGGCAAGTTTTTTGTGTTGAGCGACGATGGGGTATTAACGATGCTCAAGGCCAGTGGCAGCGAATATGTGCAGCTGGCGCAACATCAAGTGCTCGACGGGCATGATGCCTGGGGCCCGATTGCCCTGGCGGGTACGCGCATGCTGATGCGCGATTCCGTCCGTATGATTTGTATTGAAACAGGAGCCGGGAAATGAGCAACAAAGGCAGTTCAAAGAAGGGTTGGATTTGGTTTGCCGCCGTTATGCTGGTGATTCTCGGTCTCGGCGCATTTTTCGGAATGAACCGCCGGCGCGATCTAGGCGACAGCTTTGCCTATAAACTGGATGAGTATAAAAAGGTCGATCCCG
>JAIPIO010000170.1 GCA_021734595.1 Kiritimatiellales bacterium | reverse complement strand
ATCCCGAAACGCACGGATTTTACATCCTGACCATCAATGCTGATCTTGGCGGTATAAAGGTGCGGATCGTCTGGTGACCAGTAGCGGGGCTTGCGAATCTTTAGCGTCCAGTCCACCTCGTTGGTTCCGGGAACGAGCTTGAGCTTTTCGGATTCAACCGCAACCGCCTTGGCGGGGCTTTCCGTTGAAAAGATTGAAACATCAACCTCGACTTCACGGGCGGTGTGCTCCGTGTTTTGCAGCACAACCTGAACCTTTGCCGTGTCGTTCTTCAACTGCGGAACGATGAATACGTCATCCACAAACGCCGTGCCGGTGGCCACCAACCGCACCGACTGCCAGATTCCACCGGCAATGGCGCCGCGCCAGTGCGGCATGTCGCTCTGGCCGATCCCATCAATCACCTTGTCTTCGGCCACAATGGGGCCAATCACCCGCAGGCTAAGAAAGTTTTCCTTGCCGAACTTCAGCAGGTCGTCGATGCGGAATTCAAAATTGCCGTAGCCGCCCTCGTGCCGCCCAACCGGCGTGTCGTTCACATAGACTTCTGCCACATAGTTGACGGCATCAAACTGGAGGCGTACCACCTTGCCTTTCCAATCATTGGAAACCTTGAACTTGGTGCCGTAGAAACCTACACCTTCGTAGTCCTTTTCAATCTCTTCCCAGCAGCTCGGCACATCAATCTTGCAGCGGGTTTCCAATGATTGGAAAACCTTCTGCTTCTGCCACTCCCCTGCCCGACCTTCGTTCTGTTTGTCGAAGATGATTTCCCACGAGCCGTCCAATGGTTGGAACTCGCGCACCTCAGCTTTTCCAATGGGTGGAAAAACCAACAATGCGGCGGTAATCAGTACCAGTAATATTGTTTGTTTCATAGCGCTCCTTTATCTGCGGCCCAGTCCAGCATGTTGAACAGGATCTTGTCGGCGACGGGATCCTTGCCGAGGTTTTCGGTTAGTTTCAGCATGGAGAGAATCATCCGCCCTTTGCCGTGGCTGACAACGGCGAGATCGGTGCCGTGCCACCATTCGCTCGGTCCGCGGTAGTCACGGATGACATCCCACGACAAGCTGCCGGCAATCGCCTTGCCAGGCAGGTTGATGATGGTGGTCATCGGTGCCACGTTCTGGTAGACCTGCCCCATCAGACCGCCAGCCGGCAGGCCTTCAAAGATCGGATGTTCGCGGACATAATGGCCCACCGGAATCCAGCTGCCGCTGGCCCCGCGGGCGCGCAGATCAATCGGGAACAGACCCTGTTCCACCATTTTGCTTTCGGCGAGCTTCCTCGGCTTCTGGTCGCGCAGCTGCATCATGTAGTTTTTCTCGGGCTGACGGTATATAGGCTGGCCGATGTATTCGGTATTAACGGGTACCCGCAGCCAGATGGCGGTTCCGCCGCGCTCCACCCATTGCATTAACCGTCGGAAGACTTTTCCCTGGGCTTCCATCCTGGCATAGGACTGGGGAACAATCACCGGCAATGATAAATCGGTGTCCGGGCCGAACTGCTGACATTGGATCTGCCGTCCCATCAGGAGTTTCTTCAGCTCTTTCCGTTGCTCAAACAGCGCCACCTGTTTAACCGCCGGAGTCAGATCCCCTTTCTTCAGCACGAAGATGGGGTATGAATTGCTGGAAATCACCTTGCCGCCCTTTTTCAGGGTTGCCGTGACGGTAAACTCACCACCTTGCAGTCTGGTGTCCAACTGATGCTCGAACAGCTTGCTGATGCCGGTTGAAACCGTTCTGGATTCAGTACAAAGCACTTTGCGCTGCCCGGCCGGATTCACCACCGCCACTTCCAGTTCGTCATTCTTGCTGTCCCCATCATTGACTGCCGTGATGGTTAGCTTGGTGCCTTTCCATGCATAAACATTCTGCGGCTCGGCATGGATGGCCAGATAGAGCGGCTGTTGGACCTCCTTGCAGGCCTGGTACAGCAACTTCGGCTGACGCCAGATATCCAGCACGCCGGCGCCGACCACCCAGTCGCCGGCGGTATAGGCATGCAGGCAGTAGCCATCGGTTTTCGGATTGATGCGCAGCGCCTCCAACTGAAGCTTGTTGCCATCGGCCTGAAGCTTCTGCGTGGCCAGACACAGCGCGGAGGCATCCGGGAAAATATCATGCAGGGCGTGCTTATCCATGATCCCGTTGAGCGAATCAAGCATCCGCACGTGGAAACGGTAGTCGGGGGTCTTGGGGTTGCCGTTTTCCCTGTAGCGGCGCACATTGTCGGCAAAGTCCGGCGCACCGCCGTACCCCACTTCCGAAATAATATTGGCCTGGCCTTCCTCGCCATAGGTCAAGAGGTGATGGTAGGTCTTCGCGTCAACCGGCGATCGGCGGTAGATGTGCCGGTCAATCATCGGTGACGGCTCGGAGGAATACGGCAGATAGGCGTGCGAGCCCCATGGGGCGCGGGAACCGCCAGACTCATCGATGATCAATCGGGTCGGATCTGCGGCGCGGGCAGCCACCGTAATGCGGTGGCGCGGCAGCAGGTTTGACTTGCGGATAATTTCGTTGGCCGTTTCCCACAGCACAATCGACGGATGGTTGCGGTCGCGTTTTACCATCGCCACCATGTCGTCAGTCCAGCGTTTTTCCATCTGCGGTGTCTCTTCCGGCCAGTAACCCATGTTTTCGACCGCCGGCGCGCCGGAAAGCAGCATGCCTATCTCGTCGCACAGGTCGAGAATGCCCGGCACCGGCGGCATCCGCCACGGGCGGAGCATATTAAAACCCGCCTCCTTGGCCATGCGGATTTCCTTACGCACCATGTCGAGGTCCCGCGGATAGGCCAGCGTGTTGGGATACTGCCCTTCCCAGAAGGCGCCCTTGATGTAGATTCGTTTACCGTTCAACAGAAAATCGCCATCCTTGACCGTAAAGGAGCGCATCCCGAAACAGGTTGCGGTTTCGTCGATCGTTTTACCGTTCTGCTTCAACTGAACACGTAGTTTATACAGATGAGGATGGTCCGGCGACCAAGTCACCACGTCTGGAATTTCCAGGCTTACCGTTTCCTTGCGTCTGCCCGGAGGAACCATGATTTCCATCTGCTTCGAAGCAACCGGCTTGTCCGATACCACCGACACATTGAGCAAAACCTTGCCGGACTTCATCGAGGAATTTTCAAGCTGGATATAGGCCTCGGCCAGTCCCTTCTCCAGATTAGGCTTCACAAAGACATCGGCCACATGCAGCGAATCAGTGGCGACCAGCTTCACCGACTGCCAGATGCCACCGATATAACCGCCGCGCCAGTGCGGCGTTGCGTTACGCACCAAATCGTCGACCTGATCCGACACAATCGCAGGGCCGACTACCCGTACAACCAGTGTGTTGGATTCACCGTGTCTGAGCTGGCCGTTGATATCGAATTCAAACGGCCCGAAGCCGCCTTCGTGCATGCCGACCACCTCGCCGTTGATCCACGCCTCGGTGCGGTAGTTCACGGCATCGAAGCACAGACGGATATGGCGCTCTTTCCAGTCAGCCGAGACATTAAATTCGCACCGGTACCACGCCACACCCTCATAGTCCTGCTCCATCTCTTCCCAGCAACTCGGCACGGTGATTACCCGCTTTTCCAATGTCTGGAAAATCTGCGGCCTCTGCCACTCCCCTGCCCGGCCTTCGTTCTGTTTGTCGAAGACAATCTCCCATGGGCCGGCCAATGGTTGGAACTCGCGCACCTCGGCTTTTCCAACCATTGGAAAAACCATCAATCCGGCAATCAGCAAATAAAGCCCGTTTTTAAAATTCATAATGCTTCCTCTCCTACTATTTTTGTGCCTTCTTGGCATCCAGCGCCTTTTTATGAACATTGTATTCCGGCCAACTCAGTTTGCCGTCCTGGTTGGCGTCCGCATCGGGATGTTTCTTGAAATAGGTATCCTTCCAGACTTCCCCGGAATTTTTGGCCGGCTTCGGACGCGGCTTGGATTCGGGAATGCGCGCCAGCAGCTTTTCGCGGAAGGATGCGAGCTGGGTCGCATACTCCGGGTTCAGCGCAAGGTTGGTCCACTCCTTCGGATCCTGTGCCGTGTGGTAGAGTTCCTCCTTGCCGTTTTCATACCGGATGTAGCGCCAGTCCTTGAAGCGGAGTGCATAGCTCTGTTTTGCCGGGTCATAGTCGTTGGCCCATTTGTAGAGCGCGGTGAGCGCGGCGGCGGGGCCGTCCCATTCTCCGTTGACCGGATCGACCAAAAGCGGCTTCAGGCTATGGCCGTCCAGCGGACGCCCTTTGTCATTCTTGACGGTATCGGACGGCAGACCGCAGAGCTCGATCAGCGTCGGATAAAGGTCGATGAGCGAAACGGGAAGATCGGAGGATCCTCCGGCTTTCGAAATGCCGGGGGCGCGAACAACGAGGGGCACGCGCGTGCTCTCCTGCCACAGGGAGTTTTTATACAGGTAGTCTTTTTCCCCCATGCCCCATCCATGGTCGCTGGTAAGAATAATTATCGTGTTGTCTTTTAGCGGGGAATGGTCAACCGCATCGAGGATGAATCCAATCTGGTCGTCCACGGAAGCAACGCTTGCGAGATAGGCCTGGATAAACTTTTTGAGCGCCAGTTCACGGTCGCCGCCGAACGAAGCGATCAGGCTGTCGTAGATCTTGGTGCCGCGGTCGCCACTGCGGTCGTCTTCCTTGGAGGTGACGGTGTGCTTAAAGGTGTCTTCGGCATCGCCCTCCTTGATCAAGGGGAGCTGGATGGTCTCCAACGGGAAGCGGTCGAAATATTTTTGCGGCACGATCAGCGGCGTGTGCGGGCGAATAAACCCAACGCCCATGAAAAACGGCTTCCCGTTCGGTTTCGAGGCAAACTTCTGCAGCTGCTCAACCGCCCATTGGCCGTTGAGCTCATCGGCGGTGGGATCGCGATCGTCCTCGGATTCATATCTCAACTCGCGCTGTTTTTTCCAGTTGCCCGTGCGCCAGATAAACGGCTTGCCTGTTTTTTCCGACACACGCCCACTGAGCTTGAAGAGCGGCCCAAACGATCCATCAATCGCGCCAAAGTCGTCGCGGAAGGGAGGCTTGATATCGGGATGCGCAACATTCGCCTCGCCACCGTCATAGGCAAACGGCCCGTAATCGGAAGGATTGCCGAATTCGCTCCATTCCTTTTCGCCCCGGTTATGCATCAGCTTGCCGGTTCCCAGCGAGTGGTAGCCGTTCTTGCGGAAATGATCCATCAGGGTGCGCGAGTTTTTCAGCACCTCGTAGCTGTCCCAGTGCTCAAACCCGTAACATCCAGAGGTATGCGGATAGAGCCCGGTCAGGAAACTGGCGCGGGAAGGATTGCAGACCGGAACCGTGCAGTGCGCCTGCTTGAACGAGACCCCGCCCTCCGCCAAACGCTTCATATTGGGCGTTTTTACCTGCGGATGCCCGCCAAACGATTCGACATAGTCGTTGAGGTCGTCGCAGACAATCAGGATGACATTCGGTTTATCCGTTGCAAGAGTCTGAAACACAACCGACAGGCAAACAACAATACTTGCAACAACCGGCAGCTTGAATCTGATAGACAGCATAGGATTCCTTTATCGATTAATTGTGAGTGAATATCCCACAAACTGCGCAAAAACAAAATTGCGGATTTTACAATTGATATGGTGGATACTGCATTCGCCACGCCACGTTTCCAACCATTGGAAAACCATTTCCAATGGTTGGAACCTCATCACAGGTACGTTCCACAACCCCATAGGGGTTGAGGTGTTTTTTTGTTCTGTATTGATCAGCGGTTCATAAAAATATTCCGCCAGACTTCCGTGTGTTCAGTGTGTTCCGCGGTTGTAAAATCAGCGGATGCTGAGCGGCAGCCAGGCGGTCATGCCGCCGGGACCGCGGTTGGCCCAGGCAAAGTAGGGAATCATGCGGATCGGCAGGTCGGTCAAGGCCGCCGCACCCAGTGGACGATACAGTTCGCCCTCCCAGGATTTCGCATCGCGATAGAGCGCATGGCCCTCCAGAACCTGGATACCAAACGGCAGGTCCGAAGCCGGCGCCGTTTTCAAGACGATATCGGCAGGAATGCAAACATTGTCCATAGCCTTCCCTTCCGGCAAATCCTTTGATTCCACGCAATAAAGCAGTGGTCCCTGCATGACCGCCACCTGGTTGCGCAGCTGCTCCGCCTTCGGATGGGCGGTCATCAGGCGCGGTTGCATCGGCAGATCCAGTTCGATGCGGTCGCCCGCGGCCCACTTCCGTTTCATGAAGCAATATGCTCCGGCCTTCGGTGTGTTTGCGACCGGCGTTCCGTTAACGGTTACAGAAGCACCTTTAGCCCAGCCCGGAATGCGGACGCGCACCGCGAACGGCCTGGCCGATGCCACGGCATCCATCTTCAGAACGACTTTCCCGCTCCACGGATAGGCGGTCTGCTGCGTCAGTTTCAGCACGCTGCCATCGGCCAGTTTTCCTTCGAAGGTATTACCTCCGTAGTGATGCACCCACAGGCCGGCGTCGTCGACGCTGTAGAGATAGGCATGCAGCTGGGCCAGCGTGCGCAGCAGGTTGGTCGGACAACAGATGCGCTTGCGCCCCGGAAGAACGCGCTCGGGCAGGAAGTTGTGCCCGCCCAAAAGCTCGGTGTAATCTTCCTGCAAACGCAGGGAGTTGCGGTAGAACCAGCTTTCGCCGTCGAGGCCAATGCCGGCGAGGAAGCCGTTATAGAGTTCCAGCTCCATGATATCCGCGTATTTCGCGTCGCCGGAAATGGCCAGCATGCGGTAGTTCCACATAAAGTTGCCGATCTGTCCGCAGGTCTCGTTGTAGGAATCGGCGGAGGGGAGGTTGTAGGAGGCGCCAACGGCCTCGACCACCGGGTCGCCGCCGAGCGACAATCCCCGACCCATCGGGCTCACCCCGCCGTTGATGCATATTTTATGCTGCACCAAGTCGTTCCACATGCGTTCCAACGGCGGCAGCAGCGTCTTGTCGCCGGTTTCCATGTAGACATCGGTGGCACCCGCGAAAAGGTAGGTAAAGAAAACATTATGCCCCACAACTTCCTTCGCCTTGCGCAACGGCACGCGATCCTGAATAAGGTCGGTTCCGATAATGCCGGGGCCTTTGCTGAAAACCCCGCCCATCTTCGGCTTTTTCCCGCGGCTGTCGACAATCAGCTTGGCGCAGTCGAGATATTTCTTTTTACCGGTTTGCCGGTACATTTCCACCAGCCCCATGATGGCCGAGGGATTGTGGGCATAGGAAGGCCACACCTTTTCGCCCAGGTTCTCGCACAGAAAATCGGCCGTTCGAACCGCGGCCTGCATCAGCGAATCTTTTCCGGTCATGCGTTGATGGATGCAAGCCGCCGTCAACAGATGGCCCATGTTGTAGACTTCGTGCTCGCGCGGTTCCGTAAAGCGCGGCTTTTTTTTCGCGGTGATCTGCGTGGAGATGTATCCATCGTCCTCCTGAGCCGCGGCAATCAGCGCAATGGCTTCATCCATGCGTTCCATGATCCACGGATCTTCCGTCTTGGCATAGACACTGGCGGCGGCCTCGACCCATTTATAGAGCCAGGCATCCTGCCAGTTGGTACCGGCATGCGCGCCTTTCCCCGTTGCGGCGGCGCGAAAATTGTCGAGTACATGCCCCATTTCCGGATCGGCTGCCAGTTCCCACAGGCGGTGCAGCGAAACCTTGCTGGTTTGGACGTAGCGTTCCGCCCAGAAGCCATCCGTCCAGCTGACCGAGTCGAAGGGAACCGGACGCAGCTTCGCTTCCGGGCTCTTGTTCATATCCACCAGACAAGCCTCGTGCGCACTCGCCACTCCTGCCAACGCGATCATTCCAACAATTATTACTGCCTTCTTCATTCCCTCCCTCCGCTGATACATTCCAAATAAAGAAAATCTTCTCCCAGCTTTTCTTTAATGCCTATTTCCCTGCGCTCACGGAATCGCATTCGAATGACAGACCATCGATTCTGTCTTTTTGAATGTCAAAGAATTCATCTTTGTTGTCCTCGGTGATCCAGGTGCCGTTGATGCTGATGTTCTTGAACGTCAGGTTGGAGACCGAGTTGCCGTAACCAGAACCCAGTTGCGAGCGGTAGGCCATAACCGGCGACGTGACGGTAATGTTTTCAAAGTGCATTCCATCAATCCGCGAATGGCTCTCTTCCGTGGTCGGCATAAACCAACCCGGGCTCACCTCGGGGGTATTCAGGTTGTAGATATTGAAGACGCGGTAGAGATAGGGCGACTCAATGCGAATGTCCCGGAAGGTAAAGTTGCGGATGGTATAAGGCACCGCCGTGACACAGGCGATGGCCCCCATGCCCAATCGGGGCCACTCACCCCGGCCGATGTTCGGATCCTTGAAATAGGTAATGATGTCGATATCCTCCACCACACTGTCGGCCATTTCCGTATCCGAACGGTAGGTTTCCTTCACCATCAGGGCATGGGCGTTGGTGGCCTGCCAAAGGACAATGTGCTTTGCCTTGGTGTTGTGGTTGATTTTTAAGCTGTCGTCATGCGACATGAAAAAACAGTTCTGCAACACGGAATTGTCCGAATAATCCGGGCCGTCACAGTTTCCGTGCCACGCCCCCACTAGGGTCACACCCTCGATCCGGCGGCTGCTGTAGATGCTGAAACC
>JAIPIO010000169.1 GCA_021734595.1 Kiritimatiellales bacterium | reverse complement strand
TAGGTGTAGGCATATTCGGGGATGGTTGCATGAAACGCCGTGTCGAAAACCGCTACCTGCGGCAGGTTCGGATATTGCAAACGGCAGCTGTGCATTAATTCCAATGTCGGGGGATTATGCAGCGGCGCCAGATCGTTGAGCCCTTCGAGTTGCTTGATCGTCTCCTGATCCATGCATGTCGGCTGCGTAAACAAAGCCCCGCCATGCACCGTCCGGTGCCCCAGCGCATCAGGGGCAAGCCCCGCCTCCTTCAGCAACTGCATCACTTGCTTGAACGCCGCACCATGATCCGGTATGTCGGCATAATGCACCTGTTGCCCGTGCCCAGCGATGCGGTGGTAGATCCGGGCCGGCTCCGCCGTTGCCGGCCCGACGCGTTGCGCTTCCCCCGCAGCCAGTTCGGCCTCGGAAGGAAACGCAATCAGCCGGTACTTCAGCGATGAGCTTCCACAGTTAAACACGAGTACGTTCATCAACCGGCTCCGCTAGATTTCATCCGTGGTCCAGCCACACACCGGCACACCGATGAGCGCATGAACGATCGCCGCCGTACCATAAACCGCCTGTTGAATATCGGAACAGGCCACATGCTCATCCGCCGAGTGCGCCTGATCCTCGCTTCCGGGGCCATAGCCGACGGTGGGTATGCCGTATTCGTTCACCAGTACCGCACCGGCGGTGCCCATGCCTAGGCGGCCAAACTTCCATTTTCCCGTACGAACCTCGCAGTCGGCGGCGGCCAGCGCCTGCCGTGCACGTTCGAGCAACCGATTGAATGGATCCGTTGTCCAGGCATTGGAAATGCGCCGCACTGTAACCATGCGGCCATTCTGGAGGCGCTGGCTTTCCTCATGAATCGCTACGGCAGCTTGAATACCGGGCAGCGGCCTCACGGCCAGCTGGACATGGTGTTCAATCTCATCCATCACGGCCGCGGCCTGTTGGCCTTCTCCTACCCGGTGTGCCATATGCAAGGTCTGGCATGAACGTCCGCCGCCTGTGCGCAGAACCGGACCCACGTCCCGGATCTCCGTCCGGGACGGCAGATTGCGCGTTTCCGCGTAATCCTCTGTAATCGTCCGGGTCGCATCGCGAAGCGTTTCCGTCGCGGAGCCGTCAATGCGTATGTCAACCTCCATCCAGCCATCATGGCCGTAATAGAGGCCAAGGCTGGTCGGCTCGCCCAGAATGGCATAGGTCGGCATGAGCCCGAGTTCCGGCAGCGTGTGTTCCAGCAGGCCTCGCACGCCGATGCTGGCACCGTTTTCCTCTGCCACGGTCGCAGCCACAACCAGGTTTCCCCGCAAGGGAAGCAGGCTGCGCCGCAATAGCGCCCCGGTATAAACCTGGGCCGCGAGACCGCCTTTGCAGTCGGCCGCACCTTCTCCGTGCAACTGGTCGTTATCCACCCTTCCATCATACGGCGGCGCCTGCCACACCCCGCCATTAGACGGGTTGACGGTATCCATATGGCTGTTCAGCAGGATGGTCGGGGCCGCCTCGTGCCCAAGCATCGTGCCGATCACATTACCATAATCATCACGATAGACCTGGTCGTATCCAATGAGCTGCATCTCCTTTTCTATGCAATCCGCGACTCCTGATTCTTTCAGGCTGATACTGGGCGTTTGAATCAACTGCTGTGAAAAACTAATTTCCTGCTCATAGAGCCCGGTGTTTTTTCCTTTTAGTATTGTGTACATGACTAGCTCCTTTTGGTTGGTTTTTTGACAACTATCCTAGAGCACATTGTAGGCCATCAATTGATATAATCGTATCCAGCTGGTTTATATACTGTTATGGATTTAGCGGAAATCGATTCATTTGAAATACTATTTCATTGTGAAATGCGCAATTTCATTATAATATGCATTACATGAAATCCGAAGAACTCAAAATGGATGAGCTGATTAATTGTTCCGACGGCTTGATCAGCCTACAGGGAAGGCGTCTGATCCTTCAAGATATCCGGGCACTGGCCCACCTGCGCAAAGATCTCCTCGAAGGTGTAGGTTCGGTGCCCGCCCGGAAAATACTCACGCGCTTCGGTTATTTTCAAGGACAGGAAGATGCTGCCGCAATGAAGCGTATCTTTACGTGGGATAACCTGGAAGAATGGTTGCGGGCAGGGGCTGCCATGCAGTCGTTACAAGGGTTTGCGAAGGTGACGGTCAATTCACTGAAGCTGGATGAGGTACAGGGGCATCTATGTATGGAGGTCTCATGGCGCGAGTCCTGCGAAGCCATCGAACATTTGGCCACCTTCGATGCCGCAGAATATCCTGTCTGCTGGACACTGGTGGGCTATGCCAGTGGTTATGCCTCGTTCTGCCTAGGAAAAGAAGTGGTGTTCATTGAAGACCAATGCCTCGCCACCGGCAATAAATTATGCACGGCAACCGGACGCGACATCGATTCGTGGGATCAAAAACTGGATTTGCATACCGCCTACTTCCAGCAAGTTGAAATCGGGCGGGAAATACTCAAGCTTTCCGAAGAATTAAAACAGAGCGAACTCAAGCTGGCCCGGCAGCGGCGGCAAATGGATCTGCTCGAAAAGAAAAACAAGCCCGCGTTTTTCGAGGTACACAGCCCCGCCTTTGAACAGGTCATCGATCTGGCCACGCGGGTGGCCCGCTATGACTCGTCTGTGGTCGTTACCGGGGAGAGCGGTGTCGGCAAAGAGATTTTGGCCCGCCACATCCATCGCTGTTCCCTGCGCTCAAAGAACGCATTTGTCGCGGTCAACTGCGCCGCATTGCCGGAGACGCTACTCGACAGCGAACTTTTCGGCCATAAAGCCGGCTCCTTCACAGGAGCCCTGCACGACCGGATCGGACTGTTCGAAGAGGCCGATAAAGGAACCATTTTTCTCGATGAAATAGGAGATATCCCGGTCGCACTTCAAACCAAGCTTCTCCGGGTTCTCCAGGAACGGGAAATCACGCGTATTGGGGAAAACCTGCCCCGAAAAGTCGATGTCCGCATCCTTGCCGCAACCAACAGCGATCTGGCGCAATCCGTTCGGGAAGGTTCCTTCAGGGAGGATCTCTATTACCGGCTGCGCGTTATCGAAATCGAAATCCCCCCGTTGCGAAACCGGACGGAAGATATTCTTCCACTGGCCCGCTACTTTGTAAACCGGGTCTCGACCAAGTTTAATAAACCAAACGTTCATCTGGATGCAAAATGCCTGAACTACCTACAGGCCTACCGCTGGCCCGGCAACGTCAGGGAACTGGAAAATGCCATGGAGCGGGCAGTTGTGCTTTGCAATAAAGGGACGATCCAGCCAGAACATCTACCGCCGGGCATTCTTCATCCGACTGCCGAGACAAGCCCTGCCTCGTTTTCGCCGCAACGCTCGCTGGCCGAAGTGGAACACGAACACATCCAGCGTGTCCTGGACTGGACAAAAGGGAACAAATCCCAAACGGCAAAGATCCTGGAAATCAGTGCGGCAACTCTTTGGAGAAAACTAAAAAGGACCAATGAATAGTCCCAAAGGAAAGAATCGGTGCAAATGAAACCTATCGTTATACTTGTCATATTGAGCTGCCTGCAAACAGGCTGCATCACGTCACCGCCCGTTCGGGAGCGCACCGTGATCGTCCATTCCGTATTCTTTAAACTAAAGCATGCGGACGGATCCGATGCCGAACGCGTCTTTCTGGTCAAGGCCGCCGAACTGGGGAAGATTCCAGGCGTTGGAAACTTCCAAATGTTGAAGGAAACAAGCCCGAAAAATCCATATACCCTCGGGCTTTCCATGGAGTTTGCCGACCAGGCCGCCTACGATGCCTACAACAACCATCCTGAACATGTCGGCTTTGTCCAGCAGGTCTGGCTAAAAGAAGTGGCCGACTTCCAGGAAATCGACCACGTCTTATATCGCTAACCGCTGAAGTCGCGGATCATTGCTTCGGCTCCAGCACGACGAAGGTCGGCAGGCCCTGCACGTCGAAGTGGTTCCAGATTTCCTTGACCAGCGGATCGTTGGGATCTTCGGAAATATATTTGATGAACAAATATTTTTCAAGGCGCGCCTTCACCGCTTCGTCCTCGAAGGTCCCCTTCTCCATCGCCTTGCAGTTTTTGCACCAGCTCGCCCAGAAGTCGATAAAGACCGGCTGACCGGCAGCGCGGGCACCGCGCAGGAGCTCGGCAAAGCCTTCGTTGGTTGAGCCGTCAATCACCAGATGCGACAACGACGTTCCGGCATCCGCAACCTCGGCGGGGCGCACGGCACGGTAGCCGAGGTGGGCATAATAGAGTGCGAACAGAATGATCAGCACACCGAAACCGTACTTTACATACTCCATCCATTTTCCAGGCTTTGGAAGAAACGAGAGCCCGGCACCGGCAAACGGCCACGGCAGCGCCATGCCCAGCCCCAGTACAAACGGGAGAATCAACCCACTCGTCCCCAGATTCGATGCCAGCAGCAGCACCGCAACCCCCACCGGCGCCACGCAGGCCCCGGCCAGCAGCGCCGCCACCGAGCCCATCGTCAGCGCCAGCAGGAAGCTGCCGCTCTTTCCCGAACTGCCCGATCCTATTTTCGACTGGAAACGCGTAAGGTCGATGTGGAACAGATCAAACATGGCCAGCGCCAGCACGAGAAAGATCGCCGCAATCGAAAAGTTGAACCAGGCGGTCGACTGCAGGGTACCGAAGCTGGCACCGGTCATCGCAACCACCACCCCGAGCAGGCCGTACACCAGTGCGATGCCCAGCCCGTACACGCCACCCAGCGCAAACCCGCGACCGCGCGATCCCGCCTGCGCACCCGCCCCGATAATCGCCAGATTGATCGGAATCATCGGCAGCACGCAGGGCGTAAGGTTCAGCAGGAATCCGCCAAAGAGGATGAACAGAACGGTCAGCACCAGCCCGGATTCGCGCATAAAGGCCACGGGGTCGGTCAAAAACAGCCGGAATGCGTTGACCTTCTTCCCATTGCCTTCCGCCCGGTCCATGAAGGCCAGAAAATCCTTCGCGCCCATATATCCGGCGGTGTTTCCCAATGTCTGGAACTTTTCCAGTTCGGTTTTCCAATCACTGGAATCGCCGGTCGCGGTTTTTTCAAGGTCTGGAACTTTTCCCGCCATCGCGGCCGCCGTGTTTCCAAGGCCTGGAACCTCCACCGTTTTGGTTTGGGGAATAAAACAGACCTGGTCGTTGCAGCCCCAGTAGCTCACATGCGCCGCCGCTTCGCCACCCGCCTGCGGCGCCCATTTAAACCGGGCCTTGAATGCCTTGTCGTAAACCGGTTTCGGCTTTCCCGTGTTTGGATCGGAAATCGAGACCGGATCGGGCAGCATCTCCGCCGCCAGCGCATTCCCGGTCGCATCGGTTACTTTGAAGTGGTCGGCATAAAGGTAGTGCTTGTCGGGGACTGCGACTTCCACAAAAACCGATCCGTCCCTGATTTCGGCGGAAACAGTGAACGGATCGCCAAACTGCGCACTTCCAACCATTGGAAAAAGCAGCACCACAAAAAACAATATCCAGACATGCACTTTTTTCATTTTCAAATCCCGCCTTTCTGTTTTCCTTCGACAGACCTGCTGTACTATAGTTCAAGGCAGGCAGGGAAAAAGAACTTATGCGTGAAATCACCCGTCAAAAGAAATCCGCCCTTCAAATCATCAAGCGGCTGAACGAATCCGGCTTCACGGCCTATTTCGCCGGCGGGTGTGTGCGGGACGAAATCCTTGGACGCGAGCCGAAGGATTACGACGTGGCTACCGACGCCCTGCCCGATGAGGTGGAAGCCCTGTTCCCTAAGACGCTCGCTTTGGGAAAAGCGTTCGGAGTGATCGCCGTGGTCGATGGGAAGGAGATAACGGAAGTCGCCACCTTCCGGAAAGAATCCGGCACCCTCGACGGACGGCGGCCCGAAACCGTCGTATTCTGCGCCGCCGAAGAAGACGCCAAGCGCCGCGACTTCACCATCAACGGCATGTTCCAGGATCCGGTTGCCGGGAAACTGATGGATTTCGTGGGCGGGCAGGAAGACCTGCGGAAAAACATCGTCCGGGCCATCGGCAATCCGCGCGAACGTTTTCAGGAAGACCATCTGCGCCTGCTGCGGGCCGTGCGCTTTGCCCACACCCTCGGATTCGACATTGAACCCGGGACCGAAAGCGCCATCCGTGAAATGGCCGGGCTGATCACAAAGATAAGCATCGAGCGGATTGAACAGGAATTTTCCCGTTTGCTCACCGAAAGCCCGAAACCCGGCGACGGCCTCCGGCAACTCGCGGAGCTCGGACTGCTGCGGCACATCATCCCGGAAATGATCCCGATGATCGGACAGGAACAGCCGCCCCAGTTCCACCCCGAAGGCGATGTTTTCGAGCACACCGTGCTTATGCTCAACCTGATGAATGACGGGCAGACAAGAAAGTCTGCCCCACATACAACAGATGCAGAGCAAGTGGAGCAGACTTTCCTGTCTGCTCATCCAGAGGACGAGCATGCTGCCAATCCACATGTGGAGCAGACATTCCTGTCTGCTCATCCGGAAGATGCGCTTGCTGCCAATCCACATGTGGAGCAGACATTCCTGTCTGCTCATTCAGAAGACGAGCATGCTGCCAATCCATTCCGACCGATGGAGGAAACCGAAGCATTGCATCGGGCCCACCGCCGACTGCCCCACTGGAACCAGGATTCACGCATCTATTTCGTGACCTTCCGACTGGCCGACTCTATCGCGCAGGAAAAGCTGAACCATTGGAAAGAGGAACTGGATACATGGCGGGCAAACCAACCGGAACCCGGTTCGGCAGAAACGTTGAACGAACAATCCCTCCGCTACCATGAAATGCAGGAGGAGTGGCTCGACAAGGGACACGGCTCCTGTCTTTTACAGCAACCGGAAGTCTCGGGAATCGTCGAGCAGACCTTGCTCCATTTTGACGGCGACCGCTACCGACTCGGCGACTATGTCGTCATGCCCAACCATGTGCATCTGATTGTGGAGCCCATCAACAGCTATTCCCTCCCACAGATAATGAAATCATGGAAAGGCTTTTCTGCGCGGGAAATAAACAAACTCAAGGAGACAAAGGGTTCCGTTTGGATGGACGAGTCGTTTGATCATATCATCAGACGGGAATTCTTTTTTCACAAGTTTGGCGACTACATTCAAGAAAACCCTGCCAAGGCCCACTTGAAGCCGAAAACCTATCGTTTGGGCAATGGCATATTGGAACTGCCCCCTTCCTCAGCTGGGCAGACTGGAAAGTCTGCCCCACATACAGCAGATGCAGAGCAAGTGGAGCAGACATTCCTGCCTGCTCATCAAAAAGAAAACCCTGCCAAGGCCCACTTGAAGCCGAAAACCTATCGTTTGGGCAATGGCATATTGGAACTGCCCTCTTCCTCAGCTGGGCAGACTGGAAAGTCTGCCCCACATACAACAGATGCAGAGCAAGTGGAGCAGACATTCCTGTCTGCTCATCAAAAAGAAAACCCTGCCAAGGCCCACTTGAAGCCGAAAACCTATCGTTTGGGCAATGGCATATTGGAACTGCCCCCTTCCTCAGCTGGGCAGACTGGAAAGTCTGCCCCACATACAACAGATACAGAGCAAGTGGAGCAGACTTTCCTGTCTGCTCATCCAGAGGACGAGCATGCTGCCAATCCACATGTGGAGCAGACATTCCTGCCTGCTCATCAAAAAGAAAACCCTGCCAAGACCCACTTGAAGCCGAAAACCTATCGTTTGGGCAATGGCATATTGGAACTGCCCTCTTCCTCAGCTGGGCAGACTAGAAAGTCTGCCCCACATACAACAGATGCAGAGCAAGTGGAGCAGACATTCCTGTCTGCTCATCCAAAAGGAAAAACCGCCTATTCTCCGCGCGAGCTGGCCTACACCCTATTGCTGCACGACGTGGGCAAACCGCCGACTGCTTCCATCGGACCGGGAACGGACGGGCAGCCGCGCATCCGCTTCGACGGACACGCGACAGTCAGCGCCGAGATGGCGGAAATCATTCTAAGGCGGCTAAAACTTCCAAAAAAAGAGCTGCAGCACATCGTGGAGGCCATTCGTGGCCACATGCGTTTCATGGACGTGCAGAAGATGCGTGTTTCCAAACTTCGGAAACTGATCGGCGCGGAAACCTTTGATCTGGAAATGGAGCTTCACCGGCTCGACTGTCTCGGATCCCATGAAATGCTGGACAACTATGCGTTCCTGAACGACTACATGGAGGAGATGGCCAACGAGCCCATCCTGCCCGAACCGTGGCTGCGTGGACACGACCTGATCGCCATGGGCTTTACCGAAGGTCGACTGATCGGCAAAATCCTCAAGGAAGCCTACGACGCCCAGATGGAAGACCGCTTCGAAAACCGCGATCAGTTGCTGGAGTGGATTAAAACCTCGCACCAACCGCCAAACCATTATTTACCCTGATTGCGTTTCACTTTCCGATGCGCGAAGGGATTGCACGCCCTCCAGTCCCCAATCTGCGAAAACAAACACGCCCCGCAAATGCGCATGCGCGTCAACCTAAGGATTTCAGCTTGCGAGGGCTGGTTGTTTTCTTTCTGGAAAGCACCAGGGTGTTCTTGTTTTCAATCGTCCACTCGAACACCTCGGCCTTTTTCACTTCAAGCGCATCCGCAATCGC
>JAIPIO010000168.1 GCA_021734595.1 Kiritimatiellales bacterium | reverse complement strand
TGTTCTTGGATGCCATGAAGCACTCACCCAAGTGGCAGTGACCGCGCCGGATACACATGTCGGCCAGCGTGTATTGGCGGCCTACTACGTCGTTGCGGATGGACATCAGGTTAATGTGGATGAACTGCGCGCTTACCTGGGGGAACACCTGCCCGACTACATGGTGCCGCAGCACTTCATGCAGCAGGATGCGCTGCCTGTCTCCTCCACCGGAAAAATTGATCGACGGGCATTGCCTCCGATAAAGGTGCTGAGCGCCTCGGCCGAATTCGTTGCCCCGCGCACGGCGGATGAAAAGGATTTGGCGGAAATCTGGTGCGAAGTGCTGGGCTTGGAAAAGGTCGGCATCCGGGATAATTTCTTCGACCTCGGCGGCCATTCGCTCTTGCTGATGCAGGTGCTGAACAGGGCACAGAATAAAGGCATTGGAGTCAGTCTCCAGCAGATGTATCTCCACCAGACCATCGAAGATCTGTGCCAGGAGATACAGCATTCCCATCCATTGGAAAAACAGTGGGAAAAACTTCCAACCATTGGAAGAATCGACGCAGAGACCGAGTTCCCGCTCTCTTTTGTCGAGGCCCGTTTCTGGTTCCAATCGCGGTTCGAGATCGATACTTCGAACTATAATATTGCCTGGAGCCATGTGGTGGAAGGCGAGCTGGATGTGGAAATTTTCCGCACATGCATCAACACGATTGTGGAACGCCACGATACGCTGCGTAGCACGTATATTGCGCGGGATGGCGTGCCGGTGCGCGTGGTGGCCCCCCCTGCAACGGTAGAGATTCCGCTGAAGGATTTCCGGGGAAGGGAACCGGAGCTGAAGCAACAGCTGCGCGAGGATTCTCGCGCTCCGTTCGTTCTGGTCCACGGCCCGCTGTGGCGCATAGCGGTCTACCAGATTGGCGATGTGCAGTACCAGATGGTACTGAACATCCACCACATTATTTCGGACGGATGGTCCCTGCAGCTGTTCATGAGCGAGCTGCAAGAGCTCTACCGCGCCGCCTTGGCCGACCGCCCCGCCGACCTTCCCGAACTGAAGATCCGCTATGGCGACTATGCCGCATGGCAGCACGATTGCATTGAAAGCGGGCAAATGGATGGGCATTACAGTTATTGGAAGAACAAGCTCCAAGGCTGCCCAACCCTGGAACTTCCGCACGACCAGCCTAGGCCACCCATGCAGACCTTTAATGGATCCACCCATGAGTTTTCGATTTCCCGCTCCATGGAAGAGTTGCTACGCATCCGGAGCCGTGAACAGGGTGTGACCTCGTTTGTTGTTCTGCTGGCAGCGTTCAACCTGCTGCTTGCCCGCTACAGTGGCCAAACGGATATCATTCTCGGAACGCCGGTGGCGAACCGCTCTCGCGACGAGTTCGAGGCGCTGCTGGGCCTGTTCCTGAATACGATTGCCTTGCGCACAGATCTTTCGGGCGATATCTCCTTCAGCGAATTGCTCGGTCGCGTAAAGCAGACCACGCTGGAGGGCTTCGAACACCACGAACTGCCGTTCGACCGCGTGATCGACCAACTCGATGTTCCCCGCGACCTGAGCATGACCCCGCTCTACCAGGTGCTGTTCAGCCTGAACCATTTCCCGGAAACGGAGACGACGCTCGGCGGGATGCCAATCCGCCCGGTGGGGATCGAAAGCGGGCAGGCCTTGATGGATCTGTGGGTTAGCATCGACGAAGACGAACACGGCTTGCGCGGATGCTTCTACTACAACACCGATCTTTTCGATGCCTCTACCATCGAACGGATGGTTGAGAACTACCAGAACGTGTTGGCGAATGTTTGCGACGATCCCGCGCAGAAGATCACCGGTGTTTCCCTGCTTTCTGAAGCGGAGCGCAAGCAGCTGCTGGTGGAATGGAACGCCATGGAGGCGGATTATCCACGGGAAGTCTGCACGCATGCGCTCATTGAGGCGCAGGTGGAAAAAACCCCCGATGCAACCGCCATCCTTTTCGAGGGCGCGGCCATTTCGTATGCCGAGATGAACGGGCGCGCGAACCGGCTTGCGCATCTGCTGGTGGAAAAAGGCGTGAAGGCTGAAACGAAAGTTTGCGTCTGTCTCGACCGTGGCCCCGAACTGGTGATTGCGGAACTGGCCATCTGGAAGGCGGGTGGCGCATACGTTCCACTCGATCCGATCTACCCGCCGGAGCGCATTGCATACATGATTGAAGATAGCGACGCGGTTTTGTTGATTACGGAAAGTTCAGTTTCAGAAACTGTGGATGTTGAAACACGCGTTTTGCTCGACGAACTGGATCTTTCGGCTTATTCCGAAAACAATCCGGCAGTTGAGGTGTCATCCAGCAACCTCGCCTACATGATTTATACATCGGGTTCGACCGGCAAGCCCAAGGGCGTGCAGATTGAGCACCGCCCGTTTGTCAACTTTTTGCTGCGGATGCGGCATGAACCCGGCTTGACGCCGACCGATACGGTACTGGCGATCACCACACCGTGCTTCGATATTACCGGCTTGGATTTCTATCTGCCTTTGATCACAGGAGCCAGCGTGGCTATTCTGCCGCGGTCGACGGTGATGAACGTCCGCCTGCTCACCGAGCAGATTCAAAACACCGGGACGGTGCTGCAGGCCACCCCCGCAACATGGCGGATGCTGGTAGACAGTGGTTGGCGGGGGGAGAAGCACCTGAAAATGCTGTGCGGCGGCGAAAGCTGGCCGCGCGAGTTGGCAGACGCGTTGCTCGAAGGCGGCGGCGAACTGTGGAATATGTACGGCCCGACGGAAACGACGGTCTGGGCGAGCGCTGAGCAGGTGCAGCGTGGCGACCTTGGACCGATCTCCATCGGTCGGCCGGTCGCCAACACCTCGTTCTACATTCTTGACGACAAAATGCAGCCCGTTCCGATCGGTGTAACCGGCGAACTTTGGATTGGCGGTGAAGGGGTTTCGCGCGGCTACTACAAGCGCGACGAACTTACACAGTCCGTCTTTATTCCCAATCCGTTCCGGCCTGGGGAACAGATCTACAAAACCGGCGATCTAGCGAAGTGGTTGCCGGACGGACGGGTGGAATGTCTCGGTCGGGTGGACTTCCAGGTGAAGGTGCGCGGCTTTCGCATTGAGCTCGAAGAGATTGAACAGGTCATGGCGCGGCACGAAGGCGTAAAGCAGGCGGTGGTGAATGCCTACAAGGGGCCGGACGGCAACAACCAACTGGCAGGATATTTCCAATGCCTGGAAAACGCCGAGGTGGATGTTTCCAGCCTTCGGAACCTGCTCAAGGAAAGCCTGCCCGACTATATGGTCCCGATGGCGTTTATTGAGCTGGATGCCATTCCGCTGACCCCCAACGGGAAGGTGAACCGCAAGGCGTTGCCGGATCCAGATCCAACCGCGCTGGTGGCATCCGACGAGTTTATTGCTCCGCGCACGCCCGACGAAAAGGCGCTTGCGGGCATTTGGCGCGAAGTGCTGGGTGTGGAAAAAGTTGGCATTCGGGATAACTTCTTCGAGCTTGGCGGTCATTCGCTATTGGCGATTCGACTTATCGATCATCTTGGAAAGTCGGGCTATGAGCTGCGTGTAGAACAGCTTTTCCAGCATCCGACGGTCGAGGAAACGGTGCTGGAGCTACAGTCTAATTTTGCGGTGGAGTCGGAAAACCTGAAGTGGTCTTCGCTGGTGACACTGAGGCATGGCGATTCGATGAGGCCCCCGCTTTTCTTTGTGCATACCGCACCCGGCGATGTGCTGATGTATGCCAGCTTGATTCATCATCTGGAAAACAACCAGCCCTGCTACGGGTTCCAGTCGTTGGGGCTGAACGATGTTAACCATACTCATCGCTCCATTGAGGAAATGGCCGCGCATTATGTGGATCTGCTGACGGAGTTTTATCCATCGGGTCCGTACATGCTGGCGGGATGGTGCTACGGTGGCACGGTAGCTGCCGAAATGGCACGTCAGCTGAAGATCCGGCAGTTGGATGTGGCATTGCTGGCATTGTTTGATACCCATGCCCATTCCCCGAAGGCAATCAGCCTGCGGATAAAATGCCTGTTGGGAAGTATCATGACGTTCGCTACCATGAATTTTCGCGATCAACGGCGATATCTATGGCGCGGGATTCTGAACCGAATCTCATTCGCCGGGGTCCAGGATGTTCAGCAGGAACTGGAAGTGGCGGTTCAGCATGGTGCCCTTAGGAACCGGGAAGAAGTGTATCGGCGAAACCGGAAGGCCAGTAAAAAATTCCGGGCGCGACACTATCCCGGCAAAGTCGAGTTGTTCCGCTCCGATGAACGCGAACCCGGAAGTCTTCCCGATGTTTCCATGGGCTGGAAGCTGCTCGCCGATGAGCATGAAGTGCATCTGATATGCGGCGATCACCGCCGAATGATGCACGAACCGAATGTGCGCGCGCTCGCCGAAGTGCTGCAGGGCTGTATTGACGAATTCACCTGATTTTCCCGTTGCACCGGGTTGCCTTTGCCCAAAGGTGATAATACACTCTTGATGAATTAAGCGAATGCAGGGGATCGTCTGTGATATTTAACAAGAAAAAGGCTTTTTCAACACAAGGGGGATTGCTGCACCAGCTGTTTGAAAAGCAGGTTGAAGAACACCCTGATCATTGCGCGCTTGTTTCCAATGGTTGGAAACTCACGTTCCAGCAGTTGGAAGACCGCGCCAACCGGTTGGCCCATTATCTCCAGCGGCAGGGGGTCGGTCCCGACGCGCTGGTCGGTCTCAGCCTGGACCGTGCCGCGCCGGAAGCGATTATTTCCGTTTTGGCCATCCTGAAAGCGGGTGGCGCCTGCCTGCCGCTGGATCCGGAATATCCGCCGAAGCGTCTGCGGTTTATGCTGGAGGATTCCCGTGCAGCGTTGCTGCTGACCGATGAACGGCACGAGGATCTATTCGCCGGTCAGCCGGTCAGGCGGATCGGCATGGCTGTTGCGGTTTCCGCGGCCGAGCAGGAAAGCGATGTCCCGCCAGAATGCCTCGCCACGGATGAAAACCTGGCCTACGTCATCTACACCTCCGGCTCCACCGGCCAGCCGAAAGGCGTGGCCATGCACCACCGCCCGCTGGTCAACCTGATTCGCTGGCAGAATGGCCAGTCCACGTTGCCGCCTCAGTCCCGCACGCTGCAGTTTACCCCGCTGAGTTTCGATGTTTCGTTTCAGGAAATCTTCGCCACGCTCTGTTCGGGCGGCACGTTGGTGCTGATTTCCGACGACGAGCGGCTCGATCCTCTCCGCCTCGTGGAATTTATCAACCGGCACCGCATTGAACGCCTGTTCCTGCCGTTTGCGGCGTTGCAGTATATTGCGGAGACGGCCGACAGCCAGAACCTGCTGCCTTCCCCGCTGCGCGAGGTGATCACCGCCGGAGAACAGCTGCAGGTCAACCGCTACATCCGCAACCTGTTCAAGCGGTTGCCGGACTGTACGCTGGCGAATCACTACGGTCCCACCGAGGCCCACGTGGTGACGCAGTTTATGCTGGAAGGCGATCCCGCGGGTTGGCCCGATCTTCCAGCCATTGGAACCCCGATCGAAAACACGCAGATCCACATCCTCGATGAACAGCTCAAGCCAGTGCCCGACGGCGAAAAGGGCGAAATTTATATTGCCGGCATCGCGGTGGCGCGCGGCTACCTGCATCAACCGGAGCGTACGGCCGAAAAATTTGTTCCCGATCCGTTCAGCGCCGAGCCGGAGGCGCGCATGTACCGCACCGGCGACCTAGGGCAGCGGTTGCCCGGCGGTAACATTGAATTTATCGGTCGCGCCGATAATCAGGTGAAGATCCGCGGCTACCGGATTGAGCTGGGCGAGATCGAAACCGTGCTTGGCGGCATGCCGTCCGTCAAGCAGGCGGTCGCCGTGCCGTGGGAGCAGCAGCCCGGCAGCTGGAGCCTCGCGGCCTATATCCTGCCGCGTTCCGGCGAAGTTCCAACCATTGGAAAACTGCGCGGCTGGCTGGCGGAGCGACTGCCGGACTACATGGTGCCTTCCTCTTTCACGATGATGGATGAATTTCCGATGACGCCCAGCGGGAAGGTGGACCGTCGGGCGCTTCCAAAACCCGGCGCGGAGCGGCCGCAACTCGATACGGAATACGCCGCGCCGGTTTCGGAGTGGGAAAAGAAAATCGTTCTTCTCTGGCGGGAGATTCTCAGCCTCGATGCCGTGGGCATCCATGACAGCTTCTTTGAACTGGGCGGCACGTCACTGCTGCTGCTGCGCTTTATTTCCCGATTGCGGCAGGAACACGGAGTGGAGGTGCCTGTGGCGCAGATGTTCCGGCAGGGAACCGTGGCCAACCTGGCAGCGTTCCTTGAAGCGGGTACGGAAGTGGACAACGCCGCGAAAAAGATCCACGAACGCGCAGCACGTGGAGTCAGGGCGGAAAAGGCGGTTGCGATTGTCGGCATGGCCGGCCGTTTTCCTGGTGCGGATGATGTGGACACCTTCTGGCAGAATCTGTGCGACGGCGTGGATTCCGTCACCTTCTTCAATGACGATGAACTGGATGCTTCTGTTGACGTTGTGCTACGCGCAAACCCCGACTATGTGAAAGCGCGCGGCATCATTGCCGATGCGGACAAGTTCGACGCCGCATTCTTCGGGTTCACACCACGCGAAGCCGAAGTGATGGATCCGCAGCAGCGCGTGATGCTTGAAACCGGGTGGCATGCCTTGGAAAACGCGGGCTATGATTCTTCATCGTACGTCGGAATCATCGGCGTTTTCGCCGGCATGGGCAACAGCACCTACTACCACGAAAATGTGCTGACCCGCCCCGACCGTATGGCCGCCATCGGCGCATTCCAGACCATGGTCGGCAACGAGAAGGATTATATTGCCACGAGTCTGGCCTATAAGCTCAACCTGACCGGGCCCGGCGTGAGCGTTCACACCGCCTGTTCCACCTCGTTGACGGCGGTCTGCCAGGCTTTCCAATCATTGGAAAGCGGCCAGTGCGATATGGCGTTGGCCGGCGGCGTGTCCATCACGACGCCGCAGAACAGCGGCTATCTTTACCAGGAGGGTGGGATGCTCTCTCCGGACGGTCGTTGCCGGCCGTTCGATGCCGATGCACAGGGCACCACTTTCAATAACGGCGCGGCGATGGTTGTGCTCAAGCGCCTGGAGGATGCGCAAGCCGATGGCGACCGCATTTATGCGGTGATCCGCGGCGTGGGGCTGAACAACGACGGTGCCGAAAAAATGAGCTTCTCGGCACCCAGCGTCAATGGGCAGGCCGGCGCGATTGCCATGGCGCATGCCGATGCAGGCGTTGCCCCGGATACCATCTCCTATGTGGAAGCGCACGGTACCGCCACGCCTGTGGGCGATCCCATTGAGGTCGCCGCGCTGACGCAGGCCTTCCGTGTTGGCACGGACCGCACGCAGTTCTGCGCCCTTGGTTCGCTGAAAAGCAACGTCGGGCACCTGATTGCCGCGGCGGGAGTTTCCGGCCTGATCAAGACCGCGCTTTCGCTCTATCACCGCAAGATTCCGGGCACACTCAATTTTGAAAAGCCCAACCCGCAGCTCGATCTGGAAAACACGCCGTTTTACGTCAACGCCAAGCTGGTGGAATGGCAGCCGGGCGAGTCCCCGCGCCGCGCCGGGGTCAGCTCCTTCGGGGTGGGGGGCACCAACGCCCATGTGATACTGGAAGAGGCGCCCGACGTTCCAAAGGTTGGAACATCCGTTCGCCCGCGCCAGCTTCTGCTGCTTTCGGCAAAGACCGAAACCGCGCTGGACAGCGCAACGGCGAACCTGTCTGGGTATTTCCAAGCCCATTCCGAAGCCGACTGCGCCGATGCCGCTTTTACGCTTCAGACC
Source organism: Kiritimatiellales bacterium (assembly GCA_021734595.1). Lineage (GTDB taxonomy): Bacteria > Verrucomicrobiota > Kiritimatiellia > Kiritimatiellales > Pontiellaceae > JAIPIO01. The sequence continues at coordinate 824 of JAIPIO010000168.1, read as the reverse complement.
GGACGCCGGGGATTTTCCCATCGGCGCTGTGCCGTGTGCGCCTCGGCTGAAGATGCGGCCGCAGTGCTGGAAAAACGCCCGCCCGCCCGGCTGGCGTCCCGCCAGTGGTCGGGCAGCCGCCCGCCACTGGTCTTTATGTTCCCTGGTCAGGGTGCGCAGTATGTCAGCATGGGCAAAAACCTGTACGACACCGAACCGCTGTTCCGGCAGACGGTGGAGGAGTGCGCCGGAATCCTGGCGCCGCTGATGGACCGTGGCCTGCTTGACCTGCTTTATCCGCCAGCCGATAAATTGGAGGAAGCGCAGGAGCTGCTGAAGGAAACCCACTATACCCAGCCGGCCATCTTTGCCATTGAATATGCCATGGCGCGGTTGCTGCGGAGCTGGGGTTTTGAACCAGACGCCATGGTCGGGCATAGCATCGGGGAATTTGCCGCCGCCTGCGTGGCCGGTGTGATGACGCTCGAAGACGCGTTGCGGCTGGTCGCCACCCGCGGACAGATGATGCAGGAGCTGCCGGGCGGCAGCATGCTTTCCGTCCGTGCACCGCTTGAAGATATTCAGCAACGCCTCCCTGAAAACGTGACGCCCGCCGCGCTCAACGCGCCTGGGCTGTGCGTGCTGAGCGGGCCGACGGATGCGGTCGAAGCCGTGGCGGAGCAGCTTAAGGCCAACGGCATAACCTGCAAACCCCTGCGCACGTCGCACGCCTTCCATTCGGCCATGATGGATCCAATGATCGAACCGTTCGCGGAGGTGGTTGGGAACGTGAAGTTGTCCGCGCCGAAGATTCCCTTTGTTTCAACCGTCACCGCCGATTGGAT
>JAIPIO010000167.1 GCA_021734595.1 Kiritimatiellales bacterium | reverse complement strand
CGCTTCGCGCGGAAACCGCCGCATGGGCGGTATCAAGCAATGACAAGCAACGAGGTGTCGATTGGCAATTCACCATTGAGGACGCGCGGCACAAACTAAAATCACTCTACCCTAAAATTATAGATTGACGGAACACTAGGTGCCTTCTACAGCATCTTCGACACCTACAAGGATGCAAACGACAACACCCTGCTGATCGACGGCGTACTGAAATTCTAAACGTACTTGACAACCACTAGACGGAATGCCCGGATTTGACGGGCGTCCCTTTTTTGTGTTTACTGACTGGCATGCAGTTGCTCGTCATAGAGGACAACCAACGGATTGCCAAAAGCCTCAAGCAGGGGCTGGGCGAGTCCGGCTATGCCGTGACTGTGGCCGCCAGCGGCGCGGCGGCGCGGGAAGCGTTCCAAAGGCTGGAACCCGATCTGATCGTCCTCGACCTCGGCCTGCCCGACGTGGACGGCATGGAACTGCTGAAGGAACTCAGACAGCAAGATCCGGCCATTCCGGTGATTATCCTAACCGCCCGCGGCGAAATCGAGGACCGCGTGGCCGGACTCGATGCGGGGGCGGACGATTATCTCGTGAAGCCCTTCGCCTTTGCCGAGCTCGTTGCCCGCATCCGCGCACTGGAGCGGCGCGGCACCCGCCCCGTCCCGGATACCATCACCATTGAAGACCTGCACCTCAACCCGGTCCAACGGACCGCCGAGCGCGGTAGCAACGCCATCGATCTCACCCCGCGGGAATTCGACCTGTTGCTGTTCCTCGCCCAGCACACCGGCGAAAATGTATCGCGCGAAATGCTCGCGCGCGAAGTCTTCGGCATCACCTCCCTCGCCGTTCCGTTTGATAATATTATCGACGTACACATTTCCAACCTTCGAAAAAAGGTTGATGCGGGTTTTGAGCTTAAACTGATCCACACCGTGCGCGGCGTGGGATTTGAGATGGGAACCAGGTTATGAAGACAACACCGATCCGTATTCGTTACTTTTCGTTGCTCACGTTGCTGCTGCTGGCATCGTACATCATCTTTTTTGGAATCCTCTGCCTGGTGGAATTCCGCAAGGCATTCGTGGATCCGGCGGAATGGGCTGATGCATTCAGGGAAGTGGGTTTCTTCTTTCTGGTCGGCATTGCCTCCATGCCGCTGGCCATCGCGCTGGCCTGGCGGGTAACCCGCACCCTGCTTGAACCCCTGCGGCAGATGGCCGGCACGGCCCGCAACATCAGCGCGGGCGCGTTTTCCGAACGCATCACACTCAACCGTACCTACGACGAGCTCGACGAGCTGGGCACCAGCTTTAATCTCGCATTCGACCGCTACGAAGAGGCGGTTGATAAACTGAAGAATTTCAGTGCCGATGCCGCTCACCAGCTGCGCACCCCCTTGGCAGCCATCCGCAGTACGGCTGAAACCGTCCTGCTAAACGAACGTTCCCCGGCAGCATACCAGGAATCGCTCCAGCAGATCCTTGAAGAACTGCACGGCCTCTCTGTAACCGTCGACCAACTGCTGCTGCTCGCCCGGCTCGAGTCCGGCAAGGTGCAACAGGAATTCAAACCAATCAATCTGGCCGCTATTGCGCATGCCGCCACCGAACGCTTTCAGCCGCTGACCGAAGCCAAAGGAATCAACCTGGAAATCACGGTACCGACTTCCGCCCGGGTATCCGGCGTAGAGGCGCTGCTCGATCAGGCGCTGGCCAACCTGCTCGACAATGCCATCCGCCTTACACCGCAAAACGGAACCATCAGGATCGGCATTCGGCTGGACGGCAAAAAAGTCACCTGCACGGTGGCCGACAGCGGCCCCGGCATTCCCGAGCAGCTCCAGAGCAATGTTTTCGAGCGCTTCCGCAGCGGATCCGAGGGTTCCGGTCTGGGTCTAGCCATTGTCCGTGATATTGTTCATGCTCACCAAGGCACCGTCCAGGCCGGGTCCGCGCCGGAAACCGGCGGCGCGCTCTTTACCATCACCCTCCCCGTCACCTAACGCCGATTTCCAGGCTTTGGAAAGAATCTTCCAGTCATTGGAAGATTCGCCTTTCCACCCTCTCCCCTGCGCTTCCAGCCCCTGGAATTCCTTAAGGAAACTTAAGGAATTTTTTCTTCGATATTTTACACCTATCCCCCACGTTGCCGGCATGAACGCAAGAACAACATAGAGTCATGGGGGAATTATCATGAAGAAGAACAAGAAAATACCGCCGTATCATCATCTGTTCCGCATTCTTCACTGGGCACTGGGCATCAGCATGCCGGTCATGATTTACACCGGGGTGGCACTGCACTCCATCGCCCGGCCGGGCTGGTCCCTCATCGGCCATTATCCATCGTGGTTCACCGGTGGAAGAATGATGCTCTGGCACCTGATCGCCGCACTGGTTTTTGTTCCTTCGGCACTCATTTCCACCGTGCTGTTCCTCAAGCGCTACCAGCCCACCAACGCCTGGACCTGGCGCTGGGTTGCCAACTTTATGTTGGTTACCGGCACGGTGCTCTCGTTGATCAGCGCCCTCGGCCTGCTCTACGGACTGCCGGGCAATGTTTATCTGGCGACCCGTTTTATCCATTCCTTCTGCGGTCTGGTCATTCTGCCACTGGCCTTTATTGTGCATGTGGTACTGGCCTTCACGATCCATCTGGATCTGCTGCCGTTTGTCTTCTTCCCGTTCCGCTATCCCAAATGGGCTTCCCTGATCTGGATCCCGGTGGTCGCCGTGGTCACCACCGCCGCCATCAACCAAATTCCCGCGAAAAAAATGAAAGCCCACGCACTGGTCGCGGGAAAAATCGAACCCGTTCGGGCAGACATCAAGGATGTTCCCGCACTAAACTGGGATGCAACCAAACCGCTTAAAATCGAGATGGCGAACGGCGCCAATTTCGGCAACGGAACCACGGCGCTCCGCCTGCGAGCCATGCATGACGGCACCTATCTCTACGTCCGCGCCATTTGGGACGACCCGACCAACGACACGGCCTACTGGCCGGTCAAAAAAACCGACGACGGCTGGAAATATATGCAGAACTCTCTGGCAGACGAGACCGAATACTACGAAGACAAGCTGTCCATCATTTTCCCGATCAAAGAGAGCGCAGCGTTCAACCAGCTCGGCTGCGCCCTCTCCTGCCATCAGGATAAGGACACCGAACGTTTCCCCTACGGCTTCAAGGCCTCGGCGGAACCGATTGATGTCTGGCACTGGAAAGCAACCCGCACCGGCTCCGTCGGCCATGCGGACGACAAATTCTGGCATCTGGCCGACATGAAGCTCAAAGATGTCGGTCGCTACGGCGACGGCGGCGAAGGCGGCGGATATACCAAAAACATAAACAAGGAACACACCGCACCGCTTTATTTGCCCAAAGACGACAGCTACGTCATCAACAATGGCGGCGCGCTCCTTAAGGCAGGCGCTGTTGAATACACGGAAGAACTCGGGGCGAAAATCCCGGCCGGCACCATCATCCCTGGGGTTGTGGTTGCCCCGAACGATGGTGATCGCGGGGATGTCAAATGCGAACATGCATACGCGGACGGGAAACATACCCTGTGGCTGCGGCGCAAGCTTGATACCGGAAATAAGGACGACGTCGTGTTCGTGCCCGGCGGAAGCACCGCCTTCGCCGCCTCCGCATTCGACCACGCCGCCAAGCGCCATGCCTACCACATGACGGTCTACCGATTGCTGTTGGAGGAGTAAAACCCAATACCGGAGAATGCAGATGAAAATCGGTGACGGGATAAAAAGGATTTTCGGAGGCAAGGCCGCTGTGGAACAACCACAGGAGACCGACCCGGAATACGTGCTTTCGAAAACCTGCGGCAAAGCCGATGCGCCAAAGGATTTCCACTGGCTGGAAAAAAACATCCCCTGCCAGAAGGCCTGTCCGGCGGGAACCGACATTCCCGCCTACATGACCGCCATCCATGAGGGCGATTACGACAAGGCCTACCGCATCAACCTGCGCGACAACGTATTCCCTGCTGTTCTCGGCCGGGTCTGTTCCCGCCCCTGCGAGGCGGCCTGCCGCCACGGTTGGGAAGACCTGGGCCGACCGGTGGCCATCTGCTCATCCAAACGGTCTGCTGCCGACTTCAAGAAGCAGGAACTGGTGGTGATGGAGCCGTGGTTTGGTCCAAGCGGAAAAAGTGTCGCTGTCGTCGGCGCCGGACCCGCCGGCCTGGCGGGGGCCCGCAATCTGGCATTGATGGGACACCGTGTGACCGTCTATGAAAAACACGGCAAGCCCGGCGGCATGATGAACCAGGGCATTCCGGTTTTCCGCCTGCCGCGCGAAACCATCGACACGGAAATCGAGCAGATAACCGCGCTGGGCGTGGAGATCATCTGCAACGCGGAAATCGGCAAGAAAATTCAGCTGAGCGAACTGATCGAAAAGAACGACGCCGTGGTCATGGCCGCCGGAACCCTGCGCCCCAACATACTCGACCTGCCGGGCAAGGAACTCAACGGCATCCGGCACGGCCTTGATTTCCTGCTGGAAGTAAACGAAGAGGGACTGGCGGAAGTCGGCAAACGGGTGATTGTGATCGGCGGTGGATTTACCGCCATGGACTGCGCCCGCACCGCGCGCCGCCTCGGCGCCACCACCGTGCAGCTTGATGAAGAGTGGCATAAAAAAGCACTGCCCCGCTCCATCCTGCGGATTCCGAAGGGGGTGGACGTCTGGTACCGTCGCACCGTCGACGAAATGCCCATAACGCCCGGCGAGCTCGACGAACTTGACCATGAGCACATTCCGGTCGAATGCATGGTCAGCCCAAAGGCCTACATCGGAAAAGACGGCCATGTGACGGGCATGCAGTTTATCCGCACCGAAATGGGCGATTCCGACCAAAGCGGACGCCCCCGCCCTATCGAAATCCCCGGCACTGAATTCGAGGTGGAGATGGATACCGTACTGCTGGCCACCAGCCAGTTCCCGGATACCGCGTGGATCGGCGAACCCTACAGCGCGGAGTTGCTGCAGAAAAACGGCTGGCTCAAGAGCGGCGGCGCGCATGCCACCGATGTCGAGAAGGTTTTCGCCGCCGGCGATTTTGCCGAGGGCGCCAACTCCCTGATCCAGGCCATCGCCCACGCCAAGGGCTGCGCCCGGGAAGTGGACAGGTTCTTGATGGGCGAAGAACGACTCAAGGACATTGTGCTGATTGAAGGGGTGAAGAAAACCGGTCGCAAGCGCGGGATGGATTTCATCGACAAGCAGGAAATGCCTACGGTGCCGCTGACCCACCGCGACCTGCCGACCGAGGTGGAACTCGGTTATATAGAAAAGACCTCCGCCGAAGAGGCCAAGCGCTGCTACCGCTGCCACTATAAGTTTGAGATCGATCAGGAAAAATGCATCCAGTGCGACCTGTGCATCAAAGCCATGCCGCGCGAATGCATCCTGCGGGTGACGGAGCTTGATTATGACGACGACGGGGTGGTCGTTGGTTGGAAACTGTCGACCGAAGAGGATGAAGTCGACATGGTCTGGATCAACCAGAAAGAGTGCATTCGCTGCGGTGCCTGCGTAAAGGCCTGTCCCGCGTATGCCATCGATATCCAAAAAGTGTCCCTCGTAACGGAAGCGGTCTCTTCATAATTCATCCCACCATGAAAATGAAATCCCATAGACGAGCTTTGCTTTGTGCGCTTGTGCTGCTGGCGTCCGATATGGCAACCATTGCAGCAGTTGCGGTTGAGGTAGACCAGCTTCCTTGGCTCAAGGATGTTGGCGCCGACTTTCGTTTCCGTGCCATTAAGGAGCACAACCGGAAATTCAACTCCGAGGAATACACGAACGACCGCTTCTGGCAGCGGTTCCGGTTGCGCGGCTGGTCCACCATCCGTATCACCGAGGATATCGATATCACCGGACGCCTGGTCATAGAACCCCGCTACTACAGCCACCCGGACTACGACGAGCCGTGGGTGCGCGACGAACTTTTGATCGATAAACTCTACCTCACACTGCGCGACAGCTTCGACCTGCCCGTCACCACCACCATCGGCCGGCAATCGATTCGCCTGCGCGAAAGCTGGCTGATCGGCGAGGGAACGCCAATCGATGGCACCCGCACCGAATTCTTCGATGCGATCCGCGCGGTGTGGAATCTGGAAGACGGGAAAACCACAGCCGATCTCATATGGATCGAAAACCGCCGCAACTCCAGCGCCTACCTCCACCCTGTCAACGACTTCGACTTCGACAACATCGAGCAGGACGAACGAGGTGGTGTGATTGACCTCAGCCATGAATTGTGCGATCGCCGCTTCCTCGACAGTTATTTCATCTACAAGCGCGACTACAACGCCGGCCGCCAGGGCGCCGAGGGAGAAACCTACACCCTCGGCTTCGGCGGCCACGGCGCAGTGAACGACACACTCGACTACAGTGTTGAGATTGCTCCACAGTTCGGCCACAAAAACGGCAACTCCCTCTCCGCGATCGCCGCGAACACCTGGCTGCAGCAGCTTGTCTCCGAAGAAAAGAAGGCCACGGTCCGGCTTGGTTACGAGTTTTTGTCGGGCGATTCGGATCCGGAAAGACATTTCGACAAGCTCTGGGGACGCGAGGGGCTGTGGAGCGATCTCTACACCGGCGGTGTCGATGGATTCGACGGGCGCGAGCTCGACAGCTCGAACCTGCATCGCCCGTATATCAAGGCTTCCATCCAACCCTGCAAATCGATCAGTGCCTTCGCCGAATATTCCCTGCTCTTCGCCGACACCTATTTGGACAATCCCGACCCCGCTAAGGTGGATAATGGAAGCAAATTCAAGGGGCATCACCTCAAGGGCACCATCGAACAAAAGCTATCCAAACACGTTAAGCACTACGTGACGGTGCAGGCCTTGATCCCCGGCGAATATTATTCCGCCAATCGCCAGGATACCGCCACATGGTTCCGTTACAGCATCGAGTTTAAGTTCTAACCCCTGCTCTTCCAGACCTTGGAAATATTTTTCCAATCCCTGGAAAATCATTCACACAACATTAACGGCGTCCTAATTTTCCGCTAACACGGATTCTTCATCGTGCCTGCGTCGTTAATGAAAAACCAACAGACAAAGGAGACAGAGATGAAGAAGATTCTATTAGCAGTGGCAGCAGCAACGATTGCATCCTCGGTGGGCGCGCAGGACAAGATCACCATTGATGGTTCGACGACTGTGGGACCGATCGCCAAGGCATTTGCCGAATACTACATGGCGGCGAATCCGGGTGTGAACATTACCGTCAGCGAATCCGGCAGCGGTAACGGCGCCAAGAGCCTGGTGAACGGAACGTGCGATGTGGCCAATATGTCGCGCCCGATGAAGGAGAGCGAATTCAAGGCCGCGGCGGAAAAAGGCATTCAGCCGGCAGCTCACGTAGTGGCCCTTGACGGGCTGCCGATCCTGGTGCATCCGAGCAACCCGGTCAGCGAGCTGACCATCGGGCAGGTGCGCGATATCTATCTCGGGAAAATCACCAACTGGAAACAGGTGGGTGGTCCCGACAAGAAGATTGTTGTCATCACGCGCGATACCAACAGCGGCACCTATGAAACCTTTGAAAAAATGGTTATGAGCAAGCAAAAGATCCGTAAAGACGCCGAATATGTCGGTTCCAACGGCGCCATTCGCCAGCGGGTTCAGTCCACTCCGGCTGCCATCGGCTATGCGGGCCTCGGATTTGTTGACAAAACCGTCAAGGCGCTGAAGGTCAACGGCATCTACCCGTCTGCCGAAACCGTGCAGAGCGGCGAATATCCCATCGCACGTCCGCTGTTCATGTTCACCAACGCCTATCCGAAACTGGGTAGCCACATTTATCGCTTCGTCACCATCCATCTCACGGAAGATGGCCAGGAAATGGTCGAAGAAATCGGTTTTGTTCCGGTGACTGCGTACTAAAAAGTTCCACTTTTGGGCGGCCAATCCCAAGAGGCCGCAGACAGAGGCCGCCTGAAGGCGGAACTACATACCCTTTTAACACTGCACTAATCTTTCCCTAACACTTCCGAGGCACCCTTTCGGCATGAAACCTATCGGATCACAAAGCCTGATTCTCAGCGACGGCGCCAGCCGGCGGCAGTTTGCCAGCGCGTTGCTAGGGCATGCGTTCCTGTTCCTGATCACCTCGCTTTCCACCCTCGCGGTGTTCTTTATCTTCTATTTTATCGCCAAGGATGCCTTCCCTTTCTTCAAGCTGGAGGGGTTCAAGGAATTCTTTACCTCGGCACGCTGGTATCCTTCCGGGGAGCCGGCGGAATTCGGCGCACTATCCATATTTGTGGGAACGGGACTGGTGACGCTCGGCGCCGTGGTGGTGGCCGTCCCGCTCGGCATCGCCGCCGCCGTCTGCCTCAGCGACCTGCTCCCCTTTAATGTCAGACAGATTGTTAAACCAGTCATTGAAATCCTAGCCGCCATCCCCTCGGTGGCCTACGGTTTCTTTGCACTGGTTATTTTTGCCCCGCTGCTGCAGAACCACGGCGGCGCCATTCTGGCGGCCGGCACATGGATTGTGCTCGGACCGGTGCTGGCGCTGGCGGTGGTGGTGGGTGGCGACCTGATTCTCGACGGGTTGCGTGGCAAAATCAATAATACCAACATCCTCGGTGCCGTCGTTTTTCCAATCCTTGGAATACTCGCGTTTGCCTTCATTTACCACCTTTCCGCGCAGCTGGGCGGTGTCGAGATCAGCAGCGGCACCAACGCATTGAACGTGGCGGTTATCCTCGGCATCATGGCGCTGCCGACGGTCGTCAGCGTGTCTGAGGACGCGTTGCAGGCGGC
>JAIPIO010000166.1 GCA_021734595.1 Kiritimatiellales bacterium | reverse complement strand
TTCGTCGGCTCACAATCTTGAACTCCATCTTCCTCTCCACCATTCCTCGCGGAACCGCAGTTGATTTCGTCTAGCGCTTCAGCTAAAGTTTCTTCCTATGAAAGGAACAAACCATAGCCGGGCTACGCGCAGGGGACTTCAACCCCATCAGTTTACGCTCATGCCAGGCGTACCCAGAGCATTCACCCTATCGCTTGCTCCGCTGCGCTCAGGGTGACGCTTAACGTTCTGCTGGAAATATGAAACCTAAAGAAATCATCGTGAATGATCGCATGCAGCGCGAGTATTGCTACCGGCTAACAAAGCCTGCTGGCCGTTGCTTTCAACCGGACTTCCTACCCGACATCACGCCAAGACAGATGTTGGAACTGGGGGTTTTCGGCGGGAAATACATGACAGATTGCAGTCATGAGTTCCCCGGATCCTGGTTCAAGAAAGCAAAACTGTCCCCAGAACGGACAGACCCACGTTTGAACTATTTCAAAGTGAGTGCCTCCAAACCATTGTCGTACTGGGTTGAGAAAGGATGGATCCACCCACAGGATCCGAGGGGGTGGTTTCAGTGGTACTGTCGATACTACATGGGGAGACGTTCAGACGATGACATACGGCAAATCAAGCGATGGAAGGGCATGCAGCGACACATTGCCCAATTGAGAAAGCACTGCCGACAAGGAGACCCCACGTGCAGACCCGTCCAGAGGCAGGCTCTCCTGCATTGGGCATATGACAGCCGAAAGATGTGATCGCAGAACAGAGCACTGGAGGCTATTGCTTGCTACGCGCGCAAAACCTCAGTGCAAGCGTTAACTTCCCGTGACAATCGAGAAATATTCTTCCGCCTGTGCCTTGGAAGCATTTCCCTTGTAGTGTTCGTAAAGGATCGCAACGTTGCCGCGGCGAGTTAGGAGCGTAGCCGTTTTACCGGCGTCGCCCTGCAGCGCAACGTGATAACTACAGAACGAATGCCTAAGGGCATTGTGCGGCATCCTGAATCCGGTTTTCTTGGCAATCTGTTCCTTGCGTCTGTCCCATAGCCGTTTTGACAGGAAAAAGCCCTCTGGAGCCTTTTTCTTGGTGAATTCGAGCCATTGCCAAAGATTGTCCGGGTGGCCGTCCACATAGATCCTGCGCTTGTTCTTGGCTGCTTCGGCCCGGATCAAGATACCGCGTTGCTTGAAATCGATATTCTTTATGTCCATCCGGGCGCAAGCACTCGAGCGGATCCCTGCGAACGCGGAAAGGGCAAGATAGGCAAGCGCGTCCGGGTAGTGTTCACTTGCAGCGGAAAAAACCGCGTTGGTTTGCTCAATGGTCAGGTATTCCGGTTCCGGCATGATGACGGTCGGAAAGGGAACCTCATCGAAAATATTTTCATTGGCATAACCACGCCGGATCGCCCACCGGTAAAATGCAGTTAGTGTTTTCGCGTGGTTCTTGATTGTGATCGGGGCATGGTTTAAGGAGCGTATCCATTGCCTGGCTTCTTCGTGGGTGATGCCGGAAACCGGGCCTGAGTAAATGGCCGTAAATTTATCCAGGATGTTTTTGGTCGCACGGCAGTAATTTTCGTCTTCGTGTGCCACTTCGCCGGACGAGCAAAGCTTAAACAAGCCGTTTGTTGGAAAAAGCTTTGCCGGAATGCGATTTGAGATAGGTTTCAAATTCCAATGCTTTGTGTTTATCCGGGAAGGCCGAATACCACACAATTTTCCAAGGCTTGTATTTTGAGGTGTGTTTACATCCGCCTTCGTTGTGTTTATTGATCCGGTTTTTTAGATCAGCCGTATAGCCAACATAGGATTGAGAAGGATGAGCGATGCTTTTCAATATGTAGACGTAGTGCATGTTGCTCCTTTTGCCCGTGCGTCGCTTTCGCGTTGCTCAAGCTATGCAGGGCATGCTTCTTGTCATCTCTGCATGGCCGTGCCATGCGAAGCCCGTTAGGGCGAAGGCCGCGCCATGCGAAGCCCGCTAGGGCGAAGGCCGCGCCATGCGAAGCCCGTTAGGGCGAAGCATGGTGGAGATGGGGGGAATCGAACCCCCGTCCGAATAAGAGTCACAGCAGCTTCTACGTGTGTAGTCAGGCATTAAAGGATTCGCCGCCGCCGCTGCCGCCTGTCCGGGCCACTTTGGTCGCTAGGATCCTGTTAGATTTTTGTGCCGCCTCCCGGGTCCCCGGATTTGGCCTTAGCCTATTGTCGTCGCCTCTATCCCCTAACAGGCATCAGGGTAGAGACGTAGCGGAACTATGCCGCTAGTGCGTAACTTTCGTCAGCATTTATGTTTTTGGGCTCCTTTTTACGAGGCCTGGAGTCCATCCTCGACACGCCACTGAAGCTTCAACTCACCCGTCGAAACCAGTCATCCCCTTTTGCGAGACGGACACAGGGAACACGAAATCCGTTCAAACGTCAACCATGGCGATTAAAAACTTCCACTGATTGGAAAACCGACCGATCCTTTTTCCCAAGGGCTGGAAGAAAAAGCGGGTCGGTTTCCAATGTCAGGAAACGCTACTCGTCCACGACGGTGATCTTGCCCTTGAATATCCGGTGGATAAAGACGGTATAGGCCAGCACGAGCGGCATGCCGATCAGGGCGATGATGAGCATGGCGGTGAGCGTCAGCTGCGAAGAAGACGAATTGTAGACCGTCAGGCTCAGCTCCGGATTGTTCGAGGCCGGTACGATGACGGGGAAAAGCGCGCTGGCCACGGCCAGCATCAGCAGCGCAATGGTGCAGCACGATGTCAAAAAGGCCGCTTTGCTCCGCCCCTTCCTGTTGAGCGCGTACACGCAGGAATTCGAAACCAGCATGAGCAGGATAAACGCCATAGGGATTTCCTTCACCCCATGGATGCACTCCTTAACGCCGAAGGGCAGCACGGTAGCCAGCAGGAAAATAAATGCATACCAGGCCTTGGATGCCCATTTGCTCGCTTTACCGGCAACGGCGCCTTCGAGCTTCATGGCCAGATAGAGCGCGCCGTGCAGCGCAAACATGGAGAGGCCGACCAGCCCGCACAGCAGCGCAAACGGATTGAGCAACGCGAAGAACCCGCCGGTGTAGTCGCCGATCCCGTTGAGCTCGAGCCCGCGCAGCACGTTGCCGATGGCGACACCAAACAGCAGCGACGGCAGGATGCTGCCGACTGAAAAGGCAATGTCCCAGAACTTCACCCACACCGGGTAGTCGACCTTGTTGCGGTATTCAATGGCCACCGCACGGAAGATGAGACCAAGCAGCACCAGCATCAGCGCCAGATACATACCGCTGAAGACGGTGGCGTAGACCGGCGGGAAGGCGGCGAAGAGCGCGCCGCCGGCCGTGAGCAGCCATACTTCGTTGCCGTCCCAGAACGGTTCGATGGAATGGATGAACGCACTGCGCTCACTCTTCTTCTTCGCGAACAGATGCCAGAAGCCAACGCCGAGGTCGAAGCCGTCGAGAATGGCATAGCCGATGATGAGTATACCGATGAGCAGGAACCAGATGATTTGCAGCGCTTGCATTATGCCACCTCCCCTTCCAGCGGCCCAGGCCCCTTGTTGAACTGCTTCCTGAGCAGGAATATCCACACGCCAAACAGCAGGGAATAGATCAGCGAAAACATAATGATCGACGCCAGGATCTGCCCGGCCGGAACGCTGGCGGAAATGGCATCGGCCGTGCGCATTTCGCCGTAGACCACCCACGGCTGACGCCCGATTTCGGCGGCCATCCAACCCAGCTCGTTGGCAATGAACGGGAGCGGGACCGTGAGCGCCGCCATCCACAGGAACAGCCTGCTTTCAAAAATCCGGTTGCGCCACCACAGGACCAGTCCGATAAAAGAGACCAGCGCAAACCAAAGCCCGAGATAGAACATCAGGTGAAAGGAGAAGAAGGTGAGCGCCACGGGCGGGCGGTCCTCCGGGGCGAAATCCTTCAGGCCCTGTACCTGCGTGTCGAATTTTCCGCCGACAAACAGGCTGACTAGGCCGGGAACGCGCACCGCGAAGTCCATGCGTTCCTCCTTTTCGTTGGGAATGCCGAACAGTAACAGCGGCGCCTCCGTCTGCGTTTCCCCCAGCCCTTCGAAGGCGGCCAGCTTGGCCGGCTGGGTCTGCGACACCTGGAAGCCATGATGATGCCCGACGAACATCGTGATGAGGATTACCGCGAACGAGGGAATGAGGACCGACTTCAGGGAGCGCTTGGCAAATTCGGTATGTTTGTTTTTCAGGATCATCAGCGCCGACAGACCGAGAATAAAAAAGACACCGACCACCAGCGCACCGGAGACGACATGGAAATAGCGCGGCAGCGTGGACGCATTGAAAACGGCCGCCCAGAAGTTGGTCAATTCAGCCCGGCCAGCGACGATCCGGTAGCCGGCGGGCGTCTGCTGCCAGGAATTGGCCACCACAATCCAGAAGGCCGACATGGTTGCCCCGACCGCCACCATCAGGCTGGAAAACCAGTAGACTTTCGGCGAAACCCTCTTTTCGCCGTAGAGCAGGATGCCGAGGAAACTCGACTCCAGGAAAAAGGCGAACACGCCCTCGGCGGCCAGCGGCGCCCCGAAGATATCGCCCACAAAACGCGAGTAGGCCGCCCAGTTGGTCCCAAACTGGAATTCCATCGTAATCCCGGTCGCCACGCCCACAATAAAACTGATGGCAAACATTTTGGTCCAGAAACGGGCGAGCTGCCGGAAGGCGGGGTCGCCGGTTTCCTGAAAGCGCGACTGGTACAGAAAGATCATCCAGCCCAGACCAATGGTCAGCGGCGGGAAGATGTAGTGAAACCCGATCGTCAAGGCAAACTGTATTCGTGCCAATAAAACAGCATCCATGATTGCGTCTCCATTTTGGGCGAAGGGGCAGAAACCATCCACACCTTTGTGCATATATTGCATCGGCATGGATACAGGGAATAAAAAGGCATTTCAATACCATTTTACCGATTGATCCCCATCCATTGATGCTTCCAGGGATTGGAAGCTACAGCGAAGAGCCGCGCCAGTGGAGTTTTTTGCTGAGAATGGAAAAATAGCTGTGTCCCTCAAACTGCAGGAACTTCACCCCGGCAGGGCTCTTCCTGATCTCAATCCGAGTGCCCTCTTCAATGCTGTATTCGTCCTGCCCGTCGATCGAAAGGATCAGCTCTTTGGCGGCATTGGCCACTACCACCTCGATCCGGCTGCTGTCCGGCACCACCAGTGGGCGCGAACTGAGCGTGTGCGGGCAGATTACATTGATCCCGAACGCACCAACGCCCGGATGCAGGATCGGCCCGCCGGCGGAGAGCGCATGGCCGGTGCTTCCCGTCGGCGTCGAAATAATCATGCCGTCGCACATGAACGATCCGATCGGTTCGCCGTCGATCGAAAGCTGGAGCGTCACGATCCGCGAGGAGGCCCCCCACCCCAGCACCACATCGTTGAGCGCCTGTTCCCTGCCAAAGCGGCCTCCGTTCTGGAAAATGCCGCAGTCGGCCACCACCCGTTCCGAAATCTTATAGTTGCCGCTGGCCAGCGCATCCAGCGCCCGACTGATTTCCTGATCGCTGACACTGGTCAGAAATCCCAGACTGCCGAGGTTGATTCCCATGATTGGAACATCCGCACCGTGCAGCGCCCGCGCGCTGTAGAGCACCGTGCCGTCACCCCCCATCGCCAGTACCACATCCGTTTTGCTGGCAAATTTTTCTATCGGGAGCAGCTCCGCACCGAGCAGTCCGCCGGTGGCTTCGTCTTCCGCAAACAGGGTAAAGCCCCGTTCCCGGGCCTGGCGGCCAAACTCCGCGAGCACATTCTCGGCGCGCGCCCGCTTGATGTTTACAATGACCCCGATCTTTTTCATGGGTGAAAGTATACGCACAGACTCAAACGGTTCCAAGCACTGGAAATCTTTTTCCAGTGCCTGGAAATCATCCGGCCCTCACTGCGCGAGGGCGGATTCCACGGCGGCAACCAGTTTCCCGTCTTCGGGTGTTGTGCGGCTGCCGAACCGGCCAATCGACCGCCCGTCGCGGGAGACGAGGAATTTGTTGAAATTCCAGATGATCTTTCCGGCAAACTCCGGGTTGGTCTGGCGGGAGGTGAGATAGAGGTACAACGGATGCTGGTTCTTGCCCTTGACCGATATTTTTCCAAACATTGGAAAATCAACCCCGTAGTTCAGCTTGCAGAAGGACTGGATCTCTTCGTTGCTGCCCGGCTCCTGCCTCAGGAAGTCGTTGGAGGGGAAGCCCAGCACCACCAGGCCCTTATCCTTGTAGGTTTCGTACAATTTCTGCAGACCGTCATACTGCCCCGTAAAACCGCACTTGCTTGCCGTGTTCACGACCAGCAGCACCTTGCCCCGGTATTGATCCAGCTTGATGGTTTCCCCGGCAATGGTTTCCACCTCGATTTCGTAAATTCCAGTCATTGGAACCTCCTTCTGCTGCGCTGTACAACCCGTTATCAAACCCGCGCAAACCGCTGCGCCCATTGTCTTGAATTTCATTCCGAACCTCCTTTGGATGACTGTAGGAAAGCGGCGTATGGACTGGAAATCGAGGTGCCGGCATAGGACTGCCCGTTGAATACCGCCTTGGCCGGCTCGTAGAACTCAACAAAGTCGCCGAAGTTGGAGTTTTCCCATTGGCTTCCATCGGCGTTCAAGCCGCCCACCGCAATGACCGAATCATAGGCGGCGGGATAAATCGGCGTACCGGTCGGTTCATTCCCGGCCGCGGCATAGAGGGTCATCCCATTTTGGGCGGCATAGTCAATGGCGGTCTCCATGAAGGCGCTGCCGGTCTCCGACCCCCAGCTCATGTTGATGATATCTACGCCGGCCTCGGCAACATAGTTCAGCGCATTCATTAGAATCGTACTGCTCGTATATCCGTTTTCATCGAAGGTGCGTACCGCCAGCACCGGCACCCCGCTTTCCGCCGGTGTCGCCCCGAGCGGCGTCACCGCTCCCGATGCAACCATCGCCGTGAGCGTTCCATGACCCGAGGGATCACTCATCGGTTCGTCGGGATTCACCGCGTTGTACGTTCCCTTGATAAACGCCAGATCGGCATACTGCGGATCGAGGCCGGAATCAAACACCGCCACGGCCTTTTCGCCGGGGTTCAGATGCAGGTTGACCCCTTCGCCCGGGATGGAAGTGCTGACGGACTGGTTTTCAATCCTTGGAAACACAAAGTTCGGTTCGGTTGACTTCACGCCCTCCTGTTCCGCGGCAATTTCCATGGCCTTTCCCACCGGCATGTCCTCGCCGAGCTTAATTCGGTAAACGCCGGGGGGCAGGAGCACCTGGACCACCGTGCCGCCGAGCTTGCGCAGCAGCTCTTTCAGGTTTTCCGGATTGGTACCTTGCGCAAAGCCGATCAGGATTTCGCCCCGGACATACATGACGCCATCCACGCCCTTGACCACATCGAGCACCTTGCGCCTGGGCGACAGCGGCTTCGCGGCCGACATGTCGTCGGAAAAAACGTGGATGGCCGAAATCTGCCGCAACATACCCAGCGGCCCGTTGAGCCTGCGCCACTCCAGCACAAAACTGTCCTGGCCGACCAGCTCCTCCATCAGCAACTCGGCGCTCACATTGTCCCAATGCCCGGAAACGATTTTGGCGGCAAGTCCCGGATCCACAAACACCGCGACGCCGCGTTCTTGAAACAGCATGAGGACTTCCGGCAACGGCATGTTTTCCGCTTCCAGCCACATGCGCCCACCCTCCATACGCAGGCTGGCCGCGGAAGCGGTTCCAAACGCGAACAGGACAATTGACAGCAACAGAATGAATCCAAATTTTTTCACGGGCTTCACCATACCTTACTTGTTCGCGGTTTCCAACCATTGGAAGATGGTTTCCAAGCATTGGAAAAATCCGCCAGACAGGGTTGAAAAACGTCCCATGGCTGGAAAAATTGCATCCGCGCTTTGCGGGTATACGGGTTTGGGGTAGGATGCGCGCATGATTTCACCCGATCCAGTCCCCTCCCCGCTTGTGGCGGAAATTACCGACCGGTTCTTCGAACCAGGCGGCCTGCTGGAGCAGCACTGCAACACGGGCGGGATCGATTTCGAGCTGCGCCCGCAGCAGCAACGGATGGCGCGCGCGGTGGCCGATGCGGAAAGTGCCGGCCACCACCTCGCCGTGGAGGCCGGCACCGGGGTCGGCAAAAGCTTCGCCTACCTCGTCCCGCAGATTCTGGCGGCGCTGGAAAACGAAACGCGCACGGTGGTCGCCACCTACACCATCACGCTCCAGGAACAGCTGATGTACAAGGACATCCCCTTTGTGCGCCGGGCGCTGGGGCGCGATTTCAAGGCGGTGCTGGTGAAGGGCCGCTCAAACTATATCTGCCTGTGGCGCCTCTACCGCGCCTGGCAGACGTCCGCCGACATGTTCGAATCCGACAAATCGAGGCAGATTGAAAAACTGATTGCATGGGTGGAAAGCGGCAAGGCGAAGGACGGTAGTTTCCAGGAGCTGGAAGAGGCGCCGGACTTTGAGATCCGGCAAGCGGTCTGCTCCGAGCACGGCAACTGCCGCGGCAAAAAATGCTCCCTGGCGGAGCGCTGCTATTTCCAGTTTGCGCGACAGGAGATGTACAACGCGCAGGTGCTGGTGGTTAACCACCATCTTTTTTTCTCCGCGCTGGCGCTCAAGTCCAGCGGGGTCGCGCTGCTGCCGCCGTTCGCCTCGGTCGTGTTCGACGAGGCGCACCAGATGGAGCAGGTGGCTTCGTCGCTGCTCGGCATCCGCCTGTCGCTCTACATGGTCGAGTACTGGCTGCGGACGATCTATATGCCGGAAAAGCAAAAGGGGCTTCTGGCGTTGATGAAAGACGGCCAGGGTGCGCTGCT
>JAIPIO010000165.1 GCA_021734595.1 Kiritimatiellales bacterium | reverse complement strand
AATTTTTCGTGGATTTTGCGGGCCGGCAGGCGGCGCAGCTGTTGCGGAACAGTCCGCTTGGCGAAAACAATATTGTCCAGGTTTCCGAGCCGGGGCGGTTGCAGGAGATCTTCCAAAGCCTGCAACACAATGGGTCGAACGAAACGCGGTTTACGCCGGAAATCTGCCTGACGTTGCTGAAACTGCTCTTTCTGAAGATTGAAGAGTCGGCGGTGCCGTACGGCTCCATCGACACCCGCGGGCTCACGACCTACCAGCGCTGCAAGAAATTCATTGACCTGAACTTTCTGGAGATCCACTCACTGGAGGAAATCGCGGCGGGGTGCTTCATCAATGCCTCGTATCTCTGCCGCAATTTCAAGCGGTTCGGGCATGTCAGCCCGTACCAGTATCTGCTGCGGCTGAAGATGAACCATGCCGTCAAACTGCTGCTGGGTTCGGATATGCTCGTCAAGCAGGTGGCCGAGGAACTGGGGTTTTCCGATCCCTACCACTTTTCCCGCACCTTCAAAAGCATCTACCGCATTTCACCGGAAAAGTTCCTTAAGGTCGGTTCGCGAGAAAACAGATTGGAATAATGGATGCTTGGATGAATGCTTGAAATTGGAAAGGATTAATTCAGTAATCCATCAATCCAGCAATGTTCTTCTCTAAAGCAACACACCATTCGGTGCAGCATCGGCCTCATCATTGTCCCACCAGCGACCAGGCTCGCTACCGATATACTTGATGCTCTTGGTCGTCATGCGGTTACCGCGCGATTTTACACCTTTGACGGCGATGTCGGACGGGTTGAACCGCTGCTGGTGGATGCGCTGGTTCTTGGCTTTATGGTATTTAACGTAAACCGCTTCCGGTGTGCCCTCAATGAATAGCTGGAGTTTCGATTGTTCGCCCTGCGAGCAGTAGTAATCCTTGTTCATGATCACGCCGCCGAAGGTGAAGCGCTTGAGGAAGGTAATGCGCTCGTGGGTGTAGACAGCGGTGAACTGCTTTTCTCGGTCGAATATTTCGCAGTAGGAGAGGCTGTCGTCTACAAACAGTTTGTCGGGGGGAGGCATCACCTTGTACTTCCCGTCGCCCCACACCACGAGCAGCCTGTCGAGCGAAGAACATTCGAGGATGGTCTCACCCTTGACGCTGGTGCCGATGTAGCCGTTTTCGTCGCGGTTGATCTGCAACTCGGTGGCGGTCAGCTCGCGGACTTCGATCTCCTTGAAGCCGGTGGCGGTGGTGCGACGCGGGTATTCGTCCTTGTAGTCCTTGATGAGATGCTTGAGGTAGCGGATGGCGTAGCCGTTGAGTGCGCCTAGGTTTTTCTCCACTTCGGCCAGCTCGGCGAGAATATTTTCAATGTCCTGCCGGTTCTTGTTGATGTCGAAGAGCGAGATACGTTTGATGCGCACGCCGAGCAGCATTTCGATGTCTTCGTCGACGACCGGGCGGCGCAGCAGCTTCTTGAAGGGCTTGAGGCCGGTGTAGACCGCAGCGGTCACTTCCTCGTAGGTTTTGCATTCCTCGATCAGTTTGTAGATGCGGTTTTCGACGAAGATCTGCACGAGGGTCTTCTGGTGGAAGTCGTCGAGCAGCTTGGCCTTGCGCAGCTTAAGCTCGCCTTCCAGAATGCGGAGTAGCTGCGCGGTGTTTTCGCGCAGCACTTCGTCGACGGTCATTTCCACCGGGCGGTTTTCGCGCAGGCAGATGAGGCGGCTGGAGACGGATGTCTCGCACTTGGTGAAGGCAAATAGCGTTTGGATCACCTTTTCCTGTGATGCGCCCTGCGAGAGTGTCAGCTCGATTTCGACCTTTTCGGCGGTGAAGTCGTCGATCTGGCGCACCGCCACCTTTTTCTTCTTCACGGCGTCCTCGATGGAGGCGGTGAGGCTTTCGGTGGTGGTGCCGGCCGGCACCTCGGTGATGACGAGCCGGTTGTTCTTGCGCATCTCGATCTTGGCGCGCAGTTTGATCTTGCCGTTACCCTTGTTGTAGTCGGAGACATCCATCAGGCCGCCGGTCTGGAAATCCGGCAGCAGGTTGAGCACAGCGGGCGTGCGCTTCTTTTCGCGCAGGATTTCGATCTGCGCTTCAAGCAGCTCGATGAAGTTGTGCGGCATGATGCTCGTCGAAAGACCGACTGCAATTCCTTCCGCGCCTAGCATCAGCATCAGCGGCAGCTTGCACGGCAGGGTGACGGGTTCCTTGTTGCGACCGTCGTAGCTGGCGATCCATTCCGTCAGCTCCTTGTTGAACAGCTCCTTGCGGGCGAGCTCGGTGAGGCGGCATTCGATGTAGCGCGAGGCTGCGGCGCGGTCGCCGGTGAAGATGTTGCCGTAGTTTCCCTGGCCTTCGATGAGGTAGCGCTTGTTCGCCAGCGTCACCAGCGCATCGGCGATCGATGCGTCGCCGTGGGGGTGGTACTGCATCGTATGGCCGACAATGTTGGCGACTTTGATGAAGCGACCGTCGTCCTTGTCCTTCAGCGAATGCATGATGCGGCGCTGCACGGGCTTGAGGCCGTCTTCGATGGCCGGGATGGCGCGATCACAGATGACATACGAGGCATATTGCAGGAAGTTGAAATCCACCAGCTGCTTCAGTGGCCCGTGCTCGCGGCTCATGGGATCAAACTCTTTTTCCGCGTCGTCCGGGGAGGCATTTTCCAACTCCTCGCCGTTCAGCTCCTCTTCAACAAAGGGAAATTCGTCAGTGTCGTTTGTCTTGCTCATAGCATCTCTAAATCAACGATCAGGTGGTTCATAATATGTTCTCGGCGCCGGGGCGTGTTCTTTCCCATGTAGAAGGAGAGGATTTCCGAGATAGAGCGGTCGCCTTCCACGGAGACGGGCGTGAGCCGCATGCCGTCGTCGCTGATGAAATCCTTGAACTCCTTCGGCGAGATTTCGCCGAGTCCTTTGAAACGGGTGATCTCCGCACCGCGGCCGAGTTTGTCGAGCGCCTTTTCGCGTTCGTCTTCAGAGTAGCAGTAGATGGTCTCCTTCTTGTTACGGACGCGGAAGAGCGGCGTTTCGAGGATCTTCAGGTGGCCACTCCTCACCATCGATTCGAAGAAGCGCAGGAAAAAGGTGATCATCAGGTTGCGGATGTGCAGGCCGTCGACGTCGGCGTCGGTGGCGAGGATGACGTGGTTGTAGCGCAGGTTGTCGAGGTTTTCCTCGATGTCGAGGCTGCGCATGAGGTTGTAGATCTCGACGTTTTTGTAGAGCGCGTCGCGCTTGAGGTCGCAGACGTTGAGCGGCTTGCCCTTCAGGGTGTAGATGGCCTGCGTGTTGGCATTGCGGCAGCTGACGAGCGAGCCGGCGGCGGACTGGCCTTCGGTAATAAAGATCTGTGTGCCGAGGTGCTTTTGTTTGGTGCGGTCGAAGTGGTTCTTGCAGTCCTTCAGTTGCGGGATGCGGATCGAAATGGATTTTGAGCGTTCGCGTGCAAGCTTCTTGACGGTGTTGAGCTCCTTGCGTAGCTTCTGGGTTTCCTCGATCTTGGTGACCAGCTTTTTCGCAGCCTCCGGGTCGCGGTGCAGCAGGTCGGCGACGACCTGCGAAATCCTGGCGACGAGGTCGGAGCGCAGTTCCGTATTGCCGAGCTTGTTCTTGGTCTGGCTCTCGAAAATCGGTTCCTTCAGGCGGATGGCGACGGCGCCGAGCATGCCTTCGCGGACGTCGTCGCCGTCGAATTTCTTGGAGGCGTAGTCGTTGATGCCGCGCAGCAGCCCCTCGCGGAAGGCGCTCAAATGCGTGCCGCCGTCGGAGGTGTACTGGCCGTTGACGAAGGAGTAGTACTCTTCGGAAAAGCGGTTGGTGTGCGTGAAGGCGATTTCGAGCGTGTTGTCCGAATAGGTTAACGGGGGGTAGATTTTTTCGTATTGGCTTTCGTCGCGGATGAGGTCGAGCAGACCGCCCTTGCAGTGGAAGAGCTGGCCGTTGAAGTAGATCTTGAGCTTGGCATTGAGGTAGGCGTAGAAACGCAGCCGCCGCGCCAGATGCTCGGGATCAAATGTGAAATTCTTGAAAATCTCCGGGTCGGGGGAGAAGCAGACCAGCGTGCCGTTCGGTTCCGTGCACTTGCCCTTCTCTTCGCGCACCAGCTTGCCCAGCTCGAATTCCGCCTCGACAAACTTGCCTTCGCGGTGGCTGCGCACCAGAAAGTAGGAGGAGAGGGCATTGACCGCCTTGGTGCCAACCCCGTTCAGGCCTACGCTGAACTGGAACACGTCGTCGTTGTATTTGGCACCGGTGTTGATTTTGGAGACGCAATCGACCACCTTGCCCAGCGGAATGCCGCGGCCGAAGTCGCGAATCGTTACCATATCGTCCTCAATCGTCACATCGATCCGTTCGCCGTGACCCATGATGAACTCGTCGACCCCGTTGTCTATCACCTCTTTAACGAGGATGTAGATCCCGTCGTCATAATGCGCTCCGGTGCCCGTGCGGCCGATGTACATGCCCGTCCGCAGCCGGATATGCTCCAGCGACGAAAGCGTCTTGACCTTGTCTTCGGTATATTCGTGTTTGTTCTTCGCGGCCATTTCTCTAAATCCTTCTAAAACCACAATATATGGGTTTTTTCTCTTCTCAAGCCACAAAATATAGCAACTTGCTCCCCGCGCATCAAGTGTTCGCCCAGCAATATTCCGGGGGAAGGGCGCAGGGGACAGTTTTTTCAAGGATTGGAACCAAAGTACAGCAGAATTTCCAGGGATTGGAAAAAACCCGGCGTCAACTTCCAATCATTGGAAATTACAGCTCTGGGTGCCGCGCCTTGATCGTTTCGATCCAGTGACCGCGACCGCTGTTTTCCAACCGTTGGAAATATTCGTCCATGTCGTAGCGGCAGTGCAGCGGTGTTTCGCGCAGGACGTTCTGAAGCGGATCTTCGGTGTGCCCGTAGGGCATGGTCGCCATCATCTCCGCATGCCATTTTTCATAGATCTTCCGACCCTGTTCCGTCGCTTCGGGGTGCTGTTCAATCACATTTTTTTGCTCGTGGGGGTCGTCCTTCAGGTTGAAGAGCATTTCCTCGGCAAAGTGGGTGTGGTATCCGTCGTGGAAGGTGCGGATATAGATCCAGTCGCCCCAGCGCACCGAGCGCTGCCAGCCGTGGCAGCATTGGCTCAGTACCAGCGCGTTGTGCCCCGTGTCCGCGCCGTCGGTCAGCGACGCGGCAAAGCTGCGGCCCTCCCATTCCGGTTCGCCTTCCTCGCCGGTCAGCTCCGCGAGGGTGGGGCAGAGGTCGATGTTGTAGTGCAGGCCGTCGTCCACATGACCGGCCTTGGTTTTTCCCGGCCAGCGGACAATCATGGGGATGCGGCAGGTAATCTGGTCGGCGGTGCCGTGCTCGGCGTAGATACCCAGCTCGCCAAGGTTTTCGCCGTGGTCGGCGGATATGATAATCACGAGATCGTCCATCACACCCTGTTTTTCCAATGCCTGGAAAAGCTGGCCGATGTGGCCGTCCATGTAGCGGGTGCCGCAGTCGTAGCCGTCGATCAGCCGCCGCAGGTCCGCCATGTCCGCTACCTCGCCGGGCTGGCGTGGCCAGTCGGGAAACTCGGTGTTGTCGTACATGCTGATGTCCTGGATGGTATGCGGACCGGGTAGTTTGCGGTGTTCGTCGATCCGCTCCTGCGTGTAGAATGCGGGAAGCGGTTCGTCCGCGAACGGGTTGCCGAATGCCGCCGGTGCGCGATAGGGGGTGTGCGGATCCCAATAGTTGATGTGCAGGAACCAGTCTTTCTTCTGCGCGTTGCGCCCGATCCAATCCAGCGCGGCGGGGGTCACATCCTCGGCGGACTCCATACCGCCCTTGCCGGTGTCGTGGATTTCCCGGAAGCCGGCGTAGAACGACCACAGCGAGTGGCGGCGACCGAATCCACCGATGTAGCAGGTGTGGTGCTTGAGCGTTTCGCTCAGAAAGCCCGGCAGTGAGTGGTTGAGCAGCCGGTCCTGAAAACCGCGCGGCGCGCCCTCGGTGCGCCGGTCGGCATTGCTGCCGCCGTGGTTGACCGCCCCGTGGTGGATGCCGAACATGCCGCTCATCATCGAGGCGCGCGACGGCAGGCACGGGGCGTCCGGCGTGTAGTAGTTGTTAAACCGCACCCCTGCTGCCGCGATGCGGTCGATGTTGGGCGAGGTATTGCGGTGATAGCCGTAGCATCCCAGATGGTCGGGCCGCAACGTGTCGAGATCAAGATATAGAATGCGCATTAAAACTCCTTTTCCAAAGGTTGGAAATCTATCAAGCCGCACAAATGAAAACGAGGCGGATTTTTCCAAATATTGGAAACGGCAGAAAAAAAACTTCCAAAGTCTGGAAATCCTGGACGGGGGTTGACTCTCGGAAGGTTTGCAGGGCCTTAAAAACGGTTCATATAGTTTGAATGCGGGCAGGGTCTTGTCGCATCATTGCACCGTTGGGTGCAAAGAATATCTAAAACAAATGTTTGAGATAATCCAAAAAAAGGATACATATAAACAAACATACCAAAATATGGGTACTATGGATATGGTTGTTTGTTTGCTGGCATGCTGCGGGTAGCCACGGAAAAACGAGATAACAAATGTGTAACGTAGGAGCATACGTGAAAAGTGTAGTGTGGGTGTTGCTATGTTGCTGTATGTTGGCAATTCCTTCGGTTGTCTATCCGATGATGGCTACAAAGGGCGGTCCGTCGGCGGAGCCTGACCGTGTGGTGGTTTTTGATGTATGGAACTATTTTGATTCGGCGGGCATCAATGATGTCCGGCAGCAGGCCGATATTTTCTATGCGCTCACGTCGCTGCAGGGGATAGTCAACCGCGAGCGGCCACGGCTGTATTTGCTCGCGGCGCTTTCTCTTTTTGATTTGGAATCCAAGTATCGCGGGACATCGGTTGTTGAAACCGTGCCGGTAACCGATTTGGATGCTTTTTGGCTGGAATGGATCCAGCAAAAGGGCTGGATCCGGTCGGACTCCATCGTGCGGCTGAATACGCTGGAAGACGTTTTTTCCTGCTATGAGTCGGAAATCAAAGGATTGGTGCTGTGGGATGTTTCCGTGGGTGCCACGCTCAATGCGGCATTGATGGCCGCGGGGGCGGAGGATTGGCTTCCGGTGTCGGACAGACTGGCCGATGGCACACTCGGCGTATGGTTGAAAGAAAAGTTTCCTGCCCTACAGGTGAAGTTGGATTTGAGCGGTGCTTTTCAAGGAGGAGCAAGCACTGTTTCACTGGACGGAATCGAGTTTAAAAGCTGCGGGTCGGCGAAGAACGATGTGTACCGCTTTGTCATTGAACGGTTTTTGAAGTCGGAACAACTGAGTGCTGACTGGATGTGGTATAATTGCGACGGCTATATTTGGGGCGCGCCGGAGCGGTGGAAGACGGCGGCTTATGGACGGGAGCTGTATGCCCGTCTGGGGAATCGGGCGCAGTTCCAAAACAACGGGCTCTACAATGCGGATTTCTGGGTCAGCAAACGGGCTGTTTTTGTGGATTTGTACCCGTGGGGGGATTCGGCCCCCTCGGATGATCCGAACCAGCGCGTGGGGGAGGATCTTAAAACGTGGAACGACATTCTGCAGATTTCCTATGAGCAGCGCGACGGGCGTTTCGGCGTGGCCGGCGGATTTATTTCCTGGTGGATCAAATACACAAAAGCGCAGGGAAACCCGCACGATGCGGTTCCGGGGGAATGGCAGTTTGTGCAGCTTCTGACTTCCTACAACATGTTGAATGATGCCGATGCCGCCTTCGGAATTGCCAATGCTTCGTTTTTCCAGCATATGCCGAAGATTGCGCAGGCGGGTTGCAAGTGGGAATATCCTCCGTTGCGTAAGCTGGAGCCGGGGACCACCTACATCGCGTTTATGATGATGGATTACGACGGGTCCGCCTGGTTGAACCAGTCGGCGGTTTCCATATACCGCGATCCGGCGCGCGGCAAAATTCCCCTGAACTGGTGCATCAATCCCATTTTAAACTTTCGGGTTCCCCATGCCTTTCAGTATATGGCGGAGAACCGGACGAAACTGGACTTTTTCGGTATAGAGTCCGATGGGACGGGATACCTTTCCCCGTACTACCTGCAGGCGGGCAAACGGGCCGGGCGAGTCCAGACCGATGCCCTGAGAGCGTATGAAAATTTTTCAGAAAAACTTCGGGAGCGATACGGGATCAACTATAACGCGTTCTATATCACCTCCGCAGTGGATGATCCGTGGCTGGAAATGTGTGCCCGGCTCAATCCCGAAGGCTTCGGGGTACATGTATCCAATCCGCCTTTATCTGTCGACGGGGCACCGGTGGTTTTTCTAAAGCCATTTTCCGTTGCCGATGTCGTTGGCGGCAGGTTTGCGGGTGCCTTGGAAAAGGTCTACCGGCAGGCGTCAGATGGCCGCGCCGCAAACCATTTCGAGCCGTTGCGCTGCATTCTCTTGACCCCGACCCAAATTACAACGGTCGTGGAAGAGATGGAGAAAAAGTATCCCGACGCCAAGGTGAAGATTGTGGACTGGCCTAATTTCCTGCACCTGAGAAAGCAGTGGTTAAGCCTTAAGGGAAAAAATGATGACCGATAAACAACCCCGTACCTTCCATGTTGTATCGCATACCCATTGGGACCGGGAATGGTACCAGAGCTTTGAGGTCTTCCGTCTTCGGTTGTTGGATTTGATGGATCACCTGCTGGCGATCTACGATGACTACCCCGACTTTATCTTTCATTTGGATGCGCAGACGGTCTGCCTGGAGGATTATCTGGAGATCCGTCCGCAGAACCGGGCGCGGTTGCAGGAGCTGATTGCCGGCCACCGGATTATCGTGGGGCCATGGTATGTGCAGAACGACTTTTATCTGTCCAGCGGCGAGTCCACCGTCCGCAACCTGTTGATCGGGTCGGAATTGGCGGAGGGTTTTGGTGCGTGCGAGCCGCTGGGCT
>JAIPIO010000164.1 GCA_021734595.1 Kiritimatiellales bacterium | reverse complement strand
GCACCTGGTATTTCCAGAAAGGATTTGCCTTCCCCGCCGGGCAGAAGCCCAAGTCCGCCCGTGTCATCATCACCTGTGACAATCAGTGGACGCTCTATGTCAACGGAGAACAGGTTGGCTCCAGCGCCACGCAGGGACATTCGTGGAAACACCCGCTGGTAACTGATGTTGCCGAGCATCTCGTGATCGAGCAGAACTCCATTGCGGTGGAGGGGGTGAATACGATTCCAGGGCCCGCCGGTCTGCTGGTAAAATTGGAGGTTCAGTTTGAAGATGGTCAGACGTTCCTGCTGATGAGTGACGAGTCATGGTACAGTTCGTCAAAAGCCGAGAGCGGCTGGAGCGACAATGATTTTAACGGCGGAACGAATTGGAAGCCCGTTACTGTGATTGGAAACCATGGAGTCAGTCCATGGGGGAAAGTGAAGCCGAATCCAGGCAAGGTCAAACTGCCCCCCAAAGACAAAGAATATCCGCCAGAAACAGAATTTGCGGACAGCATATTTGAAGACGGCATTGTTTTCGTGGGCAACAGCCTCAATTTCAATGCCAGTGGCCAGAAAACGTTTGCCCAGTTCATAAAAAAAACCCGGGCATACTTTGAGATGGATCCAATGACGCCGGCGGCCATCGGGCAGCAGCTTTGGAGTCTGGTGCCGTTCCGTCCTGACGGCAAAGCGACGCTGCTTTGCGATGCCGATGGAGGGAAGATCGGTTCCCCAAGTGTTGCCTATGACGGGAAAACGGTATTCTTTTCCATGGCGAAGAAAGACGATGCCTATTTTCATATCTATCGGGTAAATCCCGATGGCTCCAACCTGCGGCCGATAACCACGGGGCCGTTCCATGACTATGACCCAGTGGAGCTCCCCGATGGTCGGCTGGTGTTCAGTTCCACCCGTCTGGGTAGCCGGGAGGAATATCATGGAAAATATGCGTCGTCGCTGTTTACATGCAAGGCCGATGGAACAGAGATCAGACCATTGACCCATCATATTGTGGCTGACCGTGAACCGCGGGTAATGGCTGACGGATCGCTGGTGTTCATTCGTATGGATAATTTCATGGAGCGCGCCAAGGTGGAGGTACACCTGCACCAGACGAGGTTGGATGGTTCGGCAGGGCAGGTCATTATAGGTCCCGGTCGCAAGGGGGTCGAAGTTGATCGCGATGCCGCGGCGGAAGAAACTATGAATTGGCTTCGTAAGTTCGGAGTAGGCAGTCCGGCTCCCATGGCTGACGGGCGCGTGATCGCGATCAACCAGAAAGGACTGGTCACGTCCGCCGATCCGACGGGCATGCCAGTCGGTGACGGATTCCTGCCGTATGATCTTTCACCGCTCCCTGACGGACGAATGCTCTGCACCTCGATTCGTAAAACAAGAATCCTGTTGTTTGATCCAACGAACGGCGAGGTCAGGCAGGTCGTGACGGCCATAGAGCTTCCTGTAAATGATCTGCATTCCGTTGTGCATCTTGGAAAACGGAAGAAACCCCGAGTCATGCCATCAATAATTGATCCGGAAGCAGAACGCCGGATCGACAAAACCGGATTTCTTTACTGTCAGAATGTGCTCAACACGCAGCATAAAGCCGCGGATTTAAAACGGATCAAGGCCATAAGGGTATACGAGGGTCGGCCATTCACCCTTGAGCCCACCCAGTCGATTTATGAGCACATCGGCACCGTGGGGGTTGAGCTTGGCACGGTGCCGCTGGCGGCGGACGGTTCATTCTATGTCGAGGTGCCGGCCGACCGGCCGTTGGCGCTGCAGGCAGTGGACGGAGAAGGCCGTGCAGTAATCAGCGAACTGTCGTGGATTTATACGCGACCAGGCGAACAGCGCTCCTGCGTGGGTTGCCACGCACCGGCGGATGCGGCACCATCGATGGTGGCGTCGAAAGCTCTGAAGAGCAGACCGCTAAAACTGGCGGGGCAGGGTGCCCCGCACCGTTTCCGGGCAAATAATGCTGCCAATGGAGGGATTGCCAACCTGCAGATGGAACGGTTCAGGGAAGCTGCCGCAATTAACCTGTATGCGGTGGATGAAGACCATGCGTTATCAACCATCCGAAGGCTCGGAATTCTTCGCAACCGTTCAGCGGTTCCCATTCTGGTAAAAGCATTGCACCACAAGAACGCGGAGGAGCGCTGTGCGGCCGCGCTATCGCTCTCCGCCTGCGGCAACCGCGATGCGGTTCCGCCGCTTATGACAGCGAGGAATGACCGGCATCCCGTTGTTGCCCAGGCCGTGGCGAATGCGCTTGAACATTTGACAGGCCGACCGGAAGGATCAACGGATTGGAATGCCGTTGAGCTGGCGCTTGTCGATAGCCTTGATTCCAGCGATCATCAGGAAGTGCATCTGGCCATCGAGGCGCTGGGACATGTGGGCGATAATGCAGGCCGGAAGGCACTACGAGACTTCCTGCGGAATAATCCGGACGGTGAGTTGAGAATTCTCATGGCCGCAATACGTTCATTAGGCTATCTGGAAGACCGTCAGACGGTTCCGTTGCTGGCCGATATCATGAATGAAAATCTTACGAAAAAGGGGAAAAGCGGAAATCAACCGTTCGGGGCCGGTCAAAAGCCGATCTATCTGGCTGCCACGGCCGCCGAAGCGCTGGGCAGGATTGGCGGTACCGATGCGGTAAAAGCCATCATCAATGCTTTTCCAAAGCTGAATAGCTTTGAAGACTATACATTCAGAGTGGCGGATCATAAATGGCTGATGGGATCGCATTCCTCGATCCTGCACTTCCGAATGCTGGAAGCGCTCGACCGGATGGAAAGCACCGGTGCCGGTCCATTTGTTGAAAAAATCATCGAATCGATACCGGCCGACAAGGATCGCGGCCTGCTCTACGAGCTGGATAGCTATGAAAAACTGACTGCGCGGGTGGTTGAACGCAGCGGCCGGCTGGATGAGGTGGTGGAGGCGTGCCTGGATGTTTTGGGAAGCACGAACAATCTGGATACCGCATTGTATAAGGCGGTATCGCTTTCAACCCACGCCGAAAAGCATATCAGGCCGCACGCTGCGCAGGCGCGCGCTGCGCAGGTGCTGTCAATCGTTTGTGCGGATATCAAGTGCGCGGATGCGATTCGCGCTTTATTGGAAAAGTATCGCGCGGAGGAGCTTTCGGAAACGCGTTCATGGTGTTGTTTTATGCTGACCCGGACGCTCGGCAGGCTGGGGGATGCGAAATCCGCAAATCTGTTTGTCGACATGCTGGCAAACGATCCCGCCGAGGCGCAGCTCGGGCTGAATCCGCCGCCGGCCCACATTATCTACAAAGGCTGGCGTCCGTTTTATCGGCCTGCCGCGGCGTGGTCGCTGGGCGAACTTAGGGCAAAGCAGGCCGTGCCGGTTCTGATGAAGGTGCTGCAGGATTTCGATAATGCATCCAGCACGCGCGAGCAGGCGGCCATTGCGCTGGGTAAAATCGGCGAAAGCGACAGTCTGGCCAAGCTGAAGGCCATTGGAGCGGATTATCCCGAAGTGATAACCCGGCGGGCCATACTCGAGAGTGTAAACTAGGTTTTCGACGGTTTCTGGAACACGGCCAGCAGGACCGAAAGCATGATCAGCATGCCGCCGGCAACAATGCCGGCCGTCAGTGTCTCCCCCAGTATCAGCCATGCAAAAATGGCGGCGAAAAGCGGCTTGAGGAAAAAGGTCATCGAGCCCCACGATGCTTCGACATGGGATATTCCGTAGATATAAAGGAAGTAGGCCAGCGCAGTGCAGAATACGGCGAGATAGATGATACCCGCCCAGTCTGTCAGGCCGTAGCTGAGTGATATCCCGCCTTCCGTTAAGAATGAAACCGGCAGGAGGAACAGGCTCCCGGCAAGCCCTGCGAATGCGGTGATGGTGGTTGCGCCGTAGCGGGGAACAAACTTCTTGAACAGCACGGTGTAGAGCGCAAACAGAATGGCCGCAAGACCCATCAGCAGCACGCCCGAAAGGACATCAGGCGCATCGGGCCCTTCCTTGGCGCCGACCAGAATAAACACACCCGCAAGGCTGATGGCGATGGCTGCAATTTTGCGGCGGGTAAGTTTCTCACTCAAGATCAAGTGCGAAAACAGAATCACGAAAACCGGGTTGCAACTGAATACGATTGCGGCCGCATTGGCCTGCATCCGCGGGATGGCTAGATGGTAGACGCCGATGGTCAGGGTTACGCCGGCAAAGCCGAGCGCTGTCAGAATAGCCACATCCCGCCAGCTGAAAACAATGTGCGATTTGCGGGTCAACCGTATGGCCGCGGGCATCAGCACAATGCCGGTGATGAAAAACCGGAAAAAGGCGAGTCGCAGCGGCGGAACATCGGCCTCGATATATTTTGAAGCCACCTCAATCGTACTAAACAGCAACACGCCGCAGAACAGTGCCGCAAATCCGATCCATTTTTGTTTTCCAATCACTGGAACCCGCCTTTCCAACCATTGGAAAAATATCCCGCCCGGCGCGGGAAACACGATACAAAACTTCCAATGATTGGAAAACCGCCCGGCAAAAGTTCCAATGGTTGGAAAGTTCCTTGCGTTGCGTGCTGCTTTCACGGTTAAATAGAGGGATTTTACGATGGGGGAAGTGGATGGCCGAAGAAAAAAGGAAAATGGTTGAATTATCGCCGGAAGAGGAGAAAGAAAACAATCTGGCGGTGATGGCACATGTATTCCCGTTTGCCATTTGGCTTACCATGATGGTTTGGCTGGATAATCCTGAATGGAACTACAATGCCCGCACGCTGGGCGGAATCGCCTTGCTGGTCGCCTTTCGCCCGTGGCGCTGGTACCCGCGGTTGAAGTTGAAAAACATCCCGCTGGGGATTGGGGTGGGAGTGCTGATTTTCATTGTGTGGGTTGGCCTTGAAACGCCGTGGATGGTCGAAAAGGCACCTGCCGTTACTGAATGGTACGACCGTCTGTTTGTGGATCTGATCAAACCGTTTCGGCTGAGGGAACTGTTTGATGTGGGCGGGGGTGTCATGGCTCCCTTTGAAGTGATTGAGGAAGGGCCGCATGCCGGGTTGCATGTCTACGATCCGAACGTGACCGGTTGGCCGAATTTCTGGGTCCACATGTTCGGCACCTCCGTCGTGATTGCCGTGATTGAGGAGTTCTTTTTTCGCGGTTTTCTCTACCGTTGGATGATGGGCAGTCCTTTTTTCAAGATTCCCATGAACAAACTTCACTGGCCGCTGCTCTTCATCATTTCGGCCTTTTTCGGCATCGAGCATTTTGAATGGATGGCCGGTATCATCTGCGGTCTGGCCTTCGGTCTGCTGGCGATTAAGACGGGGGACATCTGGGCGTCGATCATCGCCCATGGAACGACCAACTTCCTGCTGGGTCTCTACGTGATCAAATACAATGCCTACCAGTTCTGGTAGTATGTGTCATATTTGGTCTCTAATTCAAATTGTCGATCGTGCATCTGAATGCGATTCCTGATTGTGTCAGGATGGCGCGAAGGTGTGTCCGCAGTGCGCTTTGATGGCGCACTTTTATTATGGGATTATCGTCTTTGCTGGTGTTTTCAGTTGGCACATCTGATGCTCCAGTGCCATTGGCTTTTATAGGAGGATTAGCATGGATTTAAGCAAGACAACGCAGAAAGTGCAGGAGGCTTTGCAGCAGGCGCAGGTGAAGGCGTTGCGCTATGGGCATCAGGAGGTGGATGGCGAACATCTGTTTCTGGTTCTGTTGGAGCAGGAGGGTGGGCTGATACCACGCCTGCTCGAGCTCATCGGCGTACCGGTGGCCGTACTGAAAGCGCAGACCGAGCAAGTGCTGGAGCAGCGACCGCGCGTTTCGGGCGCAACGGAGGCCGGGAAGGTCTATATTACCCAGCGGTTGAACCAGCTTTTGGTAAAGGCCGGCGACGAGGCAAAGAAGCTGAAGGATGAATTTGTTTCGGTCGAGCATCTGCTGCTTGCTTTTGCAGACGAAGGCAAAAGTTCCAAGGTCTGGAAAATTCTCAGCGAACATTCCATCGATCGGAACGCGGTTTTTCAGGCATTGGAAAAAATCCGCGGCAACCAGCGGGTCACGTCCGACAACCCGGAAGGGCAGTATGAAGCGCTGGAAAAATACGGCATGGATCTGGTTGATGCAGCCCGTTCGGGCAAGCTCGATCCGGTAATCGGCCGCGACGCGGAGATCCGGTCGGTAATCCGCATCCTTTCGCGCAAAACCAAGAACAATCCGGTGCTGATCGGCGAGCCGGGTGTCGGCAAGACGGCGATTGTCGAAGGTTTGGCGCAGCGTATTGTGCGTGGCGATGTGCCGGAGGGCCTGAAGGATAAATCAATCTGGGCACTGGACATGACGGCGTTGATGGCCGGGGCGAAATACCGCGGCGAATTCGAAGAGCGGTTGAAAGCGGTGCTGCAAGAAATCAAGTCCGCCGAGGGACGGATTATTCTGTTTATCGACGAGCTTCACAATATTGTCGGGGCCGGACGTACCGAGGGCTCGACGGATGCGGGCAACATGCTCAAGCCGATGCTGGCGCGCGGCGAGCTGCATTGCATCGGCGCGACGACGCTCGATGAACACCGCAAGTACATTGAAAAGGATTCCGCACTGGAGCGGCGCTTCCAGCCGGTGCTGGTGGATGTCCCGAGTGTGGAGGATACGATCTCGATCCTGCGTGGTCTGAAGGAACGGTTCGAGGTGCATCACGGCGTGCGCATTCAGGATGCTGCACTGGTTTCATCCGCTGTGCTGTCGGACCGCTACATCTCCGACCGTTTCCTGCCCGACAAGGCGATCGATCTGATGGACGAAGCCTGCGCGACCATCCGCACGGAAATCGATTCGCTGCCCGCTGAACTTGATGAAATCACCCGCAAGGTGATGCGGCTGGAGATCGAGGAAACCGCGCTGAAAAAGGAGAAGGACAAGGCCAGCAAAGACCGGCTGGAGGTTCTCCGGAAAGAACTGGCGGAACTGCGGACGGAATCGGATGCCATGCGGGCGCAATGGGAGAATGAAAAGGGTGCGATACAGAAAGTACGCGAGCTGCGAGCCAGCCTGGAACTGGCGAAGAAGGAGTCGGAAAAGGCGGAGCGAGAATACGATCTGGAACGAGTTGCCAAACTGCGCCATGGAACCATACCGGATATTTCCAAACAACTGGAAGAACAGGAAGCGCTCATGGAGCATCGCGAGCAGGGAACGCTGCTGCGCGAAGAGGTGACCGAGGAGGAAATCGCCGAAGTCATTTCCCGCTGGGCGGGCATTCCACTTACCAAACTGCTGGAAGGCGATCGCGCAAAACTGCTGAAGCTTGATGAGGTGCTGCACGAAAGGGTCATTGGCCAGGACGAGGCGGTGCAGGCGGTGGCCGACGCCGTTTTGCGCGCGCGGGCCGGGATCAAGAATCCGAACCGTCCGATCGGATCGTTTCTGTTCCTCGGGCCGACCGGGGTGGGAAAGACCGAGCTGGCGCGTACGTTGGCGTGGGAACTTTTCGATTCTGAATCCAATATGATTCGCATTGATATGAGCGAATATATGGAAAAACACGCGGTCTCGCGGTTGGTCGGTGCACCCCCCGGATACGTCGGCTATGAAGAGGGCGGGCAGCTCACCGAAGCGGTGCGGCGCAAGCCGTATAGCGTCGTGCTGCTGGATGAAATTGAGAAGGCGCATCACGACGTGTTCAACCTGCTGCTCCAGATTCTGGAGGACGGGCGACTGACCGATTCGCATGGCCGGACGGTTAATTTCAAGAATACGATCATTATCATGACCAGCAATATCGGTTCGCCGCATCTGCTGGAGGGTATTGACAGTAGCGGCCACATCAGCGAATCGGCACGGGAAGAAGTCATGAGAACCCTGCGTACAAATTTCCGGCCCGAGTTCCTTAACCGGGTCGATGAAATCGTGCTGTTCAAGCCGCTGACACTTGCGGAAATCACCGGCGTGGTGGAACTGTTGGTCAAGGAGCTGCAACTGCGGTTGGAGCAACAGGGCATCCGTTTGGAAATCAGCAAGGAGGCGGAGGAGTTCATTGCGAGTGAAGGCTATGATCCGGTCTACGGTGCACGGCCGCTCAAACGCTTTATCCAGCAGCATCTGGAATCGCCGATTTCCCGCAAGATCATCGCGGGCGAGCTCGGCGAGGAATCCGTGATAAAATTGACGGTTAAAAACGGAATGTTGGATTTCTCGGCAGATTGAGCCCGTCAATACTGTCTCCGGACAGGGCGTAACTTTTTGACAAGTCATTGATTCTGTATAAAATGGTCTAATCGTTTTTACTGGGGGAATGGAATGGCTCGTCTGATACGCATGGTCTGTCTGGTTACCTTAACGATTCTGCTCGTTTTCACTGCAAATAAGCTGCGATGGATGCTGATTGTTCGCGGCTTTATACCCGGCGGCAATGTCCGGACAGTTCAGTTAACCGATAAAACGATGATCAAAGGTAAACTGGCCCAGGTATTCTGGGTGGCGTGGGATAATCAGGACATCTATGTTCCATCCTCCAACCGGCTTACTCTGCCTCGCACTATCTGGCAAACCTTGAGTCCCGGCGATCAGCTTCAGATTGTTACTTTCAGCGATGGCGTTCCACATCTGCGTGGGGACCATGTGGCGGATCGGCAGCTGGTTCTGCATGCACTGCTCATAAGCGTTTTGGTGGCCCTACTGACCAAACTCCTGTATTTTGAATTGAAGTCCCAACGGTTGCGCAAGATTATGGGAAGCCGCCTGGCTGCAGCCAAGGAAGAAGCCCGGAATGAGGCTAAAGGATTTAATACTACATCGATTTATTCCGTGCCTGAAACCAAAGAACAATGGGGCGGCAGAAGAACCTCCAGAAGTTCCCCTCGCACAGGTTCAAGAAAACATCATCGAGGGTAAATAATATCGAACGCCTGGGATATCTCCGTGAACATCGTTGCGCTTTAACGCGGTCGAATTCAATGGCAATAGAGCT
>JAIPIO010000163.1 GCA_021734595.1 Kiritimatiellales bacterium | reverse complement strand
GTTACATTTGCGCAGGAGGCATTGTTGCTGGCACCCAATGATTACCATGTATGGAGTACCTTGGCTGAGGCATATTATGTGTCGGGTGAATATAAAAAAGCGTATCGGGCCATTCAGCAAATGGCTAGTCTGGCGGCAACCTACGGCAAGAATTTGGGGCAACATGAAGTGGAAGAATACAACTCTCAGATTCGGAAATGCCGCAGAGCAGTAGAAACCATGAAGACGATCTCAGGGGAATAAGTGATTCTCGCCCCTCCCCCGCCGCATTATCCTCCCCGCCACTCCTCAAAAGGATGCTGCCTTGGTTAGCTGTTGCAAAACCATATGACAGCATATAACATGAGGAAAATATTTAAATAACACTTATATATCTTTTATACATTGGCAATAATGAAGAAGTCCATATATGACATTATAGTGGTGGGCGGCGGCCATGCCGGGTATGAAGCCGCCCTTGCATCCGCACGGATCGGAGCTTCAACCCTTTTAATTACAATAAATAATAAATATATAGGTAGACTTCCATGCAACCCGTCAATTGGCGGCATTGCCAAATCACACATTGTTTGTGAACTCGATGCTCTGGGAGGCGAACAGGCGCGCGCAACAGATCACACCGGGATTCAGTTCAGAACGCTCAACACGCGAAAAGGGCCCGCAGTTCAGGCAACTAGGGCCCAGTGTGATAAAGCCCTGTTTCCCGTGAGAATTCAAAAAACGATAGAATTACAGGACAACCTAGAGGTGCTGGAGGACATCGTACTGGAGGTGTGGACTGAAAATGGAAAGCTCCGGGGTGTCATCACCAGATCGGCGGGAAAAGTAAAAGCAAAGTCTGTGGTCATTGCTACGGGAACCTTTTTGTTTGGGCGAGTGCTTATTGGAATGGAGAGCAGCAAGCAGGGCCGTATAGGAGAAGAATCATCGGATGAATTATCATTTTCACTGAAAGGTCTTGGGTTTGAGCTGGGGAGAATGAAGACTGGCACCCCACCCCGCCTGCACAAAGATAGCTTGGATTACGGCAAGATGGAAATTCAGCCTGGCGATGAACCGCCGCCGCTCTTTTCTCGCCAAGCGCGAAAGGAGCAAAAAATGTTCTACATGGAACATCAATCCGGGCTTACAGACAGTGGAAAAAATAAAAAACAATTGTTCCACGTAGAACATCCAGCGCTTCATCCCTGGTTTCCCGGATCTGATCAAATTCCGTGCTATTTGACCCATACAAATGAAACAACACACCAAATTATAGCGGATAACCTAAAGAAAAGTGCAATGTACGGAGGAAAGATCGAAGGAACCGGGGTTCGCTATTGCCCCTCCATCGAGGACAAAATAGTGAAGTTTTCCGGCAGAAGCGCCCACCACGTGTTTGTGGAGCCTGAGGGACGAAATAACGCCCGGATTTATCCGAATGGAACGTCCAACAGCCTTCCTGAAGATGTACAGAAAGAAATGATCCGTTCCATTGCGGGAATGGAGAATGCTCAGTTTATCAGGCCTGGATACGCAATTGAATATGATTTCTCTCCTCCGACTCAGCTGTTTCACACTCTAGAAACAAAACTGGTTGAAAACCTGTACTTCGCCGGACAAATAAACGGAACTACAGGTTATGAGGAGGCCGCTGGCCAGGGGTTTATTGCCGGGGTCAATGCGGCCAGAAAGACATTTGATCTTCCACCGTTTGTATTGAGCCGCAATGAAGCCTATATTGGCGTCTTAATCGATGATCTTGTAACAAAAGGGACGGATGAACCCTACAGAATGTTTACTTCACGATCCGAGCACCGGTTGACACTCCGACAGGATAATGTCTATTTCCGACTATTGGACAGGACAAAAGAGCTGGGAATTGTGGCTGAATCTGAAACCAGTGAAATTTCCAATGACTGGAAGAATATTCAGGCGGAAATCCAGCGGTTGGGAAAAACATTTTCTGATGGAACATCTCTGGCTAAGTTGCTTTGTCGGCAGGGCATGAGTTATAATATGTTGCCGGGAAGGATAAAAAATCTTGACAGCGATATTATGAACCAAATTGAGGTCGAAATAAAATATGCCGGCTATATCACGCGGGAAAAGAGGCGAATTGAAGCTGCCGGTAAGCAGGAGGGGCTAAAAATTCCTGCGTGGATCGATTATGATCAAATAAAATCCCTCCGCTATGAAGCCAGGGAAAAGCTGAAGAACGTACAACCGGAGAATCTGGGACAGGCTTCCAGAATATCAGGCGTAAACCCAACGGATACGACGATCCTAAGTATGTGGATAAAGAGAGGTCCAAACTTGGAATAAGGGGTGATTGACCGGGCGAATATGACGACACGGCTATTATCAATGACAGCAATCGTATTTTGCGCAATAATTCATTCAAATTCTCACGGTGCAGACCGAGAGGGACTGGATGTAAAACATCCATTAAGGTTTATACCTGAAAAAGATATAAGACTATTAATCGATAAAACGAGCTATGACCAGCGCACGGAACACCGCATAATAAACCAACAGATATTTGATGGCGTCCTTCATCAAATTCAGCAGGCGGAGTCATTCATCGTACTTGATTTCTTTCTATGGAATGCTTGGACGGGAGACATGGAGTCAGATGCTATTTGCCGCAAAATTTCCTCTGAGCTGGCGAAGGCCCTTGTTGCAAAAAAAGAACAGCAGCCAAGCATACGGATCATTTGTTTAACCGATCCAATTAACAGAATCTATGAGAAGGATGACCCTGAATTCTATCAGGATCTGATTGGGGCAGGGATTTCTATCGTATTTACCGATTTATCCAAACTACCTGACTCCAATAAGATATACAGCTGGCCGATGAAGCCATTAGGTTTCGTATTTAAATTTTTTAAATGGGCGGACGGCCGTTATCTTGCCAACCCGTTTGATAAGGAGCCGGAGAAGGTCTCGATTGCTCAAGCATCCAGGTTGTTTCACTTCAAGGCAAACCACAGGAAGGTTATAATTAGCGATTCCGATGGAATTGCTTGCGTAACGGTAAGCAGTTTTAATCCGGCCGATGGGAGTTCAGCGCATTCTAACGTGGGTTTGCAGCTTCGCGGCAGCATCGCTCTGGATGCGTTGGATTCGGAGCTTAAATGTATTCAGTGGAGTGCAAAAAAGAAAAGGGGATTGCTGGCACCCGATAAGGAATATTTTGAAGAGGCGTGGAGTTTTGTCTGGCAGAAACTGGTAGACTTTCAACGCGCAATAACGGCAGATATTCTCTCCGACCCTGAAGCACAATGGCTGACGGAAGGATGCATCCGGGATAAAATAGTAGAACTGTTCAATCATGCAGGCGAGGGCGATCATGCACGTATATCAATGTTCTATCTTTCTGATTATGAAGTAATTAAATCAATATCAAACGCGGGGGGCAGGGGGGTGAAAATTGATCTCATCCTCGATCCTAACCGCGATGCATTCGGTCGGGAAAAAAAGGGCATTCCCAACCGTCCAGTAGCGGCCCTGTTGCTGGCAAAATCTGAAAGGGATAATATCAGAATCCGATGGGCCGATACTCACGGCGAACAATTTCATCTTAAAGCAGCGTCCATTACCAATCCCGAAAAAGCGAAATATGAATTTATCTGTGGATCAGCCAACTGGACCAGACGGAATATAGGGAATTATAATATGGAGGCCAATATCTATATAAGAAATGCCATAAAAGTCGTATCGGCCTATAATGCCTTCTTTGAAAACGCCTGGAATAATTCTGATGGCCTTTCCCATACATTGGAGTACGAGCGGTATTCAATGAGCGGGGCGGCTCTCTGGTGGAAGAAAACTCTTTATTATGTCCAGGAAACCACAGGATTCTGCACATTCTAGACTTGTTTTAGAGAGGAACCTGCCCGACGCAATCTTTATATTCCGTATAAATATTCCCGATTTTGAGAGTTGTGTTGATCAATTGCTGTTTCTAGGTATTTTTACCAGCCTTGCACTGTTTTTATCGACGGGTTTGACAACCGATTGACTAGGAGAAAAGTGATGGATCAAAATATGACTACGGCATGTGCCTGCGGGTCGGAAATCGACGAACTGAAATTGATGGCGAGACTGGATGAAATTCTAGAAGAGTATAAACATAAAGAGGGTGGCCTTATTCCCGTTCTTCAGATTGCACAGGGATTGTTTGGCTATCTTCCCGAACATGTTCTACGCCAAGTGGCTAAGGGCATGGACAAGCCCTACAGCGAAGTGGCCGGTGTGGTCGGCTTCTACTCCTTCTTCTCAACGCAACCGCGCGGGAAAAACGTGATTCGCGTCTGCCTCGGAACCGCCTGCTATGTTCGCGGCGGCAAGCAGGTTCTCGACTCGATCAAGAAGGAACTGGCCATCGATGTGGGCGAAACCACCGAAGATAAAAACTTTTCGCTCGAAATCGCCCGGTGCTTCGGTGCTTGCGGTCTGGCTCCGGCCATCATGATAAACGACGACGTCCACCAGCGTGTAAAACCCGCCCGAATCAAACAGGTTCTCGCGCCATACTACGATACAGAAGGAGAGGAAGCTTAATCATGACAGAAAAACTTACATCCATCTCTGAACTAAAGAAACTGCAGGACGCTGAAATTTTAAAACTCAGCCTGCGCTTTGATCACAAAACACAGAGCAGTGCCTCTTCCAAACAAATTCTAGTATGTGTTGGCGGCGGTTGCCTGGCGTCTGGCGCCTTGGAAATCTGCGCCGCACTGCGCGGGGCCATTGAAGAGAACGACCTTTCGCATAAAGTCAAAGTGGTTGAAACCGGTTGTATGGGCCCCTGTGCCGCAGGACCTGTGGCTAAGGTTATGCCCGACAACGTATTCTATCAGGGAATCACCTGCGAAGATGCACGTACCATTGTTGAACAGCACATTGGCCGGGGTGAAATTGTTTCGAGCCTTCTTTACAAGGATGCCGCGAGCGGAAAGCCCGTTGCCGATATTGATCTGATCGACTACTTCAAAAAACAGACCAAGGTTGCTCTGCGCAACTGCGGTAATATTGATCCATTTGAAATAAGAGAATACATCGCTGTTAAAGGTTATCAGGGCCTCGCCAAAGCCATTACGGAGATGAGCGATGAAGCCGTCGTTGACAACATGCTTAAATCCGGAATGCGTGGTCGCGGAGGAGGAGGCTTCCCAA
Source organism: Kiritimatiellales bacterium (assembly GCA_021734595.1). Lineage (GTDB taxonomy): Bacteria > Verrucomicrobiota > Kiritimatiellia > Kiritimatiellales > Pontiellaceae > JAIPIO01. Next base: position 3,983 of record JAIPIO010000163.1, on the reverse strand, counting down.
CCGGGTTGAAGTGGAAATTCACCCGTGAGGCAAATGATACCCCGAAAAGCGTGGTCTGCAACGCTGACGAAGGCGATCCCGGTGCATTCATGGACCGCAGTCTGCTGGAAGGCGACCCGCACAGCGTCATCGAAGGCATGGCGATCGCCGGATACGCCGTCGGTGCAAACCGTGGCTATGTTTACTGCCGCGCTGAATATCCCGTCGCCATCGAACGATTGCAGAAGGCCATCAATCAGGCGCGCGAATTTGGATTGCTCGGCGAAAATATCCTTGGTTCCGGCTTCGGCTTCGAGCTTGAAATCCGCATGGGATCGGGCGCATTTGTCTGCGGCGAAGAAACCGCGCTGATGACCTCCATCGAAGGCAATCGCGGCGAACCCCGTCCCCGTCCGCCGTTCCCGGCGATCAAGGGGTTGTGGGGCAAGCCAACACTCCTCAACAATGTGGAAACCTTCGCCAACGTGCCGGTAATCACCCTGAAGGGTGCAGACTGGTACGCCGAAATGGGTACCGAAAAGAGCAAAGGCACCAAAGTATTTGCCCTCGCCGGCGCAGTAAACAATACCGGCTTGGTTGAAGTTCCGATTGGTGTTCCGCTCGGGGAACTCATCTACGATATCGGTGGAGGTATAACCGATGGAAAACCATTCAAAGCGGCCCAACTCGGCGGGCCTTCAGGCGGCTGTATTCCAAAGGAGCACCTCAATGTTCCGCTCGATTACGAATCGCTCAACGAACTCGGTGCCATCATGGGCTCGGGTGGACTCATTGTGATGGACGAAGACAGCTGCATGGTCGATGTCGCGCGCTTCTTCCTCGAGTTCGTGCAGGAAGAATCCTGCGGCAAATGTACCCCGTGCCGTGTGGGGACCAAGCGGCTGCTCGAAATCCTTGAGCGCATTTGCGATGGAAAAGGGGAAGAGGGCGATATCGAGAAACTGATTTCGCTCGGTGAGCAGATCAAGGAAACCGCGCTGTGCGGGCTCGGTAAAACCGCGGCCAATCCGGTACTTTCCACCATCCGCCATTTCCGTGTCGAATACGAAGAGCATATTCGCGAGAAGAAATGCCGCGCCGGAGTCTGCGCCGGTCTGGTACGCGCACCCTGCCAGAGCGCCTGCCCGGCCTCGGTCGACGTTCCTGGCTTCGTTTCGCTCGTCGGAGAGAAACGCTATGCCGACGCGCTCAAGCTGCACCGCGAACGCAACCCGTTTGCCGCCGCCTGTGCCCGTATCTGCTTCCACGCCTGCGAAGAACACTGCCGCCGCTCCTCGCTCGACAGCCCGATTTCCATCCGCGGCATAAAGCGCTTCATGGTGGAACAGGAAATGATCATTCAAGTTCCCGAATGCAAAGAGAACGCAAAGAATGCCGCAAAAAAAATCGCGATCATAGGCGCAGGTCCTGCGGGACTGTCCTGTGCGTACTTTCTTGCGCGCCTCGGCTACAAGCCAAAGGTGTTCGATTCTTCGTCACGCCCCGGCGGCATGATGGCGCAGACCATTCCTTCCTACCGCCTGCCGCGTGAAATCCTCGCCCGCGAGATCCGCATGATAGAACGCCTCGGCGTCGATATCGAATGCGACCGGGCGCTTGGACGTGACTTTACCCTCGAAAGCCTTAAGGCGGACGGCTACGAAGCCGTATTTCTTGCAGTAGGGGCTCCGGATGGTTTAACGCTTGGGTTGGAAAACGAGGACGCAGAAGGCGTCACCGAAGCGATCAGTTTCCTGCGCGAATACAACGTCCGCGGTTCCGTTCCGGTTGGCAACGACGTTGTTATTATTGGCGGCGGCAATGCCGCCATCGATGCCGCCCGTACTGCGGCACGGCTCGACGCCAAAACCGTGACCGTGCTCTACCGCCGGACGCGTGAGCAGATGCCGGCCTACGAAGAGGAGATCGAAGAGGCCGAAAGCGAAGGCGTTAAGCTTCAGCTGCTGACTTCGCCGGAGGAACTTGTTGTAGAAGACGGCAAGGTAACCGGTGTCCGCTGTAAATGCATGAAACTCGGCGCATTCGATCGTTCCGGCCGCCGCCGCCCGGTGGCTGGCGAGGACGAGGACTTCATCATCCCGTGCGACCAGGTAATCGCGGCCATCGGTCAAACGGTTGACTTGGCGGGCATAACGGGGAATATCAACCTTAATGTTCAGCGCAACGGCTACGTGGCCACCTCGGCACTGACCAAGCAGACTTCCGAAGATTGGATCTTTGCCGGCGGCGATGTGGCGATCGGACCCTCGTCCGTCATCGAAGCGGTTGCCGACGGCGAAAAGGCTGCGGCGGGAATCGACCAGCTCCTGACCGGGAAAAACAATGCCTTTTGGCGCGAAGAAAAGCGCAACACGACCTTCTTCGACCCCGACGCGGAACCCGTTATGTACGACCGCGAAAAGCAGCCCCTGATTCCGGTGGAGCGTCGCCGTTGCAACTTCGACGAAGTGGAGCAGCCATGGGACGAAGCCACGGCGATCCGGCAGGCCAAGCGCTGCCTGCGTTGCGACTACCGCGAAGAAGTCCACACTTGGTAATGGGAATTTAATAAACGAGGAATTGAGATATGATTAATCTGACCATCGACAACACACCGCTTACCGTTGAAGAGGGAACCACGGTACTGGAAGCCTGCAAGCAGGCAGGCATCAAGATCCCCACGCTCTGCTATCTTGAAAACATCCAGGCCATCGGTGCATGCCGCGTCTGTCTAGTCGAAATCGAGAGGGTGAAGGACCTGGTGGCCTCCTGCGTGATGCCCGTGGCCGAGGGCATGAAGGTAACCACCAACAACCGCCGTGTCCGCGAGGCTCGCAAGCTGGTCGTTGAACTCTTGCTTTCCGAACATGAAGGCGACTGCCAAACCTGTGATCGCAACGAAGACTGCGAGTTGCAAAGCCTCGCCCATGATCTCGGCATCAAGGAGTTGCGTTACGAGGGCGAAAAAGCGCCGCGCTACAAGGACCACAGCACGGCCGGACTTGTGCGCGATAGCGCCAAGTGTATTTCGTGCCGCCGGTGCGTAACCGTTTGTACAGCCATTCAGACCGTATCCGCACTCTTTCCGCAAAGCCGCGGTTTCAAGACCACGATTGGCCCCGCCTTTGCGCAGAATCTCGACACGGTGCCCTGTGTGCAGTGTGGGCAGTGCGCGGCCGTCTGTCCGGTGGGACCCATCTCCGACCGCCACCAGCCCGACGAGGTCTGGCCGGCGCTCGATGATCCGACGAAAACGGTTGTCGTACAGACCGCGCCCGCCATACGCGCCGCGCTCGGCGAATGCTTTGGCATGGAGCCCGGCACACTCGTTACCGGAAAGATGACTACCGCGTTGCGCCGCATGGGTTTCGATGCCATCTTCGATACCGACTTCTCTGCCGACCTCACGATCATGGAGGAGGGGACGGAATTGCTCACGCGGCTGAAGAAGGCATTGGTCGATAAGGAAGAGGTTGCCCTGCCCATGTTCACTAGCTGCTCGCCGGGATGGATTTCCTTCATGGAATACTACTATCCCGACATGCTCTCCAATCTCTCCACCTGCAAATCACCGCAGCAGATGATGGGGGCCATGGTTAAAACCTACTATGCCAAAAAGATAGGTAAGAAACCGGAAGAGATCGTCATGGTTTCCATCATGCCCTGCACCGCCAAGAAATTCGAGGCCGCCCGCGCCGAAATGAACGATAGCGGCGCGCAGGACGTGGATATTGTGCTCACTACCCGTGAGCTTGGGAAAATGATCAAACAGGCCGGGATTGAATTCCAATCTCTGGAAGATTCCAAAATGGATGCGCCCCTCGGCCTATCGTCCGGTGCCGCCGACATCTTCGCCAACACCGGCGGGGTGATGGAAGCCGCGCTGCGCACGGTTTACGAGCTGGTGACGGGGCGCGAACTGCCGTTCGAGAACCTGCACGTCACGCCTGTCGTCGGGCTCGAAGGCATCAAGGAAGCCGCCATCACCATCGAAGGAACCGTTG
>JAIPIO010000162.1 GCA_021734595.1 Kiritimatiellales bacterium | reverse complement strand
CCAACTGCCGGAGGTGCGCACGGCCGGTTGGATTTATTTTGTGGCAACGCACCTCGGTACGTTGGCCTTGTTTGCACTGTTTGCCCTGTTCCACTCCATCACGGGGTCGTTTGAACTGCGAGCCATCGCCGATTCCGAAGCCGGGCTTGGGTTGCTCTCCGCCATGTTTCTTTTGACACTGCTGGGCTTCGGCGTGAAAGCCGGGGTGATGCCGCTGCATTTTTGGCTACCCGCCGCGCATGCCAATGCGCCCAGCCACGTCTCGGCGCTCCTGTCGGGCGTGATGCTCAAGGTTGGTCTGTACGGAATTATTCGTTTTATCGGTTTCCTGCCGGACCCACCCGTCGGTTGGGGGATGCTTGTGCTGGCGCTCGGTTGCATTAGCGGCGTGCTCGGCGTGGCCTTCGCCCTCGGGCAGCACGATCTCAAACGCCTGCTGGCCTATCACAGCGTCGAAAATGTCGGCATCATTCTGATGGGTTTTGGTTTGGCGCTGATGGGGCGGTCATGGCACCAGCCCCTGTTGGTGATGCTTGGAATGGCGGGCTGCCTGCTGCACGTCTGGAATCATGCGCTGTTTAAATCGCTGTTGTTTCTGGGTGCCGGGTCGGTCATTCATGCGAGTGGCTCCCGCGAAATCGACCGGATGGGCGGACTGGCGAAATCCATGCCGTGGACGGCGGCCTTTTTCCTGGTTGGTGCCATCGCCATCTGCGGGTTGCCTCCCCTTAACGGGTTTGTGAGCGAGTGGTTCATCTACCTCGGCCTCTTCCACGCCGTCTCGGACGGTACGTCGTTGTCGTGGTCGGCCGCCGCGCTGGCGGCACCAGTGCTGGCACTCATTGGCGCGTTGGCGCTGGCCTGTTTCGTGAAGGCCTACGGCGCGGTATTCCTCGGCGTTGCGCGGCGTCCACACGCGTCCGCCCCGCACGAAGCACCGCTCTCTATGAAACTGCCGATGGGCGTACTGGCGGGATGCTGTGTGGCCATCGGCCTGTTCCCGGTTTTGGTGGCGCCTATGTTGTCCCGGGCCATTTTGGCTTGGGATGCGGAGGGGGTGCTGCAATCGTCGTGTTCGCTGGACACGCTCACCCCGTTCTCTGCAATTACGGTGGTGGGACTGGTTCTTATCGGAGCCTGCCTGGTTTTTTATATTGGGTTGTCGCGTAAAATAAAACGGAGCGATGTTCCGCGCATGCCCACCTGGGCCTGTGGCTATGCGCAACCCATCGAACGGATGCAATATACGGCATCGTCCTTTGCCCAGATCCTGACGGGATTGTTTTGTTTTGTGCTTCACCCTAAAATCCATACGCCGGGTATCCAGTCTGTTTTTGCACACCCGTCCCGCTTTGAGACCCATTTGGATGAACCGATATTGGATCGGAAACTCCTGCCGCTGGCGCAATTTTTCAAAAATCTTTTTAGCAAGGCGCTGCCGTTGCAGCGCGGATTGACGCACCAATATTTGATCTACGTGGCTCTAATGCTGGTGGTTCTATTGGTTTGGACGCTGCCCATCAAGGGGATTCTTGCCCAACTGTTTACGCGATAGGACAAGCATGGAATACGAAATACAAAATGGATTGAAATTGATTCTTGCCGCGACGATCCTCTTGATCGCCAGTGGCTTGCCGGCTTGTTTCTTCGGTCGAAAATCCATGTTTGCACAGCGACTGACTACGGCTTTCATCGTGCTCGGAAGCCTCGTTGGCTGGTGGGGCCTGGTCGCGGCATCGTTTGGAACCCCGGTCAGCTCAATCGTTTGGGATTGGCACTTGCCCGCCGGGCATTTTTCAATTGGCCTGGATGCGCTGGGCGCGGTCTTTCTGATTCCCGTCTTTACGATTCCCATGCTGGGTTCTTTCTACGGCCTTTCCTACTGGCGGCAAAGCGAACACCCGGAGAACGGGCGCGGATTGGGGCTGTTATATGGTCTACTGGCCGGCGGCATGGCGCTCGTGGTGCTTTCCCGCGACTCGATACTGTTTTTAATCGCCTGGGAGCTCATGGCCATGGCCGCTTTTTTCCTGGCGGGTGCGGAGGATGAAAAGGCCGAGGTTCGGCGGGCGGGCTGGATCTATCTGGTGGCGACGCATGCGGGAACGGTTTGCCTGCTGGCGCTGTTTTGTTTGTTGCGGCAGGTTTCGGGCGGCTTTACCTTGTCCGCTGTGGATGCCGGTTCGCTGACCTCAGGCATTGCCACCACGCTGTTTGTGCTAACGATTATCGGATTTGGTTTTAAGGCCGGGCTCATGCCGCTGCATGTCTGGTTGCCCGGCGCGCATGCCAACGCGCCCAGCCACGTGTCGGCGGTAATGTCGGGCGTGATGCTTAAAATGGGCATCTATGGAATCCTGCGTATCCTAACCCTGTTGCCGGTTACGGAAGTGTGGAACGGGGAAGTGGTACTGGCCGTCGGCGCGGTTACGGGGCTTCTCGGCATTATCTTTGCCATTGCACAGAACGATATCAAACGCCTGATGGCCTACAGCAGCATCGAAAACATCGGCATCATCACGATGGGCATCGGCCTGGCGCTGATCGGGCGGGCGCTCCACCGAACCGACTTTATCCTGCTCGGACTCGGCGGGGCGTTGCTGCACGTCTGGAATCACAGCCTGTTTAAATCGCTGCTTTTTTTGAATGCCGGAACGATCATGCATGTGTTGCACACCCGCGAGATGAATCGCATGGGCGGCCTCGCCAAAACCATGCCGGTCACCGCCGGCCTTTTTCTGCTGGGGGCCGTTGCGATTTGCGGGCTGCCGCCGCTTAACGGGTTTGCCAGCGAATGGCTGATCTATCTTGGCCTGTACCACAGCGTCGATGCCGGGAGCGGCTCAATCTGGACGGTTGGCGTGGCCACCGTGGCGCTGGCTGCAATCGGGGCTCTGGCGTTGGCTTGCTTCGTGAAGATCTATAGCACCGTATTTCTTGGCACGGCGCGGGCGCCCGTTCACGGTCAACCCCGCGATCCTTCTCCCTTGATGCGTTATCCCATGCTGCTGCTGGCCGGCGGTTGCATCGTGCTCGGCATCCTGCCCCAGCTCGGTTTTCCACTGCTCCAAAATGCCGTGGCGCAATGGATGGAGCCGACCGATCCGGCAGTTCCACTCCTCCTCTCGGTCGCGCCCTTCCAATGGATCAGCGGCATGGCGATGGTGTTTATTGTACTTGTGGTGGGCGGAACCATGTTGTTGCGGCGGAAAATCGTTCGGCAGGCTCCGGAACCAATGGGTACGTGGGGGTGCGGCTACGCACAACCGACGGAACGGATGCAATATACCGCCACGTCCTTCGTGGAAATGCTGGTATCCCTCTTTCGCTGGGTGCTGTTCCCTCGGATTCGGCGACCCGCGATTTCGGCGACGTTTCCGGCCAAAGCGGACTTCTCGACGGAGGTGCCCGATCCCGTGCTGGAGCGGGTCATTCTGCCGGCCTTCCGGCAGGCCGGGCGAAATATGATGAAACTGCGTCTGCTCCAGCAAGGCCGCATACAGATCTATCTGCTCTACATCCTGAGCATTGTATTGTTTTTACTCTACTGGGAACAGTGGGGCTTCTAAGAGAATGGGAACCATGATTAATCTACTTATCCATTTTGTGTTGATGTTGGCCATGCCGCCGCTGCTGTTGGGGGTGATCAACAAGACCAAGGCGCTCTTCGCCGGCCGCAAGGGGCCGCCGCTACTGCAGAGCTACTACGACTTGATCAAGCTCGCCCGCAAGGACATGGTGATCAGCCAGACGACCACTTGGATCTTTGTGGCCGCACCGGTCATTACGTTGGTGGGCATCCTGATGGCTGGTTGTCTCGTGCCGCTCGGCCCGTTCCATGCGCCCGTATCCTTTACCGGCGACCTGATTTTGTTTGCCTACCTGTTTGCCGTCGGACGCTTCTTCACCACAGCGGCGGCGCTCGATACCGGATCGCCGTTCGAAGGCATGGGCGCCGCCCGCGAAGTCACCTTCGCCTGCCTGTCCGAACCCGCCCTGTTTTTCGCCCTGCTGGTGCTGGCCAAAATGTCCGGCACATTGATGCTCGGCGATCTGCTACACGCGCCGCTGATGGTTAGCGGCCAGGGAGATCCCGCCTCGTTGGTGCTGGTGGCGATCGGGATGTTCATCCTGCTGTTGGCGGAAAACAGCCGCATCCCCGTTGACGATCCGAATACGCACTTGGAACTGACGATGATCCACGAGGTGATGGTACTCGATCACAGCGGCCCGTTGCTGGGGCTGATCCTCTACGGGGCGTCGATCAAACTATTTGTATTGGGTGCGGTGCTGCTGCATATCCTGTTCCCGTTCCAGAGCGGTTCCGCCTTGCTTGATTGGGGGCTGTTCATCGTTGAAATGCTGGGGCTCGCCGTCGGGGTCGGGGTGGTGGAGTCGATCATGGCCCGGTTGCAAATGCGCCATGTTCCGTATCTGCTCATCGCCGCCATCTTGTTCTGCGCATTTGGTTTTGTCCTGCTTGTGAGGTAATTATTATGAATCCACTATTGAATGCATTGCTCGTGGTCGTTCTTGCGCTTAACCTGTTTGCGCTCGGCACGAGTCGAATTGTCACCGTCATCAAGCTGGTCAGCCTGCAGGGTTTCCTGCTGGGGCTGATTCCGCTATTGATGGAGGAGCATTTGGGATGGAGTGCAACGCTGGCCTCGGGGGGGGCGATCCTGCTGAAAGGGGCGATCATTCCCTTCATGATGCTGCGGGCCATGCGCGATGTGCAGATCAAGCGCGAGATGGAACCGTTGATCGGTTTCCTGCCCTCCATGTTGCTGGGCGCGCTGGCGACCGGGTTCGCCCTGCTCTTTTCCAAGGCCCTGCCGTTGGCGGGCGAACATACCACGCCGCTTCTGGTGCCGGCCGCGCTGGCGACGATCTTTGTCGGTTTCATCCTGCTCACCACCCGCGCCAAGGCCATCACGCAGGTGATGGGTTATCTCGTGCTTGAAAACGGCATCTATATCTTCGGCATGCTATTGCTGGGCACCATGCCGCTGGTCGTTGAGCTTGGCGTCCTGCTGGATCTGTTTGTAGCCGTTTTTGTCATTTGCATCATCATCAACCATATCAATCAGGCGTTTTCCTCTTTGGATACCCGGCGGTTGGTTGCGCTTAAGGAGTAGGTCCCATGGCTTTCGTAATGATTTTATTTCCGCTGTTCATGGCGGCCGTTGCGGCGGTTGTGCCCTCCGACCGGTTGCGCCCGTGGTTGCTTCCGGTGACGGGGACGATCCATCTGGGGCTGACGCTTCTGGTGTTGGCGCGACCCGGGCTGGCGGATACAACCCTTTGGCTGGTGCTTGATCCGCTCGGCAAGATTGTCCTGCTCGTGGTCAGCCTGCTCTTTTTCTTTTGTTCGATCCATGTGGTCGGCTATCTCAAGCATAGCCACACCCGTTCCAACCGGGTGTTCTGCGCTTGCTTCAGTGCCTTTTTGGGCGTAATGACGCTGGTTACCTGGGCGCACCATCTCGGGATCATGTGGGTGGCGATCGAGGCTACCACACTGGTCAGTGCGCCGCTCGTTTATTTCGAACGCACGCCGCGCAGTATTGAAGCCACCTGGAAATATCTTGTGATCTGTTCCGTGGGCATCGCCTTGGCATTGCTGGGTTCCTTTTTCCTCGCCTATGCTTCGCTGCACGCCGGGATCAAACCCACCCTTGCCTTTGATGAGCTCCTGCAACAAGCGCCCTATTTGTCCAAGCCTTGGCTCCATGCGGCGTTTGTGCTGATGCTCGTCGGCTACGGCACCAAGATGGGACTCGCTCCGATGCATACCTGGTTGCCGGAAGCGCACAGCGAAGCCCCCGCGCCGGTCTCCGCCATGTTTTCCGGTGCGCTGCTGGTCTGCGCCTTCTTGGCGGTCCTGCGCATGTACCAGATCTGCTGTATGGCGGGCGAATTTACGTTCATCTCGCCCATGCTTATTTTCATGGGTTTGTTTGCCATGGCAGTGGCCGGGGTGTTCATGGTGGGGCAGAAGGACTTCAAGCGCATGCTGGCCTATTCCAGCATCGAGCACATGGGCATCCTTGCGCTGGGCATCGGCATTGGCGGAGCCGCCCTGTTCGGCACGTTGCTGCACGTGGTGGCCCATGGCGTCACCAAAGGCCTGTTGTTCCTCTCCGCCGGCAACATCTACCACGCCTACGGCAGCAAAAACACCGACGAGGTGAGCGGTGCGCTGCGGCGGCTTCCGCTTTCCGGCACGTTGTTCCTCACCGGTTTTATCGCCATCATCGGCTCGCCGCCGTTTGGTCCGTTCATCAGCGAGTTTTCGATCCTGAACGCCGGGTTTGCAACCGGGCACTATGTCGCGAGCGGCTTGTTCCTGCTTCTGCTGCTGGTCATCTTTATCGGCATGGGCGCCACCGTGCTGAAGGTCGTCCAGAACCGCGAGCCTGTATCCGAATCCGCTCCGCAACCGGTTTTTCGCGAAGGCCTGCTCACCGTGGTGCCGCCGATCATTCTGCTCGGGCTGGTGCTGCTGCTGGGATTGCATATCCCCGCGCCGCTAAGCAACCTTTTGCATAACGCGGTTGATTTCCTGGAGGTACAACCATGACCACCCCATCTGAATTATTGACGACCGGAACCGGCAGGGCCGTTGCGTTCGAAAAAATTCCGCGGCACGATCTGGCCGCGTTCCAGCGCATCGTGCGCCGCGAAATAGAAGGCGGGCAGCGCGTGGCCTCGTTCTTCGGTTCCGATACCGGCGAGCCCGGCGGCATCGACCTGCTGATGGTGCTGGCCAACGACGAAGATGGACAGCTGAATATCCTATCCGCCCGCGTCGAGGGCAATTCATTCCCCTCCATGACCCCCGACTGCAACCAGGTCCATTTGTTCGAGCGCGAGATCGCCGAGCAGTTCGGCGTCCGCCCGGAGGGGCACCCGTGGCTCAAGCCCGTGCGCTACTCCGATCCCTCCAGCCTGCCCGGCAGCGGCGACTTCTACCAAGTCGAAGGGGATGAAATCCACGAAGTCGCCGTTGGTCCGGTCCACGCGGGCATCATCGAACCCGGCCACTTTCGCTTCCAGTGCCACGGCGAACATGTGTTCCATCTCGAGATTGCGCTGGGCTACCAGCACCGCGGTATTGAAAAAGCACTGGTGGAGCAACCGGTCAAGCGAGCCCTTCACTATGCCGAAACCCTTTCCGGCGATACCACCATCGGTCACGCCACCGCCTACTGCCAGCTGATCGAAGCACTCTCCGGTTGCAAGAAAACCGTGCGGGCCCAGGCCTTGCGCGGCATCGCACTCGAATTCGAGCGCCTGGCCAACCACATTGGCGATCTCGGTGCGCTGGCGGGCGATATCGGCTTCCTGCCCACCGCTTCGTACTGTGGGCGTATTCGCGGCGACTTCCTCAACATGACCGCCGTGCTCTGCGGCAACCGTTTTGGGCGCGGCCTGCTCCGCCCCGGTGGCGCGGGATACGACCTCGACGCGGCTCAGGTCGACAACCTGTTGAAGCGGCTCGACCTCGGCGAAAAGGATGCCGCCAGCGCCATCGAACTGATGTTCGATGCCCCGTCGGTGCTGGCGCGGTTGGAGGGCAATGGCATCCTCCCTGCCGAAATTTGCCAAACCCTCGGTATCGTGGGTCCGGTCGCCCGCGCGTCCGGTGTGCAGCGGGATGTCCGCCACGACCATCCCTCCGGCATCTACCGCTTTGCGCAGCTCCCGCTCCCCTCCTGGAATTCCGGCGATGCCTTTGCCCGCGGCTATGTCCGATGGCTGGAAATCAAGCACTCGATCGCCTTCATCCGCGACCAGCTCCACGCGCTCCCCGCCGGAGAGATCCATACCGCAACCGGGCCGCTCAAGCCGGGGTGTCTCGCGGTCTCGCTTGTCGAGGGCTGGCGCGGCGAGCTCTGCCACGTGGCCCTGACGGGGGAGCAGGGGAACGTCCAGCGCTACAAGGTGACCGACCCCTCGTTCCACAACTGGGCGGGGCTGGCCCATGCCATGCGCGGGGAGCAGATCTCCGACTTCCCGCTCAACAACAAAAGTTTTAGCCTTTCGTATTGCGGACACGATTTGTAACCCCGCCTCAAAGGAATTGCACCATGATCAATGTCATCCGAGCCCGAATCCATCAGAAGCACCGCACCATCCGCTTCCCCGATGCGCCACCGCCCGCCATGCCCGAGCGTTTCCGGGGGCGACCCCGGATTGATGCCACCCGTTGCCGGGACGGGTTCCGCATCTGTGCCGCCGCCTGCCCCACCAATGCCATCGTGTTTGCCGACGGCAAACCGTTGGTCATCGATCTGGGCAAATGCCTCTTTTGCAACGACTGCAAACTTGCCTGCCCGGAGGCCGCCATCTCGCACAGCACCGATTATCGCCTTGCCGTCCGCCAGCATCAAGATCTCATCCTTGAACCGGACGCCGCACTAGTGCTGGCCGAGGAGCTGGGCGGGAAAATGAAAAAGCTGCTCGGCCGTTCGCTCAAGCTGCGCGAGGTCAGCGCCGGCGGGTGCAACGCCTGCGAAGCCGATGTGAACGTGCTCGGTACCGTCGGCTGGGATCTCGGCCGTTTTGGCATCCAGTTTGTGGCCGCGCCGCGCCACGCTGACGGTTTGCTCATTACCGGCCCCGTTACGCAAAACATGAAGTCGGCGCTGCTCGACACCTATACCGCCATACCCGAACCCAAGATCGTTATTGCCGTCGGTTCCTGTGCGATCTCCGGCGGCCCCTTTATCGATCATCAAGAGGTCAACAACGGCGCGGATTCGCTTCTGCCCGTCGATCTGTACATCCCCGGCTGTCCGCCGCATCCGCTCACCATCCTCGACGGTCTGCTGCGCTTGTTCGGTCGCGTGGACGACACCAAAATCGCTTTAAAAAAAGGAGAATAAAAAATGACTGATCGCAAACTGATCAACCAACTCATCCAGCTCCAGGAGCTGGTGGTGGCGCGGATGCAGAAGAAGGCCGTTATGCCCAAGGTGCCTCTCGACGCACTGGATAAAAACATAGTGCTGCTTGGGGCCAATTTGCCGCCCCGAACCAGGACACACCTCAACCAGTTGTTGCAGAAGCATCCGGAAGCGGTGGTGCCGATCGCGGATGGGCACTGCTCGGGGTGCGGCATGGGATTGAGTAAAAGTCTGGTCAATGA
>JAIPIO010000161.1 GCA_021734595.1 Kiritimatiellales bacterium | reverse complement strand
GAAAACAGTTGCGGGAGGATGGAAAGACGCGAAAGATGGAACGTGTTGGTCGATCTGGAGTCGGTCGGGAGTCAGGCCGCGGCCGGAAAAACCGAAAAAGAGAATATTTGAACAGGAGCGTGCGTTAATAGACACGCCCAACAGATTCAGGAACTTGAACAAGCAGCCTGAATTCAGGCGAAAGAATATCTACCTCATGTAGCTGTAGTCGATAGACCTCTCCGCCATAACTGATATCCTGAACAAGATCAAATGGCTGGAGTCTACTGGCAGAATTCGGCCTGGAGGCCAATCCTGCCGTTGTTGCTGCTACGCACAAATGGCTCGAACATATAATAGCGACGATAGTCGTTTCCAAGTTTGATATTAATTTCATCCGTGCTCCGACATTAAACCCTTTGCGACTATTGGTGCAGGACCCGCCAAGCATCAAAAACACCAGGAGTCGCCCGGCGGGGTCGCGGTATCTGATTCGCCTGAACGCTCCAGGATAACGCTGTATTTAGTAGTACCCACCCAACATAACAAGAGGCGAGATTCGGCATAAGGGTCTGCAGATACCCGCCTACGCAACCGATCCAGCTGTTCAAGTCCTTTATGGCAAGAAACAGCACATTGGGCCGAGTGGTCGCTGGGGCAAACAAAATGCCGCAAACAACTGCCACAACGTGTAAAAATAAACCCGCTTTTATATTCATATTGTGCACAATATAAACATTTGTGGCCAAGGTCAACTTAACAGTTTCTATTGACGGCCATGCATTGGCCGTCGGCAACTCCTCGCCCAAATGGCCAGCAGTCGCGGCAACCAAGGCATTAATTAAATGAAAAAGGAGGGCGATGCAGGCCGCTCTCGGTGATGATCCCGGCAATCAGTTCGTGCGGCGTCACATCGAATGCCGGGTTGTAGACCCGTACTTCTTCCGGTGCGGTGCGGCGCGCTCCGAAATTCCGCACCTCTTCGGGATCGCGATTTTCTATCGGAATCAGGTCGCCATGTTCCAGCGAGGTGTCAATGGTGGAGTATGGCGCGGCCACATAGAATGGAATGTTGTGGTGTTTCGCCAATATCGCAAGCCCGTAGGTGCCGATCTTATTGGCAATATCGCCGTTGGCCGCGATGCGGTCGGAACCGACAATCACCAGATCGATTTTCCCCTCCTTCATCACCTGCGCCGCCATGTTGTCGCAGATCGTTACCACATCGATACCTGCGCGGCTCAGCTCCCACGCAGTCAGTCGTGAGCCCTGTAGCAACGGGCGCGTTTCATCGGAATAGACCGTGAAGCTACGGCCCGCTTCATGCGCGGCATACATCGGCGAAAGTGCGGTGCCAAAATCCCCTGTCGCCAGCGCACCCGCATTGCAATGGGTCATCACGCCCATGCCATGCTGAATCAAATCCCGGCCATGCTCGCCGATGGCGCGGCACATGCGAATGTCTTCATCTAGGATTTCAAGCCCCTCACGAATCAACGTAAGTCTCATATTATCAGCAGATTTTACGGCACACCTGCGCAGGTGTGCGCAACATTTATCCAGTGCCCAAAACAGGTTTACCGCCGTGGGGCGCGACTGCGCCAACCGATCCGCAACAACCTGCACCTTATCAGTGAATTCTTCAATTGACTCGGCTTTGATATGCTGCGCCACCGCCGCCAACCCCAAAGCCGCCGCGCAGCCGATCGCAGGTGCGCCGCGAACGCAAAGCCGAAGGATGGCATCGAAAATTTCTTCGAGATCGTCCGTTTCAATAAACACCAGCTCCTGCGGCAACAGGGTCTGGTCGATCAGCCGCAACTTGCCCGGCAGCAAATCCACACCCTCTTCGCAGCGCGAAAGAATCTTTCCTTCCGCCGTTATCCAACGTACCGTTTCCAGCATGGTTTTTATTCCTTTCCGAAAGTTAGTCGCATACAATCGCCGAAGTTCGTTGGAAATGAAAGGTAGAAAATGAGTGACCGTTTTATGGAACAGAAGCAGTCCGTGGCCGACTGCATGAATCGCCTGTACGCAAGGGGGCTGACCACTACGTCGGGCGGAAACATATCCCTGCGGGTAGAGGAAGGGTTGGTGCTGCTTACGCCTTCGGCCACCGACAAGGGCAATATGCGCCCGGAACAGATTGCGGAAATCGGGATGGATGGAACCAACCACACGCCACACCTGAAGCCCAGCATCGAGACCGGCATGCACCTGGAAATATTCCGCCGCCATCCGGAAGTCAAAGCGGTGGTTCATGCCCACCCACCCTATGCCAGTGCCTTCACCGTGGCCGAACGCCCGATCAACGTACGGCTGATCGCCGAGTCGTACGCCATTGTCGGCGAACCGGTCACCGCGCCCTATGCGCTACAGGGGACGCAGGAGCTGGCCGACAAGGTGGCGCGATGCCTGAATGCCAGAACCTGCTGCGTACTGATGCAGAACCACGGCGTGCTGACCGTCGGTGACAACCTGCTGCAGGCGTTCGACCGCATCGAGGTGCTGGAAAACACCGCCAAGATCAATGTCTTTGCGCTACTGCTGGGCGGCTCGAACAAACTCAACCTCCGGCAGTGCCGCGAACTGGATGCACAGATGGGACGCCCGACGTCGCGTTATGATGACTGACATCGTTCTAACGACCTTTAACGCCCGCTACGCGCACACCGCCTTCGGTCTGCGCTGCCTAATGGCCAACCTCGGCGAGCTGGCGGACCATGCCGAACTGCAGGAATTCGACCTTTCCGTTCAACCACGCGTTGCGGCCGAAAAAATCCTGGCAACCAACCCGCGAATCGTTGGCATCGGCTGCTACATCTGGAACATCGAGCTCGCCACCAAGGTCGCCGCCCTGATCAAACGCATTAGTCCCGAAACAAAGATTGTTCTCGGCGGCCCCGAAATCAGCCACGAAACCGAAGAACAGGAAATCTACCAATACGCCGACCACGTGATCTGCGGCGAAGGAGAAGTAGAGTTCTCTAAACTGTGTAAAAAGCTTCTCTACCACGGAGACACGGAGGCACAGAGTGCGGAAAAGGAAATCTCCATGTCTCCGTGCCTCCATGGCAAAAAAACTCTCCACGCAAAACCGGTGGACGTGGCGGAGATCGAGCTGCCGTACGACCTCTACACGGACGAGGATATCGCCCATCGTGCGATCTACGTCGAGGCGTCGCGCGGCTGCCCGTTCCGGTGTGAATACTGCATGTCGTCGCTCGATCCCGAAGTACGATATTTTCCGATGGAAAACATTCTTCGAGCTTTTTCCGACCTGATCGACCGCGGCGCACGCACTTTCAAGTTTGTCGACCGCACCTTCAATATCGACATCCCCTTTGCGCTGGAAATTCTGTATTTTTTCCGCGAGCGGTATCAGCCCGGCATGATGCTCCATTTTGAGATGATTCCCGACCGTCTGCCCAACGAACTGATGGACGCCGTCAAGGAGTGTCCAGTCGGCATGCTCCAGTTTGAGATCGGCATCCAGACCTTTAACGAAGAAGTGGCGCACCGCGTACAACGGCCGCTGGATATCGGAAAGATCGAAGCCAACATGCGGCGCCTGCGCGAAGAGACCGGCGTGCATATCCACTCCGATCTCATTGCCGGGCTGCCCGGAGAATCGCTTGAAAGCTTTGAATCCGGCTTCAATCGCCTGTTGGCGCTCAACCCGCAGGAGATCCAGCTCGGAATCCTGAAGCGGCTGCGCGGCGCGCCGATCGACCGGCATTCCAAGGATTGGAAAATGGTCTACAGCCCGCACGCGCCCTACGAAATCCTACAGAACAGTTTGATTCCGTTCGGGGAGATGCAGCGCCTCCAACGGTTCGCGCGTTTCTGGAACCTGACGGTAAACAACGGGAACTTTATTTCATCCGCCCCGCTGATCTGGCAGGACGCCCCCTCCCCGTTCGCGGCGTTCATGCAATGGAGCGACTGGCTTTACCGGGTCGCCGGAACCACCGGTAATATTGCCCTGCCCCGGCTGGCGCAATTCCTGTTTGAATTTTTGACGCAGGAAAAAGGGCTGGATGAAAAAACCGGCGCAAAAACGATCTGGGACGACTATCAGCAGTACAACCGCCCCGGGCGCCCTGCCTTCGCAAAAAAATTCGGTCTGGAAAAAATACCGAATGGGGGCCCCTCTATACCCGGGCAGCTCCCGCGGCAGGCCCGGCATCAAAAGGATTAGCACATGACGGAAGATAATATAAACAATGGCGGGAAACTGAACCTGTTGGTCGCCACGCAGGATGCGGAAACAGTCTGCGACTGGGTGCGCGAAGCGCTGGGCAAGGAACCGGTGGAGGTCACGAAGCCGTACGCAACGGAGGCCCTGCTGGAAATCTACTTCGACTCGGCGCTCGAAGCGGAGATTGCGCGCAAGGTGCTTCCCGAAGGATTCCCGATAAAATATGCGGAGGTAAGCGAATATCGGGAACAGGACTGGACCACCTTTTGGCGGCACCATTTCCACACCTTGGAAATCGGCGGCTTCAGAATCATTCCCGAATGGGAAAAAGTTCCAACCATTGGAAAAAAAGACATTATCATCAACCCCGGCCTGAGTTTCGGCACCGGCGGACACTTTACCACCCGCTTCTGTCTCCAGGCATTGGAAGAAAGTTTCCAATGCCTGGAAGTCGGTTCCATGATCGACGCCGGAACCGGCAGCGGCATCCTCGCCATCGCCGCCATCAAACTCGGCATCTCGCAGGTCGACGCCTTCGACTACGATCCCGTCTGCGTTACGCAGTGTCTGGAAAATGCGCAGCGTAACGACGTCGAGAACCGGATTAACTTTTTCCAAGCCGACGTACTGGATCCGAGCTGGCTCAAGGAACCCGCAGATGTGGTCTGCGCCAACATTCTTACTTCGGTATTGATCGAGGCCGCGCCGTTGATTATACGCGCCGCGAAGAAACGGATTATTCTCAGCGGCATCCGGGAGGTTGAAGCCGATGGCGTGGCCGATACCTTTGTGCAACTCGGGGGCAAAGAGATCGCCCGTGACGGCAACGGGCAATGGGCGGGAGTGGTGATCGGCGTATGAACAACTCGACGTATGATCTGGTGGTGATCGGGTCCGGCCCCGCCGGGCTGACGGGCGCCATCGCCGCCGCCCGGCGAGGTGCCTCCGTTATTGTTTTTGAGCGGATGCCGCAGTCCGGCCTTAAACTGCTGGCCTCGGGCGGCGGAAACTGCAACCTCTGCAACACGCTCCCTCCCGAAAAATTCATGGAAGCCTTCGGGCGGCAGGGCCGCTTCATGCAGCCGGCGCTGCGCATAATGGATTCCAGCGGGTTGCAGCAATTTTTCCGCAAGTTGGGTGTGGAAACCGCCTGCGAAGACGGCCTGCATGTTTTCGCCAAGGGCGACGGCTCCCGCTTTGTGCTTGAAGCGCTGCTGAAGGAGTGCGCCCGGTTGAAGGTCGTAATTCAAACCGATGCCGAAGTTTCGGCCATTCAAAGAGAGAGCGGAAAGGTCGGCGCAGTTAAATCCGGCGACCGGATCTACCCTGCGGCAGCCGTGCTGTTGGCGACCGGCGGAAAGGGCTACCCGGCGCTCGGCGGGTCATCCAGCGGATACGGGCTGGCGCATCGCGCAGGACACACGATTATCGAGCCGCTGCCGGCGGATGTGCCGCTGGTCATAAAGGAGAGCTGGCCCAAATCCCTCACCGGAATCGCGCTCCGCAATGTCCGCCTGCGCGTCGGGCTGAAGGGTTTTCCAAAGGCGGGAAAAACCGGCGATCTGCTTTTTACCCATCAGGGGCTGAGCGGTCCGGTGGTGCTCAACAGCTCCAGCGATATCTCCGAAGCGCTGAAGAAACATGAAACGGTTCCGGTCATGCTGGACTTTACCGCCGGAACGCCGAGGATCGAGCAGTGGCAGAGCCGCGGTGGCAATAAAACCGTGGCGAACGCGCTCTCGCCGTGGCTTACGGGTTCGATGGCAAAAGCCCTGTGCGAATGCTGCGGGGTCGATCCCGACACCCCGGCCTCGCAACTGCCGCCGAAAAAAGCGGAAGCGCTCACCGAACAGATGCGCAACTGCATTCTGACTGTTTGCGCGACCGAAGGATTCAATAAAGCGATGGTCACCCGCGGGGGCGTTTCGTTGAAAGAGATCAACCCCGACACGCTGGAAAGCCGCTGCCTGCCGGGTCTTTTTCTGGCGGGTGAAGTACTCAACCTCGATGGACCCTGCGGCGGGTTCAACCTGCACTGGGCCTTTGCCAGCGGCCATCTGGCAGGGCGTAATGCCATTGGATAATCCATGAAGGAAAAGCGCAAAAACAAACGGAACATCCGGTCACAGCTCACCGGTGTTTTGGAAATACTGGGCATTGGCATTTCGGTCGCCACCATACTGGGGTTTCTTGGCCGGTTGCATTGGGCGCTGGATTTGTTTTCGCACTTCCGGGTACAGTATTTCCAGCTCTGCCTGATTTTGATAGGGATCGCCTTGTGGAGGCGGCAACACAAGCGCGCGATCGCGTTGGTCATGGTGGCCTGCCTCAACTACGCCTTTGTGCTCCCCCTCTATTTTGGCAAGCCCGCCCCGCCCACCGGCGGGACTGCGCGCGCCATGCTGATGAACATCAACGCCGCGAACGGAAATACGGAGCAGGTACTTGAAGCCGTGGCGAAGGCCAACCCCGACATCCTACTTTTCGAGGAAGTGACGCCGAAATGGGAAAGCGAGCTGGCCGTGCTGGGAACAAACTATCCCCACCGTATTGCCGAGGCCCAGGATGGATGCTTTGGAATCATGCTGCTGAGCAAATATCCGCTTTCACACGGCAATGTGATTTATATCGGCAGTGCCGATGTTCCTTCAATCATGGCCGACGTCCATTTTCCGCAGGGCGAGCTTTCAGTTATTGGAACCCATCCGCTTCCACCCATTGGAAAAACCTATTCCAGGCATCGGAACAACCAGCTCGCCAAACTTCCAGCGCTTGTAAAAACGCGCAAGCATCCGGTGCTGCTGATCGGCGATCTCAACGCATCGCCCTGGTCGGCGCACTTCACCAGGTTGGTGCGCGATTCCGGCCTGAAGAACAGCATGAAGGGGTTTGGGTTCCAGCCCAGCTGGCCAAGCGGCAACCGCTTCCTGCGCATTCCGATCGACCATGTGCTCCACTCGCCCAAAATCCTGATTCATAACCGGGCTGTCGGATCAAACGTTGGCTCCGACCACTTCCCGGTGATCGTCGACTTTTCAATTCGGTAGGGATCGATCGCCGAGCGAGCCGCACGGAGGAATAGCCCGCCAGACGGATCCGTCTGTGCGTGCGGACACCCCGAGCGATGCATCCCTACCTTATAAGAATCCGCCGTCGGATTGAAGGAGGTCATCCGGAATTTCTTCGATGAAACGGGAGGGATCGAGGAAGATCATGCCGCCGTCGCGCTGGCGGCGCACTAGGGGGCAGCAGAGTAACAGCTCGTCCTTGGCACGCGTGACGGCGACGTAAAAAAGCCGCCGCTCTTCGGCGTCGCCGGTGTCCTCGATCGCTTTCTTGCTGGGGAACATGTCTTCGCACATGAAGAGCACAAAAACGGCTTTCCATTCGAGCCCTTTGGCCTGATGCACCGTGGACAGGCGAAGCGAATCCCGGGGTTCCTCGTCGGATGGCGCAGAGCCGCCTTCGGCGTCAAGGTTGGTGAGCAGGGCTATTTCAGAGAGGAATGCTTCGGTGGACTCGAACTTAATGGTAAAGTCGATCAGGCCATCGAGGTCTTCTGTACGATATTTATGGTTGTCGAAGTTTTCGACCATGTATTCGTTGTAGAAGGCCTTCTTAAACCGATGGATTACTTCGTCGGGATCGTTTTGCTGTTTCTCTTCGCGGTAGGCGAGGAAGACCGGTTTTACCTTCTCCCATTCATCGCGCGCGGCGGCCGGCAGCATCTCCATCAACTTCTCGTGGGTTTCCGGACGCTGGAGGTTTACGCGTCCGCCGAACTTGCGGAAAATTTTGATCGACGTCTTTTTCCCAACCTTTGGAAAGAGTTCAACGAGGCGGGTAAAGGCCAGCTCGTCGGCTGGATTGACCAGCAACCGCAGCACGGTACAGACATCCTTTACGTGCGCCTGCTCGAAGAAACGGACCCCGGAGGTGACCACATAGGGCATCTGTTCACGCGCCAGTTCCATCTGGAGTTCCATGGCGTGGAAGTGCGAACGATACAGCACGCAGATTTCGGAGAACGGCGTTCCCTTGCGGTTGAGTTCGCGGGCGCGTTCGATGACGTAGCGTGCCTGCGCCGAGCCGTCGCGCACCTTGGCCAGCTGCGGCATGGCTCCGCTTTCGCGCACGGCCTGCAACTCCTTCTGGAACTGGTCGGGGTTGCCGGCGATCACCTCGTTGGCCACTTCGAGGATTTCGGGCGTGCTGCGGTAGTTGATCTGCAATTTGAAGGTTTTGGCGTCGGGATAGAATTTTTCGAAATCAAGGAAGTTGCGAAAATCCGCGCCACGCCAGGAATAGATGCTCTGGAAGTCGTCGCCCACCACCATGATATTGCCGTGGGATTTAACCAGCAGGTGTACGAGCTCGGCCTGGATGGCGTTGGTGTCCTGATACTCATCGACCAGCACATACTTGAATTCGTCCTGATAGAACGCGCGGATTCTCTCATGTTTCTTCAACAGCCGGAGCGCGTAGATGAGGAGATCGTCGAAGTCCATTGCGTTCTGGCTTTTCTTGCGTTCCTGATATCGGGCATGAACCTTCAGCACCTCATCGCCATTGACTTCAGTAAACTCGAACCGCTCATTCACCGCGGCGGCAAGATCCCCCATGCGTCCGCTGACGACACCGAACAGGCTCAGCAGCACCTCCGGCTTCGGGAAATGCTTCTTCTCGATATCCAAATCATCGGCACAGGAGCGCACCAGCTTCTTGGCATCGTCCGCATCGAGGATGGTGTAGTCCTTCCCGAATCCCACCACATCGGCATGTGAACGCAGCAAGCGGTTGGCGAACGAGTGGAAGGTGCCGCTATAGCCGCTGTTGAACCGCCGCTGCACCAGCACCTCGGCGCGCGTCAGCATCTCCTTGGCCGCCTTGTTGGTAAAGGTCAGCAGCAGCACTTCCCACGGATGCACGTTTTTCTCCATGGCCAGATAGGCCAAGCGATAAATCAGGGTGCGGGTC
>JAIPIO010000160.1 GCA_021734595.1 Kiritimatiellales bacterium | reverse complement strand
CTGTAAAATCATCGGCTTTTAGCCTTTTTCTTTGTTTTCCTGGTCCAGGTATAGGTGCCTGGATCAAAGTTGTACGCTTTTTTGTCCAGCGCCGCCGGGGCATCCTGCCTAGGGAACCATTGCGCCAGTTTGCGTTTCACCGCGGCGAGCTTTGGATCTCCGGCCAGGTTGTTCCATTCATGCGGATCGTTGCGGTGGTCGTACAGTTCCTCGGAGCCGTCATGATAGCGGATATAGCGCCACCGTTCCGAACGCGCCGTGTGGTTGCCGCGTTCCAGGGTCGTTACCGATGGACGATCCCACGCCGCCGCCGAATTCTGCAACAGGGGCGTCAGACTGACCCCGTCCAGCTCCGGTTTGGTTTCCAGACCGCACAGGTCGATGAGCGTGGGGTAGAGATCAATCAGATTGACGGGCCGTTTGCAGATCGAACCCGGTGCCGTTACGCCCGGCGCCGCAATGAAGAGCGGGACATGCGTGGCGCGCTCCCACAACGTCTTCTTGTGCCAGGCACCCTTTTCACCGTGCTGCCAACCGTGGTCGGACCAAAGCGTGACGAGGGTGTTTTGTGCGTGGGGACTGGCTTCCAAAGCATCCAGCAACCGACCGACCATCGCATCGGCAAAGCTGATCGACGCCAGATAGGCCTGGACCGCCCGGCGGTACTGCCCGGCATTTTTGACCACCTCGAAATCCATCAGCCGGGCTCGCGCCATGGCCTGCCCAATGGGCGGGACATCGTCCAGATCGTCCTCCTTAATTTCGGGCAGCATGATTTCCGAAAGCGGATAGAGGTCAAAGTATTTTCTCGGCGCATACCAGGGAAGATGTGGACGGAAAATGCCTGCGGCCAGAAAGAAGGGTTTGTCGTGCGGCTTGCCGAGACTGTCCACGGCCCATCGGACCATTTGCCCGTCACCCATTTCCAGGTCCGGCTTGTCGAACGGTCCCCAATCGAATTCACGACAGTTTAATGGCGGCTTTATTGCTTTCGCCACATTCTCGATTTTATTGAGCGGAAAGCCCTTGGGCCAATGGATGCCTTTCTTGGGCACGTGTTGACCGGGGACGGGATAGTCGTAATGCCACGGGCTGTCCTGAACCTGAGGATTAAACTCATCCCACAATCCAGGAGGATTGTTGCCCAGTGTATGGTGGAAAATCTTTCCGCCGCCGATGGCGCGGTATCCGCCGGCACGAAAATGTTCGGGCATGGTGACCACGTCCGGCAGCGCCGGGCGCCACCAATGGCCGTTGTCGTATACTCCCGTCGTCGATGGACGCAGGCCGGTCATGATGGCCGTTCGGGACGGGTTGCAGATGGTGGAGGTGCAATGCGCGTTGGTGAACGTAACTCCCTTGCGGGCGAGACGATCAAAGTTGGGCGTATGCACCTTGCCGGCGTAGCCGCCCAGCACGCTTACCCAGTCGTTCATATCGTCCACCGCGATGAACAGCACGTTCGGCCTGGGCGCGGACGCCGCAAAACCCTTCGGCAAGATCGTTGCCGCGCTCAAGGAGGAAAACAGGAGGAAGCCGCGTCTTTTCATTTTATGTCCTTTCTTTCAGGCATCAGATCAAGGATTTCCATCTTCCGTATATATACATCCCTTGAGTTCGCCGCTTTCAGAAAATAATACGAAAAGCCCTCTTTCGTCATCCCCGGTCTTCTCAGTTCATAAAAAGGAGTGAACGCTTCCCCGTCCAAGGAGACCGCCGCAGTCTGCCGGTCAAAATCGCAGAGGATACTGAACGTCACCCACTTTCCCACCGGAAAGGGCAGGGAATAATCCCCTTCGTGGGACAGGATGTTGAGAATCTTATTATTTACACCGTAGGTGCCGTAGAGTCCCTTGCCGCCGCCGTCTTTGAGGTGGAACGACAGCCGTGGCGCTCCCGAGCCCTTTTCGGGAATCATAAACTCCGTGGTCATCAAAACCAGCCCGGTGCGGGATTGGAGCGTCGGCGTCCCTACCAAATCCCTTGTCTCCTTGTCGTGCAGGTCCTTCTGCCTCATGGAAAAACAGCGGTGCCCCTTGAACTCGCCGCACGAAAAGAACTGCGAGCTGCCGGCCAGTCCCTGCATATAGGATTTGATATCGAATGATGCCACCTTCGGGATTCCCATCTTCTCCAGCTCCGCGGCAGAATAGGTCTTCGCGAGCCAGATGGGAAACTTCTGCACCGAGCCTTTCGAGTAATCGCCGCCGCCCTCCCAAACCTTGATGGCCATGCTCGGCGTCCCGTCCCACTGCACTCCGTCAGCATCGCGTTTAGCGATCCATGGTTCTTCCGCCTGCGATATCAGATAGTCCTTGAACGCCTCCGTGGCATGGCCCAGCAAACCGAGAGAGGTTCCCCCCGACTTATCCGGCATGATGCTCCCATCCGCTTTTCGCGCCCATCCATCCCATTGCTCCCCTTTTCTTTCGATATCAAGATGGCTCGCGTTCACCGTCCCGACATACGAAACACCCTTCTCGCGGAAACCTTTGAACAGCTGGTATTCCCATGATATGCGGGTGATGCCGTAGAGTTCGACGACCTTCGTTTCATCCACCTTTCCATCTACCATGAGCGCCTTGACGACATGGTCCGGTTTCTCATACCGGTGACCGGGGCGCATGAGAATGATTTCCGACTGTGGGTACGGACGCTTTTTCGGGGGCACCGATGCGAGGAGACCCGGATGATTGGTCAAGTCGCCGGCAGGGATCTCGAGTATGCCCCATATCGACAGCCGCGGAATCTCAACGCTGATGTAATCATCCGCCATCTTAAACGCAAGGGGAACCGTTTCTCCACCGTCGGTATGCAGCACTATGTTCTGAACTTTCCCGTTCTGGACAAGGCGGCGATGGAAACTGAACGTAAACGCCACCGGTTTGATCGTGGTGACCGATCCGTCATACGAGGAATCCTTGTTCAGGAGATGCACAACCAGCGGCGCCGACTTGTCCTTAACAGACGCCCGGGGAAAAATCCTGATGTTGTCCGATCCACCGACCTTGAAAACGGGACCGGCGGCAGACTTTCGTTTCAGAAGATCCTGGATGACCGCGCGGTCCTCCGGTCGGATTTCATTGCTCTCCCCAACGAGCCCGGCTGTTTCGATCCCGCTAAGTTTTTTTGCATCGAGTCGCGGCAGGTAGGTGCCCGAGAGAATGATCCGGTACGGGGTTAATGAGCGGGCGGCCCGACTGACCTGTTTTGAAATCAGGCTGTCATAGATCCCCCCATACGTGTCCGCCGGGACACAAATGGCATGGGTTGACACTGGTTCATATCCGTCGAAAAGCCGTTTTCTTGCGGATATAAACCGGTAGATCTTTGCCATCCGGTCTATGTTCCCGAAATACCTGCTCTCCCCCCGGGTACCGTCAAACAAGGCATACGGCACCGTGACGCTGTGGCCCGTGGCGTAGGCCTCGGCGACCATCATGACGAGGTAGACGGGATTGTCTCCGTAGATCCGCCACTTCCTGTTGTTATCCGCTTTCCCGACGATGGTTGCAGGACGGCCGATCGCGTTTAATATGGAAAAAAAGGTGAGGCTGGCCGGGTCGGCCGGATTCTTTTCATTGAATCCCCATTCCAGATTGATGCAGTCGAATATGCGTGCCCATCGCACCCAGTCCGATCCCGGAGCATCCATGAGCGACCCGAAGTTCCCGGAGACGGTAAAATCGTCCCGTCCCTTCAGCTCTTTTGCTTTTTCACGAATCGCGTTTGCGCAGAAGTCCAGTGACTCCAGGGACACTTCGTAATGGAACCGTCCGAAGGCCTGGGCAACGGGATCGAACCTAGCGGCATCATTCAAGCCGGGTGCCAGTAGCGATTCGGGGAACTCCCCCTCTCTGTACGCTTCAAAGGTTTCGAGAAACAGCGGTTCGACAACACGGTATTTTTGCTGATTAACCGTGATTGTGGATTCCGCCGAGACAGTGAAAGAAAATCCAATCCCGCAAGCGATGCACATGGCGAGCAGTGATCTGAATTTCATGGCGGCGTTCGTAAGTCCTCCCATTGGTAAAAACCTCCTCCAAGTAAACCAAGAGTCGCAACTCCCGCAAAAAAGTGAAAGGTAAAAAGATCAGCCCGTGGATCGTGTAATTGCCGCGCGATGTTAAACGGTTGTTGCATGTCTTGGGTTTAGGGATCGCCTACCCGTCCGCGGGAAGCGACGGTTTTCGCAGGTAGAGGATCCAGTAGACCGCGCCGACAAAGATCGCGCCGCCAACCATG
The DNA here is from genome assembly GCA_021734595.1 of Kiritimatiellales bacterium. GTDB lineage: Bacteria > Verrucomicrobiota > Kiritimatiellia > Kiritimatiellales > Pontiellaceae > JAIPIO01. The sequence continues at coordinate 4,977 of JAIPIO010000160.1, read as the reverse complement.
TTGCCGATCACGACCGGCAGCAGGTTTTTGATCCAGAATCCATGCATCGTGAGGTTCGAAAGATCGGCGCCGTTAAGCAGGGCAACGATATCCGGATTGTGCCTCAACAGCAGGCCGGCGGGGATGAAATACATGTTGGCGATCGAGTGCTCGAAGCCCATGGCCACGAACGCGGTGATGGGGAAAATGATCGACATGATTTTATCGGTCACGGAGCGGCTGCTGTAGCAGAGCCAGATGGCAAGGCAGACGAGAATGTTGCAAAGCATGCCGCTGGCAAAGGCCTGCGTGAACGTCAGATTGACCTTGGCGTTGGCGATGGCCAGAGCCTTGGCGCCAATCGCGCCCGAGTTGCCCAGCCAGTGTCCGCTGAGATACACCAGCATCACAATGGCCAACGCACCGATCAGGTTGCCGAGAAACACAAACGCCCACCCGCGAAGCATCTGCCGCACCTTAATCTTACCGGTAAAACAGCCCATGACCATCAACGTGTCGCCGGTAAACAGGTCGGCACCGGCAACGATCACCAGCACAAGGCCGAGCGAAAAAGCCAGCCCGCCGATCAGCCTGGTCAGGCCAAATCCCAGCACGGAGTCGTGGATGACCGAAGTATAGAGCGCCGCACCGAAAGCGATGAACGATCCCGCCTGCACCGCCAGAAAAAAGGCGCTGACAAAATCGCGGTTCGCTTTGCGGATCGCCGAAGCCTCGGCGCGTTTGGCCATGTCCGCCGGCACATAGGCATCGGTTATTGCTTCTTCCATGGTTTCCCCCATTAGCATCCTCGCTTCGAAGACTATCATAGAATCTCCATACCCGTTTGACGCATCATGCCAAAACTTCCAACCGTTGGAAAATCCTTTCCAGGCATTGGAAGTTTCAACTGGTGTTGTAGGACAGGCTTCCCCGCAAAGCGGGTAGCCTGTATTACGTTACGCGTTCCCGCAGACGGGAAGCACGTCCCCTACACCGGCTCGCCGAGATTTCCAACCATTGGAAAAACTACACATCATTTCGTTAAGTCATAGCAGAGCAATAGATCCTGGTCGCGCAGATAGAGGCGGCCGTTGGCGATGACGGGATGCGGCCAGGCCTTGTGATCGCTGCGGTCCGGCTGGTCGAAGCGACCCAGTTCCTGGTACTTGCCGGGTTCGGCTTTGACCAGTGCAACGGCTCCGTCCTTCTCGCCCCGGACAACGAGCATGCCGTCGGCGTATGCGATGGCCCCCTTGCCGACGCTGTCATCCTCCCACACCACCTTGCCGGTGGCGATGTCCATGCAGACGAGCGTTTTCTTGCTGGTGCCGTAGACGTGGTCGCCCACCAGCACCACGCCGCCATGGTGGCTCTGGAGATCCTTGTTCGCGTAGACTTCTTTTGTGGAAAACGTCGCACCGGAAACATCCACCTTGAACATGTTGCATCCAATATTATAGGCGGAGGTGACAAAAACCATGTCGTCCTTCATCACCGGCGTGGTGACGATGGCGGTCTTGCCCGGGCGGTCGCCGCGCCACAACAGCTTACCGGTCTTGGCATCGATTCCCGCCACGCTCTTGCTGGTGAACTGCACATACTGCGGTACACCGCCATGGTTCCAGTTCATGATGGATGAGTAGCTGGCGGGATCCGTCAGATCCTTGCAGCGCCAGATCTTCTTTCCGGTTTTCTTGTTGAGTGCAATGACGGTTCCTTCGGTCCCGCCGGGTGTGCACAGCAGCTTGTCGCCGTCGATCAGCACCGACTCGGACCACTTCCAGCCCGACATCATCTTACCGCCAAAATCATCGCCCAGGTTTTTCTGCCACACCACCTTGCCGTCCTTGGCCGCAAGGCAGTAGAGATCGCCGTTCTGCGTCAGACTGTAGATCACGTTGCCGTCAACGGTGGGCGTGGAGCGCGGACCCGGATATTTCTTATGGCCGCCCGGTTCGCCCACCTTGGTGTCCCAAAGAATCTTCCCGTCGGATTCCTTGAGCGCGAAAACCCGGCAGGCACCATCCTTGTCACCCATGACGTAAATTTTTCCATTCGCAACCGACGGGGTGGAGAAGCCTTCCCCGATGGTCTTGATCTTCCAGACCAGCTTGGGGCCGGACGATGGCCATTTGTTCGAAAGACCGGTATCGGTCGAATAGCCGTCGCGGTTGACGCCGCGCCACTGCGGCCAGTCGCCGGCAATCGCTGAAACGGAAACAAAAACACATACCAATAGTACAACCTTCAGAAACATCTTCTTGTTCATTGACCATCTCCTTTCAATCCATCTTTTTCCAATCATTGGAAAACATCTTCCAACCATTGGACGTTTCCCGCAGGAATTTCCAGACATTGGAAGAATGTTTGCCTTAATACACGACTAGAATACATTAATCAATGCCATCCGGCATTATCCTCTTGTCAGATCGTATACCTATGCCGTTTTATATGCGGCATGCAGAAAATCGCTGACAACGAAGACCGCAAGCGGGTGCTGATTGCGCTGGGCTACAACGATCCCCAGCTGCGGCGCGGCATCTGGCGCTACTGCCAGGAGGCCGGCTGGATTCTCGAAACCAGCATGATGTACTACGGCACCATCCCCGAATTCTGGAGCGGCGACGGCATCATCACCCTGCTCTACCCCGACCGCCACGACATCGTCGACTATGTCCGCAACTCCGGCGCGGCAGTGGTCAACCTCAGCGCCGACGTCGATTGTGGCCACCACGTCCTGCTCGACAACCGGCGCAGCGGCGAGATGGCCGCCGAGCACCTGCTCGATCGCGGATTCACCCAGACCGCGTTTCTTAAGTTTACCGATGCATCGGATATCCTCGGCCGGCTCGACGGATTCCAAAGCCGCATCAAAGCCGCCGGAGCCGAATTCCGCCTGCTCGACTGGGGCGCGTCGGCTGCGCGCAAATCCGGCGAAAGCTGGATGACGTGGCTACAGCGCGAGCTGGAGCTGCTGCCCAAGCCCATCGGCATCCTCGCCCAGAGCGACAACCGCGCCAACCACCTGATCAGTGCCTGCGAAGCCATTGGGCTGAAGGTGCCCGACCAAGTGGCCATCATCGGAATCGACAACAACGAAATCGTCTGCCGCTCCGCGCCGGTGCCCATCACCAGCGTCGACACCAACCGCGAGCGGCTGGCCTACGAAGGGGCCGCCCTGCTCGACCGCCTGATGCACGGCGAAGCCGCGCCGCAACACCCGGCCATCATCGAGCCCAAGGAAATCGTTGTCCGGCAGAGCAGCAACATCCTCGCCATCGAGCACCCGCAGGTGGCAGCCGCGTTGCGGTTTATCTGGGAACACTTCAGCGAGCCGATCAGCGTGGAGGATATCCTGAAAACCGGCACCATGTCGCGCTGCGGGCTCTACCGCGCATTCGAACGCTACGTCGGCCGCTCCATCGGAGCCGAACTGTCGCGCAAGCGGGTCGAGAAAGCCCAGACGCTGCTCGCCAACACCGACATGAAGCACTACGAAATCGCCGAGGAGTCCGGCTTCACCAGCGCCGAGCATTTCAGCCGCGCCTTCAGCCGTTCCGCCGGCACCACCCCCACTAAGTATCGGCAGTCCCACTCCTAGGCGGATTGGAAGGATGGATGACTGGATGTGTGGAAGAATGCTGTGGAGGGACGCCGTCCCCGGCGTCCGCGGACAACGTGGACGCTATACCTCCAGAGATGTAAGACGGGTTCCGTGAGCCCGCCTCACGGCCAACTGTCCAATGGCTGGAAACCACACCGTCCTTGTAATGATGGCTTTTTACGGCTAGTGTTTTTGCCGCTTACGCATTTATTCAACGAAGGGAGTTGGGAATGAAGGTTAAACTGTTTGCACTGTTGATTACGATTTGTCTGGCAAGCGCGGTCTGTTCCGAGGCGGGAGCAAAGGCCAGGAAGCCGGCGCAGCCGAATGTGGTTGTGATTCTGACCGACGACCAGGGCTGGGGCGACCTGAGCATCCACGGCAACACACAAATGTCCACGCCCAACATCGACAAAATGGCCCGGGCGGGGGCGCAGTTCGACCGTTTCTATGTCTGTCCGGTCTGTTCGCCGACGCGCGCGGAATTCCTGACGGGCCGCAGCCACGTCCGCTGCGGGGTCTACAGCACATCGGCCGGCGGGGAACGCGTCAACAGAGACGAAACGATGATCGGCGAAATCTTCAAGCGCGCCGGCTACAAGACGGCGGCCTTCGGCAAGTGGCACAGCGGCATGCAGTATCCCTACCACCCGAACGCGCGCGGTTTCGACGAGTTCTACGGCTTCTGCTCCGGCCACAGGGGCAACTATTTCGACCCGATGCTCGACCACAACGGCCAAATGGTGACGGGCAAGGGATTCATCATCGACGACTTGACCGACCACGCCATGGACTACATCGAAGCCAACCGCAAGTCGCCTTTCCTTGTCTACCTCCCCTACAACACGCCGCACTCGCCGATGCAGGTGCCGGACAAATACTGGGACAAGTTCAAGAACAAGGAACTGACACTCGACCACCGCGACAAGAAGAAGGAAAAGATCGACCACACGCGCGCGGCCCTGGCCATGTGCGAAAACATCGACTGGAACGTCGGGCGCCTGCTGGCCAAGCTCGACGAACTGGAGCTGGCGGAAAACACCATCGTGGTCTACTTCTGCGACAACGGGCCGAACGGCGCCCGCTGGAATGGCGGCATGCGCGGCAAGAAGGGTTCCACCGACGAAGGTGGTGTACGCTCGCCGCTGTTTATGCGCTGGCCCGGCAAGATCGCGGAAGGCACCATGATTCCGCAGATCTGCTCTGCACAGGATCTGATGCCCACTCTAGCCGACATGGCCGGCGTCGAAGTGACAGGCACCAAACCACTTGACGGCGTCAGCCTCAAACCGCTTCTTTCCGGCAATACGCTACCGGAGCGGACGATCGTGAACTGCTGGAAAGGCAAGGTTTCCGTCCGCACCCAGCAGTACCGGCTCGATGACAAAGGCAAT
>JAIPIO010000159.1 GCA_021734595.1 Kiritimatiellales bacterium | reverse complement strand
GCCTGTGCCCGGTTGGGCGTGCCGGTGAGCAGCACATGGAGCAGCTCAATGACGGGCGCGTTCTGGAGTTTGGCGTGCTGAAAAGTCGTGAAAAGGGTGAAAAGGGTCGGTCCCGTAATCTAGTAATCTGATTTTCGCTTAAGCAGTTTTGCCCTCTTTGATATTTCAATATTCCAACGTCTGGAAGATCGTCGGTTGACGAATTCCAGGGGTTGGAATCTCTTTGTCAACTGCGTTCCAAAGGGTGGAATCTTTTTTGACAGGATTCACGGGATGGGCAGGATGTTTTTCCAGACCTTGGAAGGAAAAGCATATCCACTTGTGCCAAGTGACTGGGATCCAGTTGGCACAACTGGATGTATTGGGCGAAAGGGGCAGTCCGTCTAAATCGTCATTGAGCGGAAAAGGTAGTCCGCCCGGGAGGGCACTTGGTTGCGGCTTTTTTGCACCCGTGGTTGCTGAAAGCAAACGGGCCGCTTGTTCTATTTTGCCGAAGGGTTGTTGATTTGGGCTTAACTAAGTCTCATGCGGGCTAGAATGAGTAGTTGAGCTCGGCGCGGGAGAAGATGGCGAGGTCGCCCTGCTGGTCGTCGGCGTAGTAGTTCCCGGCCTCCATGAGTTCAAGCAGGATGTGCGCCCCGAGCTTGTCCGCTTTGGTGAAGAGCTGTTCCTTCAGGGTGAAGCGGTTCCACCAGGTGAAGAGCCATCCCCGGTTGTGCCCGCCGCCGCCGGCGTCGGCCTCGGGAGCGAACATGTAGCCGAGCAGGAGATCGGCCTTGTAGGCCTTGCAGGGTGCGATGGTAAGATCGAGGTGCGGCATGCTGAGGTTGGACCAGCGTCCCGCGCCGTCGGTGTCGTAGGCGTAGATGTAGAGTTCGCTGTATTGCGGCCAGCGGGCCCAGAGGGGATTCCAGCTTTCGTCGGTGTTGGTGCCGGGGTCGTCGCCGGAGAGGTGGTACCAGCCTAGGGCGAGCTTGCCCTTCTGTTCGCCGAGCGCGGGGAGGTGCCAGTTGAGCTGGGAATCGACCATGTAGGCGGAGATGGAGTTGCCGGTCTGGAAGGCGATTTCGAGGTTGGCATCGAGGCTTTCGGAAAGCTTGGGCATGAGGCGGGTGCCGATGGTGTGGCGCACCTTGCCGTCGTGCGCGATGCCTGCGCCCGGGGTCCCGCCGACGGCCGGCCGGGCCCATTCCTCTTCTTCGGTCTTGACGAGGTAGTAGGCTTCGAACGGGAGGTTGGCGATGGCTTTGTTCTTGGCGTAGACCCCGCCGCCGGATTCGTTTCCGTCGTAGTAGCCGCCGGTCTTGCCGTTGATGTCGCGGTTTTGCCGATTGATGGCGAGTTCGTCTTCGGAGGGGGTGTAGATGGCGAGGAGATCGATCGTGGTGTCTTCGATGCCGGTGTAGCTGGCCTTGGCGGCATTGATGTAGATGGTGCGCGACCCATCCTTGGGGGTGCCGTCGAGGATAAGCTTGCCGGTGCCGTAGATGAGGTCCTGCCGGCCGATGCGGAAGGCGAGGTTGTCCAGCCTGTAGTCGACGAACAGGTTGTCGAAGACGACTTCGTCGAGCGGGTCCCACACCTCGCCGGTGGAGACGTGGGTATCGTTTTGAAAGGTGCGGAATTCGTTGACGAGGCGGCCCCGGAAGAAAAGGTTTTCGGTGGCGTGGTATTCGCCCCACAGACGGGTGCGGTAGCGCTGGAAGCTGTTGGCGCCGCCGCGGGAATCGGTGCCGATGGTGTAGGGGGTGTGGTCGAAGTAGACCGTGCGCAGGCGCACGTCGCCGCCCCATTTGAACGTGTTGGTTTCGGCGGCGCAAACCATGCAGGCCAGTGCCAGGCCCATCAATACCATGCTTGTTTTTCTACCCATGCCTTACTCCTGTTTTTTCCATGCAGAAATCAATGTGTTTTACCTCGAATTTTTTGGTGAAGAGCGATGCCAGCACCGTGGCCAGAATGGCGATCGGCAGGCTGATCAGGATCGGGTCGACAAAGGCCCAGATGACCGGGCCGGTGGAGGCGAAGACCTCCTTGCCCTCGACCATGGAGATGGCGAGCGAGCGGGTGCCGAAGAATTTCCCGCAGAGCAGCAGTGCAGTGGAGGATTTTTCGAGGACGAAAACCATCCAGAACAGGCTGGAAAGCGCCCCGGCCAGCATGCCGGCAATGGCGCCGGTTTTGGTGATGCCGCGGCTCCAGAGTGCGCCGATGTAGATCGGCAGGAACGCGCCGGCGCACAGTCCAAAAAAGATGGAGGTCCCGCGCGCGACGACCGCGGTTCCGGTTTTGCCGAACCGGATGTCGATGATGTAGCTGAGGTAGACCGAAACCAGGATGCCGGCCAGTACACCGAAACGGGTCGCGAGCACGCCGTGTCCCTTTTTTCTTATGTTGAGCGATTCCTCGACCAGGTCGCGCCCGAGCGATGTGCCCATAATGTGGAACTGGCTGCTGAGCGTGCTCATGGCGGCGGACATCAGCGTCAGCATGAACAGTACGTTGAACCATTCGGGGGTGGCTTGCTGCAGATACATCGGGATAATCTGTTCCACATCGCCCTGGGCCATGGCGATGGAAATCTTTCCGGCGGTCTGGTCGAAGAAAACGTTGGAGAGCGCTCCGGCGATGTAGGCCACTCCGGCGGTGAAGAGGATGAACACGCCGCCGATCGGGATGGCGCGGTTGAGTTCCCGGCCGCTTTTGACGGTCATGTAGCGCACGGCCAGCTGCGGCTGGGCCAGCACGCCGATACCGACCCCCATGGTGATGGTGCTGATGGCCACCCACCAGAGCGGCGTGCCGAACTTTGGCATGGAGGTCCACCCCTGGTGACCGCGGGCCGCTAGCGTTGGGGGAACCTTGTCGGCCATGTCGGTCAACAGCTGATGCGCGTGGGTGATCCCGCCCAGTCGGTGGTACGTGAGGAACAGTAGCGCGCTGAGCCCGACCAGCATGACGGTTGCCTGCAGGGCGTCGGTGTACATCACGCCCTTGATGCCGCCCATCACCACATAGAGCGCGATGATCACGGCGAAAATAAAGAGCGCGGTGCTGTAGTGGATTTCAAACTGATGCGCCAGGTATTTTGCCGCGCCGGTGAGCACGGCGGAGGCGTACATGGGAATGAACATGAAGATGATGACTGCGGCGGTGCCCTGAATGAAGCGGGACTGGAAACGCCGCCCGAGCAGTTCCGGGAAGGTGTGCGCATCGAGCCGCAGTCCCATGCGGCGGGTGCGGCCGCCGAACAGCCAGAAGGCAATGAAGATGCCCAGGAAAATGTTGAGGAACGGAAGCCATAGCAGGCTCATGCCGAAGACCGCCGCCGCACCGCCGAAACCGATGATGGCCGAGGTGCTGATGAAGGTGGCGCCGTAGGACATTGCCATGACGTAGGGGTGGACCTTGCGGCCGCCGAGCATGTAGTCGGTGGCCGATTTGGTTCCCTTGTAGCCGCGGAACCCCAGATAGCCGACAATAAAGAGATACGTAACAACAAAAAAGGTCATCCAGATTGAAACCATAATCCGCTCCTATAGCTCGCTTTCAACCTGGTTTTCTTCTTCGGCCCAGTGTTGGATTTGCTTGTCCATTTCCGTTTCCGGATCTTCCTTGTTCCATTTCAGAATGCCCCACGCCAGGCACAGCAGTGTACTTGCAATGCAGAGTAGATAGGGCGCAACGACCCATGGATCTTCGATTCCCAGCATGGTGCCTCCTCGATTATACCGTGACACAAATAACCAAATGTAGCGCATTTACCCGGTGCAGTCCAATTATGTTTTTTTGTGCCGCGCTGTTCGGTTGGTTCAGCATTTGGGTGCCGTGAATTTTGGGGCAGGCCCCGGCTTTGCCGCCGGGGTTCCAGCCGTTGGAACCGCCGGAACGAAAAATTCCAAAGGCTGGGAAATCACGAGTCTCATTTTTCCAATGATTGGACGGCGTTTCTGGCAGCGCGTACCGCCTTTACCATCATGAGCCAGGTGCTGGGGGATGCGATTGCAAATACTGCCAGTCTCATTGACGGGCTCGTGGTCATCGGCGGCGGGATCAGTGGCGCGGCGGAACTATTCATGCCCACCGGGGAAAAGCGTCAATTCTAACATATGAACATTGCCCAAAGAAAGGCTGGTGCCAGCCCGTACATTGTAACATTCCGGATTGACATCTTGTCGCGCATCCAATCATCCGGACGGACACGGCCTCGCAGTTTTTTTTGGTGCCTTGCTTGGTTTTGACGTCGAGCATTTTTGCCTTGGCGCGGCGTGAGCGGCGGCGTTTCTGGCAGCGCAATCGATACTGCATCCAGTCGTTCAATCCCTATTTGAGGCAGATGATGCTGCCGTCCTGCAGGGAGGCGTAGAGTTTGCCGTTGGCGGCGGCGAAGCCGTCCCACATGATGGGAGATGCGGTTTTGATTTCGCCGGTCACCTTGCCGTCTTCCGCGCTGAAGATCTTGACCACGCCGCCCTTGCGGCCCTCGAAGGTGGCGAAGGGATCGCTCTCGTCTTTGAGCGGCATGCCGCCGAGCACGATGCTGTCGCCCGCCTTGAGGATGGCACGCGGACGGATCTCGGGATTGACGTTCCATTGCCAGGTGGTTTTTTCCTTTCCACCTCCGCCCCAATTGCTTTCACCGGTGCTTTTGATGAGGTCGTTCAGGTGATCGCTGGAGGGCTTTGGAATGGTCTTGCGGAAGAGAGCGTAGTTGTCTTTCCCTGGATCGCCCTTGGTGTTTAGGCGTTCGATGCCCCAGCTTTCCATGTTGTCGACGGCGAACATGAGGCCGATGGGATAGAGGAGTGCTCCCGTTGACCGCTCGGGAATCCAGGGGTAGGCGACGGGCGTGCGGTCGAAGTGGCCGCGGCCGATGGCCCAGTGCGAGCGGTGGTTTTCGTTGTCGTCGACGAGGTTGGAGGTGGAGAAGAGGTGGAGTTTCTTCTCTTCCTGCAATTTCCAGTCGGTACCGTAGGTGAGGTGGTGTAGGAAAATATTCTTTCCGTCGCCGGACACCACGTCGTTCATAGTTGCACCGTTTATCGAAAAACTGTCGCTCTTGTCGGGCGAGGCGAAGGTGCGGTAGTCGGTCGCGTTCTGGGTGAGCTTCGTGGCGGGGAATTTCGACTCCAGCTCGGCTTTCTGATCAGGGGTGGTGAAGATTTCAGGTCGTTCGCTGTCGAAGCGCTCGCGGTGGGCGACCTTCCCGGTGGCGGGATCGAGGGCATACATGAAGATGCCGCCGTCGAGGTAGGAGTTGTGTCCGGCGGCGCAGTAGACCAGACCATTCTGGACGAGTACGCTGCCGAAGACCGGCCACACGGATTCGACCTGATCCATGTTCATGCTCAGGTAGTCGGCCGGGGCGGCGCGGAAGCGCCACGCGAGCGCGCCGTCGGTCAGTCGCAGGCAGTAGACCCAGCCGTCGTGGCAACCGAAGATGGCCGCGCCGTTATGGATGGTGGGCGGCGAATCGATGGGTCCGCCCGCGATGTAGGACCATTTCACCTTACCGGATGCGGCATCGACGGCAAAGACGGTGTGGGTATCCTTGTCGGCGACCAGCACGAAGCCGTTGGCGGCGACGGGCGGTGTGAGGCGGGTGCCGAGCTTGGTTTTCCAACCCTTGGAAAGTTTGGCGGAAAGCTTCATGGCGGTGGTGCCGCTTCGTTGGATATCACCGCGCAGGGTGGGCCAGTCGGCCTTGCCGGTTTGCCCTTTGGTCTTGCCGTAGGCGGGGCCTTTTTCGAGCGGGTTGTTGGTGTTGTCGATCTTGAAACCTTCGCGCTGGGCGGAGACGGCCCAGAAGCCGTAGAGCTTGGCTTCCATGTAGCAGCCGCAGGCGTGGGGAGGGGCGTAGGTGAGGCCGTTGGCGGGCATCACGCCATACTGGCAGAGGCCGCGAATCCAGTTGTTGCGGGCATGGTCGTTGCCCTGCAGGTCCATGTATTCAATGCCGCGGTGGCCGGCCATGATATAATGTTCGGTGGCTTTTTCGCGGTAGCAGCGGTGATGATGGCCGAGCGTCTGGATATCCTTCAGAACGGTGGTTTCGCGCACGACCTTGCCGGTGCGCAGGTCGAGCGCCTGGGTAAACGTATTCCCAAGCCAGACTTGGCCGTTGATGACGAAGATATCGCCGGGCGACCTGAAGCCGCCGGGATCGGCGCTATTCCAGAGCTCGGTGCCGTCCTTGGCGTCGTAGGCCGTGAGGGTTTTCCCGTCGAGCGAAAGCACGACGCCATCCTTGACGACGAGGGTGGAGGCACCGGGGCTGACCAGCCCGCCGCCTTTGCTCTTTTTGCTTTTTTTCTTTTTATCCTTCTTGTCGGCCGATGCGGTTTCGCTCTTCTTTTTCTTCCCGCCTTTTTTAGCTTTTCCGCTGTTGCCCTTTACCAGTGTGGAAGCAGTGATCGGGCCAACGGCTTCGCCGATGGTTCCGGCGCCGGCGCGGACGGGTAGCACGTTTTCGCCCTTGGTGGTTTTTGCCAGCATGCCGCTCCAGACGGATTTGCGTTGGTCGTCGAGGATGAAGACTTCGGAACCGTCCAGCCGCTCTATGGTGGTAGAGCGGTTCCAGACGGATATCTTTTCGATCGCGGCGGTTTTTCCGAGGTCGAGTTCCCATGCGTCGGCGGGGTCGTCCTTGTGGGTGTGCGAGATGGAGCCCTTGTGGTAGTCGCCATCCGTGTTGCCGTCGATGGCGTTGGAGGCCTTGCCCTTTTCGCTGATTTGCGAGGTTTGGCTGGCGGAGCCTGCCATGGCGATGTTTTGTCCGCCGCTGAAAACCTGCACTTCCGCCAGCGCGAGCGAGCCGTTGCCGCCGGAGCGGACGTGGATGTAGCGGCCTTTGACCGGGCCGCCGGAGGCGGACGCACTGCTGGTGGCCGAGGATTTGGACGAGCTGCTGCCCGGTCCCCATATCTGCTTGCCGGTTTTCAGGTTAAGGCAGGTGACGCCATTCTGTCCTTGGAAATAGACCTGCGTATCGTCGGTCGCCAGTGTGGCGGCGGTCAGGTCGGCCACGGGGATTTCAGGCGTCTGCCATGCCGCTGCGCCGGTGGCGGCGTTGAAGGCCAGTACCTTGCGGCCCGTCGTGGCCTGATAGCCCGGCAGGTTCTGCGCCTGGGCGGGGGAGGGGCTTCCGACAACAACCAGCAGCATGCCGCGATGGAGGATCAACTCTTCGGTGCCTTCGCTGCCCTTGAAGGAGTGAAGGGTTTTTCCGGTGGCGGCATCGAGCGCGTTGACGGGCTGGTCGATGCCGAGGGGAAGATAGAGCGCATGGCCATCGGTTACCAGCAGACGTGGCAGTTGTGCCGGGCCGGCGCGGAATCCGCGGGAGTAGTCCGACCACGAATCAATGTTGCGTTCCCACAGGAAGGTGCTGTTGTAGGCGTCGCGCGCGAGCACCGACCAGCGGGCCGGTACGCTCATGTCGCCGCCCGGGCCGCTGTCCTTCACATAGAACATCCGCCCCTTGGCGGTGACCACGCCGCTGACGCTGGCGAGTTTATGATGCAGGCGCGACCATTCCAGTCCGGCGCGGAACTGCATGTGTTTCGGCGGCGCAACCAGCTTGTCCGTCGAAACCGCGTTGTTGCTGGCGTCGTGCAGGTAGTGCGTCCATTCGTCGCGATCCTTCGAAAGCGGTTTGGTGGCAACCTTGCCGTTGATCCATACCTTGCCGCCCGGCGCAAGCACGCGCAGGATTTCGGCCTGGGTGGTTGCCTTGGCATCGCTGACCACAACCAAGGTTGCAAAGTTGTCGATGAACGGGATCTTGCCGCCATCCATGCGGGTGACGGCCACCTGGCCGTAGATGCCCTTGGCGTTGAGGTAGGCCCGCGCCTTCTGCACATTCGCTTCGCTGGCATCCAATCCGTGAACCTTGAAGCTGTTGTTTGCGCGGAAGTCCGCCGTAAGCGTTCCGTCGCCGCAACCCACATGCACCACTAGGCCGCCCTTGACGCCCGTCGCCTTCAGAATATCAACCGCCGTCGCCGCATCCACCGAAAACGCCGCTACCAGCACCAGCAAAACCGCAACCAAACTTTTTCTCATCGCCTACTCCTCGTTTAAATGGCGTTTCCAATAGTTGGAACTTTTCTTCCAAGCATTGGAGACCCAGCAATCAATAGTCTCTTACTTAAAACACCGCACACTGCCATCCTTCATGGCGATAAACAACTTTCCCTCGGCGGCAATCAGGCCGTCGAAAACGGGGATGCTGTCGGTTTTCAGTTCGGACAGGGTTTTGCCGTCGGTCGCATTGACGGCGGCCAGCACGTTGCCGCGTTTGCCTTCGAGCGCGGCGAGGGCTTCAGCCGGGTCGGCCGAGTCCGGCGCACCGCAGAGGAATAGCTTGCCGTTGGTCAGCACCATGGACTGCGGGCGGAACGCCAATCTTGTTGTCCAAAGGTGCTCCTCTTCCTTGAGGGCGTAGACGGGATCGCTGCCGGTGGGGGCGGTGGTTTGCCCGGCGTAGAGTTCGTAGCCGTCGCCCGCCTTGTACCAGAGCCATCGCCCGGCGTTGCGGTAGGCGCGAACGGCGTAGCCGAGTGCGCCGTCAAAGACAATCTGCTGGCCGGCGATCTGGCCGTACGACCAGTAGGCGCGGTTGTGCCACGAGTCGTCGAGCAGGCCGGTGGTGGTGTATAGCCGAGTGCCGGGCCATTGGTTGAAATAGGAGCGGTAGTTCCATTCCCAATCCTTGGCAAAGGCGCGCAGGCCGACTTCGTAGAGGTCGCACCAGTATTTGTGGTCCTGGCCGAATTCCTGTCCGGTAAATTTTTTGGCAGGGTAGAAGTTGGGAGCCATGTCGGTCTCTTTTTCGAGTTTGGGATCGAGCTTGATCTGGCGCATGTAGATCTGGTCGCCATCGGTGACGAGCACGTCGGGCAGCGCACCTTCCATAACGTATCCGGGCATCGGGTTGCCCGGCTCCATGCCCTTGTTGTTGTGCGGGCCATCGAAGCGGTGCTCGTAGACCTTTTTACCGGTCTTGGCCTCGACGCCGTAGGCGTAAAGGCCGCCATCAAGATAGGAACTGCGGCCCGCCGTAAAGTAGGCGATGCCGCCCTTCACCAGCACCGATCCGCTGACCGGCCAGACGGATTCGAGCTGGCCGTACGCACCCATCCGCAGCTCGTCCGGGGCGGCGCGGAAGCGCCACGCCAGCATGCCGTCGCTCGCGCGCAGGCAGTAGACGCGTCCGTCGGCACAGCC
>JAIPIO010000158.1 GCA_021734595.1 Kiritimatiellales bacterium | reverse complement strand
CAAGGGGATATTGGCATCGAGCAAGGCGGAGGTTTCGGCGGAAAACTCCATTATTTGCTGGGCGGAAATACGCCCGCCGAGCGGGTTGGCCGCGGAGACGGTCAAGCCACCGCCCCCGTCCGACTCCTCGATGCCCAGCAGCACGAGACCGTTTTGCTGCAACAACCGAACCGCCTGCGCCTTGGCCGGCGCCTCGATGGTGCCGGAGTGCGGTTGCCCCGCTGCTGTTATCGCTCTATAGGAAAATTTGTTCATTCAGAAATCCACTATTCCAATCTGCCTATGCCCATTGGGTGACGCGGCGTACTTCCTCTATGGTGCTGGTTCCTTCGACGACAGCCTGCCAGCCGCATTCGCGCAGGAGGCGGGTGCCTTTCTGCTTGGCCAGCTCGCGGATGGGGCCGGCCTCGGCGCTTTTCTGGATCAGCGCGCGCATTTCGCCGTCCGCCGCCATCAATTCGTAGAGACCCATGCGACCATAGAACCCGGTGCCGTCGCACTGCTCACAGCCGTGGCCGCGCTTCAGCGTATACTCGGCTTCGGTCGCTTCGGGAAAATCCATCAGCTGGGCGCGGCTGAGGGTGTACTCCTTGGCGCAGTTCTGGCAGACGCGGCGGCAGAGGCGCTGCGCCAGCGCACCGGTCATGGCGGAGGCGATGAGATAGCTCTCGACGCCCATATCGGCCAGACGCGCAACGCTTCCTGCCGCGTCGTTGGTGTGCAGGGTACTCAACACCATGTGACCGGTGAGCGAGGCTTGAATGGCGACGTCGGCCGTCTCGCTGTCGCGGATCTCCCCGACCATGACGATGTCGGGGTCCTGGCGGACAATGGAGCGCAAGCCGTTGGCGAAGGTCATTCCAATCTTTGGATTCATCTGGATCTGGTTGATTCCGGGCAGGCGGATTTCAACCGGGTCTTCGATGGTGATGATCTTCACCTTTTCATCGTTCAGGTGGGTCAACGCCGTGTGCAGGGTGGTGGTTTTCCCGCTACCGGTCGGGCCGGTGACGAGGATGAAGCCCTGCGGCTGCTCTACCATTTTGATGAACAAATCGCGTTCGCGATCCGGCATTCCAAGGCCCTTGAAGTTCAGCTCCACCTCCTGCTGGTTGAGCAGGCGGATAACGATGTTCTCGCCGTAGATGGTAGGCGTAGTGGCCACGCGCATGTCGAGATCGTGGCCGTGGATCTGCATCTTGATGCGTCCATCCTGCGGAATGCGGCGCTCGGCGATGTCGAGCTTGGCCAGCAACTTGAGGCGCGAGGTGACCACGGCGTGGTGCTTCTTGTCGATCTGCTCGGCTTCGTGCAGCACCCCGTCCACGCGATAGCGCACGCGCAGGTTGTATTCCCCCACTTCCACATGGATGTCGGACGCGCGCTTTTCGACGGCCTGGGTGATGATGAGATTGACCATGCGGACGACGGGTGCTTCGAGGGCGAGGTCGCGCAGGTGCTCTTCCTCGTCGCCCCACTCGCCGCCGGCCTCGAAAATCTCGGCCCCGGCCATCATGGTTTTCAGGTTGGTGGAGGCAAACTCCTGTACCTTGATCAGCGCGGCGTCCATCTGGCTGGAGGTAACGAGATAGACCGGGAGTTCCTCGCCATGCCGCAGGCGGGCCGCTTCGATGGACGACCAGTTGGTCGGGTCGTCGGTGATGGCGCAGGTTGCCCCTTCCTCCAGGGAGAGAAACAAGACACGGTGCTCGACCATGAACGGGAAAGGCAGTTCTTCTTCGAGAAAGAGGTCTTCCGCCGGGTTTGCGCAGGGGCAGACCTCCAATTCGTACTGTTCCGCCAGCGCGGCGGTCAGATCCTCTTCCGAAATCACCCCGCCTTCGACAAGGATCGTCCCGAGACGCTGGCGCTCTTCGCTGGCGAGTTGCTTCCGCAGCGCCGCCTGAACTTCGTCGCGGTTCGCCGCGCCGCGGGCCACCAGGATATCGCCTATTTGCCGATAGGCCATTATTTGGCCTCCGAAGCGGATTTTCCGGTGGGAGGCGTGTATTCCTCGATGATGACGGTTGGTTCGAACTGCGCAGGGGGTTGTTCCGTTGTGGCCGGCAGGGGATACGGCCCGTCTTCAAGATCGTAGAGGGTCCGGATGTCTTTTTCGCCCATGGCGCCTAGAATCTTATGGCGGAACTCCCGCGTAAGCATATCCGTTTCATCCCGGGTATTGACCACATGCGGCGTGAGGATCATCAGAATTTCGGAGCCCTGCTTGATAGTCTGGACGCTTCCGAACATCCAGCCGATATAGGGAATCCGGCTGAGCCACGGAATTCCCGTGGAGACTTGCTGATCCTTGCGCTGGATCAATCCCCCGAGAATCAGTGTCTGGCCATTCTCGACCTGCAGGTTGGAGCTCAGCTCGCGCGTAAAGAACGAGGGCGCTTCGTCATTTGCCGTCGAGGGATTGACAGAGCGCAATTCCTGCACCAATGCCAGCGTCACCATTTCAAAGTCATCGATGTGCGGCGTTACCGTAAGGGTGATCTTGGCGTCGCGGTAGTCGTAGGAGAACGATTCCTTGCCGGCATCCGTGCTGGTTCTCTGCTGAATGGGGACCTCCGAACCAAACGAAACCGTCGCCTCCATGCCATCACGGGTCAGCACGGTCGGCGACGAAATCACCTGTAGGCGGTCATCGTTTTCCGCCGCCTGGATTAGGGCCATTTTTTTGTTGCTTGAGTCAATCAGATAGGAAAGTCCGTTGTTGGCGCCGGCAAATGGGTAGGCCACGCCTCCCAGCTGCCCGCCAGACTGCAGGCCGGCCGCAGACACGGTTTTCCCGTCAACGGCGAGTCCGCCTTCCGTGACCGCCCACTCAATCCCCAGGCTCAGGTTGTCATCCAAGGTCACTTCAACCAGCACGGTTTCAATCAGCACCTGCCGGCGGGCCCGGTCGAGCTCCTTGATGGTGCGCTCAATCTCTTTGTGCATGTCTGCCGGCGCATTGATGATCAGTGTATTGGTTTCCTTGTCGGCCAGAATAATGGCCTCTTCATCCACCGCCATGGTGGAATCGGCCGGTTTTTCCTTTCCCTTCGGGGACGTGCGCGGCGCCGGCGGCGTCGCCGCACGGGATGCGGTTTGAGACGACCCGGCGCTGGCTGAGGATTTGGACGACTTCTTGCTTTTCGAGGTCGGCTTGACGGATTTGGAGGATGTCTTGCTGGTTGGTGCCGGAGTTGACGTACTCTGTCTGGAGGTTGTGCTTCTGGTGAGGTTTTTGGTCTGGGCCCCAAGGATCCGGTCGCGCTCCATGTTCTGCCTGTAAAGGCTGGAATAGAGCTCGTTGAGCATTTTTGCCAGTGTTTCCGCTTCTATCACCTGCATCCGGTAAACCTTGGTTACGCGTTCGTTCAGTTCGTCGGAGCGGTCCAGGATCGTAATCCATTTCTCAATTTCCGTTATGGTGTTCGGGGAGGCGTTATAGGCCACAACCATGTTCAGGCGCGGTACGGAAACAAACCGGACCGGCTGCCCGTCACCACCGGTCCGGCGGTAGAAGATATTCGTCAGCTCACGCGTCATCTCCTCCGAGTCGGCATCCACCAGCGAAAACGATTTCATAACGGACGGCTCAACATCAACGAGTTTGACCAGCTCTTCCATTTGCTTCAGGTAGGCATGGGTACCGATCACCATCACGATCTGCGATCCGCTCATGCCGTACACACGCTCCGGCTTGCCGCCGATGTTATTCAGGAAATCTGTCGCGCTTTTCGCGTCGGCATATTTGAGCTCGATCACCCCGATGATGGGGCGGCCATCGCTGTACGGACTGTCTTCATAGGCATGCAGTACCGGACGGATTTCGGACGGGGCAAATACCCATACCCGGCCACGCTGCACGCGCTGTACCCCGGCGGTATCCAGAATGGAATCGAACAGTTCAAGTTTATGTTCGCGATCCCAGCTTGTCACGTCGCCGGCGCGAACGCTTACCTCCTGGGAAACATTCACGGAGGGCGATATCACAAATTCCATGCCCAGATCGCGGCAAAGGACCTCGATACAGTCTTTCAGTGTTACATTTTCCCAATTGATGGCCACTTCAGAGCCGGAAATGTCCCGCGTTTTTGTGGACACGAGCGGGGGAATTGCAGAAGTGGCGTCCTTGCTGCTGGCAATCGGGGCATTGCTGATGTCAACCGGTGCCACCGGCATCGTTCCGTTCACCGGGATGGTTTCCACCTGGATGGTTTCCACCGGCACGGTTCCGTTTTCCTGACCCAACGCGATTCCCATTGGAACCAGCATTAATGCCACTATAAAAATACAGCTATGGCTCTTCATAAAATCCTTACACATTGTTTTCCCCTCGTTTAACGTGAAAAACCGGGCTTTTCAAAAGACCCGTTCAAATTAACAACCCAAAGCCTCGCTCTTCCGATCCAACCGGACAAGACGGCAAGAAACGTTACACCCGCTTGTATTTGGACAGTCCGCGAAATCTATGTCCGTCTTCCATCCGTATGTATCAGACGTCGCTGCATAACCCTTTTCAGACACAACAACGCACTATTTTGTCTGCTCATAATTTCCACGGCCCGGCTTCCCTCGTGAAACGACCGACAATAATCCTCTCTGTGCGGGATTCTTCGCAGGACACTGAAAACAGGTGACATTTTCTGGCGGCACATGCTAAAACCCTGCTTTACATGAAGGAAAGGTTTATGAAACCGCTCTATGGCGCATTATTATTCCTGCTTTTGCTGCTTCCTGTGGCCCGCAGTGCCGGCCAATATCGCAAGCAGAATGTCGAGGGCTGGAATATCACCATCAACAAATTGCTGCTCGATGAAGAAAAAGGCGCTGAAGCGCTGGCTCTGCTTCGGATCAAGTTGCAGGATATCAAGCGCATTATGCCGAAGCAGCGGCATGAATTCCTGATGGGCGTTCCGATCTGGATGGAAATTCCCGCCCTTGGCGCAACCACATGCGCGGTCTACCATCCCTCAAAGGAATGGCTGAGCGGACATGGCCATAATCCGGCCAAAGCCCGGTCGGTCGAGTTGGCAAGCCCGAAACGGTTCGTCAATTGGTCGTCCGGCCAGCCATGGATGGTACTCCACGAACTCGCCCACGCGTACCACCACCAGTGCCTGACCCACCATTACGCGCCCATCACCGAAGCATACGCCAACGCCTGCAAAACGGGACTGTACAAAAACGTGCCACACATCAACGGCAAGACCGTGAAGGCCTACGCGCTTGAAAACAATAAGGAATACTTCGCCGAGCTCACAGAGGCCTACTTCGGCAAAAACGACTTTTTCCCTTTCAACCGGCAGGAACTCAAGGAGTACGACCCCGTCGGCTACGCCGCCGTCGAGAAGGCCTGGAAAATCCGGGATTGAGTGTTCCAGCCTCTGGAAAATAGCTCCCAAACATTGGAAGAACCGTTCCGGGGGCCTTCCAATGGTTGGAAATCTTCGCGCGGGGTTTTCCAATGGCTGGAAAAGGTAAAGGAACCGTTTCTTGTGGAGGACCGGAGATACCTCTTTTTTATAGGTCAATCCACGGAAACGGTTCCGTCTACAGGGCATTTGACAGCAGCCGGTCGAAAAGGATGAACAAAAGCGTCATCAAAATGGTATCCGTCCGCGAAATCCTCAACACTGTCTTCTTCGGTTTTTCCGAGCAGCCCCTCATTCACTAGATTAAACACCACATGCCCAAAATCCCGGCACTCGTTCAGGCCCCACTCGTTCAGCACGCGCTTCGCCACGGGACCGAATTCCTGCAACGCATACTCGCGGATACCCTCCAGCAGCTCCTGTCCGGAAACGTGGCGCGGCGAATCCAGTTTGGTAACGGTGTATTCCAGCGCCTCGCGGACAAACAGATAGGCCTCCACGGTGTAGCGGATATCCTTGCCTAGGATTTTACTCAGCGATTCTTCTGCTTTCGGATGGTTCATAGTTCTAAAGCCCGGCTTTTATCTTCTCTGCCATCTCGGCCATTTCCTCAAAACTGTCATACTTTTTCGCAGCCCAGTTCCAGTGGTGCCCGTCTTCGCCAAACCGCGGAATCACGTGAATGTGTATATGCGGCACTTCCTGCCCGGCGGCTATTCCGTTGTTTTGTATTATATTGACCCCGTCCGCACCCAACCCGTTCACCTGCGCCGCTGCGATCTTCTTGGCGGTCAAATGCATTTTTGCCAGCAGCTCATCCGGCGTCTCCGTCACCGGATCATGGTGTTCCTTCGAAATCACCAGCGCATGCCCCTTGATAATCGGGCCGATATCCATGAATACCAGCACATCGTCGTCCTCGTAAACCACCGTTGCCGGAATGTCCCCGCTCACGATTTTGCAGAAAATACAGTCGCTCATTTTTTCGTGCTCTCCGTTTCCTCAATTTCAGCGGGTGTGTATACCGTCGCCTTCGTGTTTTTCAAGTAAAAATACCGCACGGTCAGCCCGAACAGGGCAATCGCCAGAATCACCGCCAACCAGACCCGCTCCTCCAGCGTCAGCCAAAAACTTGCCTGCAACGGTGTCGGTTGTTTGTTTTTCATGTGCTGATTTTCCCAAAACCATCCGGGTTTGGCAAACATCATCACTCATCGAAATCGGTATCTAGATAGAGCTGCTCCACCTTGTCGCGTGCCCACTGGTTTTGACGCAGGAACTTCAGGCTTGATTTGATGCTCGGCTGCCAGTTGAAGCAACGGATATCAATCTGGCGCCCCAACTCGTCCCAACCGTAGTGCGCCTCCAGCCGCGTTAGCAGAACCTCCAGCGTAATCCCATGCAGCGGGTTGTTCGGTTGATTATCCATAAAATCGTCCGCCTCGACAATTCCGGGCGCTCCCAAGACCCTTCGGTGCGGGGGTTTGGGGAACCCAGCATGGTTCGTGTTTACATTCAGGCCGCTACGCTACTTTTCAAGAGGCGCAAGCCGATAGATCTTGATGTCGTCCACGACCACATTCCTCGGCACGGCAAGCCGCAGCACCCGTTTGGTCGGGTGCGCAATGCCTTCCGAAGAAAAGGCGCCTACCTCCTTGCCATCGATTTCAGCGCGGAGGGTGTCGCCGATGATTTCCACGCGCAGCTTGTACCATTGTCCGGTCTTGAACTCTGCCGGAAACAGCTTCCCCTTTTCCGCCAGCATTTTCTTCACGTCGGGAGCCTTCTTTTCCTCTGGGCTCATGTCGTGGATTTTATTCGCCATCTTCCCCGTTTTGAGGTCTTCGAGGGTTACCCCTTTCGTGCTGACCCGGGCGGCAATTAAATGCCCCGCGTGAACCTCCTTGCACCCTTGGTCGGCAAAATCGAGGCCCAAACCGTCTTTCGCGCCCTCCAGCATGAACCGCAGCTCGACGACGCCATCGCAAAATTCAGCCGGGTGGGTGACCGAAACCCCGTGATTGGCCTCTGCGTGGATGTAGATATACATGGCACCGTCCCGGAGATCGACCTGCTTATTCCCCTTTGCCCGGCTTTTGCTGTTTGTTCCCCAGCCATTGCCAACCTCATCCTTCGTCTCCTGGCTTTCATTACGCTCAAAATCATCCTCGAAAATCAGTATGCCCTGCTCCTTGACTGAAGGCGCTGGCGATGACTTCGACTTTACCATTGTTCCGTACAGGGCCATCGAGTTGCAAACCGTGAGAGCGAACGCCAACGCCGTAAGCAGTGTTATTTTTTTCATGTGAACACCTCCCGTTAAACGATAGAAAACCGCTGTTCAGGCGATGCGGGCACGCGCCCGCTGGAATCGGCCTGGAAAGCTTTTCCGAATGTGCATGGATAGGGGAAAAGCCTGGCAAGGTCAAGGTCTGTCTCCCGCACACGTCTCCCGCACACGCCGCCGGAGACCACGGCGGCCCTGTTCGCAACCGGCTCAGAGTCCCTTCAAGTCCTGCTTGGTCACCTTCTTGGCCGCGAACGGTTTGATTCCGCGCTGGACCATGGCACCGGTGGCTACGTCGCCCCATACCACGTGGCGCGGCGAAAGCTCGTTGCGCAGTGCAAGCACCGCCTCGGTCTGGCGCGCCAGTTCCTTCTTGTCGGGCTTCTGCGAGTAGACCAGGGCGATCAGGTCGCGCGTGAGACGGAGATGGTTGAGTCCGTCGCGCAGAAACCGGATACGCGCGGCGACCGGCCGGTCGACATCGCTGGCGAGCCGGTCGGCATCGGCCAGGATGGTTTCCGCTTTTGCGAGCACATCGTCGGTGTAAAGCAGCGGCAACGTGCGCCAGCTTCCCACCAGCGGATGCGAGGGGATGCCGTTTTCGCTGCAGAGCCGCTCGTAGCGGCTGTCCGGCTTCGTGCTCACCGAACCGCCGCAGGCGAGCATGTAGCCGGTTTCCTCGGTGAATGTTTCCCAATACGCAATGTAGTCTTTCACCGCAGGCGCGGCGGAACCAAAGGCCGAACACCATTCGTCGATGATGTCGTCCACGCCCAGCTCCGGCCGCGCGACGCTGCGGGCGATAAGGTAGTAGTTGGGGCCCTGCGTGGCCCAGTAGCCCATCAGGCTGTCGAAATGGAACTGGATCATCCCGTTGTTGCGGGCAAACTCCAGAAAGCCGCCCATCGTATGCAACGGCAGGAAAGGTGCAACCGCACCACTATGAAGCCAGTTGGGGCGCAGGCCGACCTTCGCGCCGGCCCCGGTCCACTCCGTCCACATGTCGCGCGCGGTATAGCTGCCGACGAATTCAATGGCCATTCCCGGTTCCAGCGGCACATCCCGCGGCACATTGCGGTAGGTCGAGTAGGCGTAGGTGCAGAGGGTCGCGCGCGGATTTAACGCTTTCATGCGGCGAAGCACCTCGTTGGCAAACAGGACGTGCCGCCGCGACAGGTCCACATCGCCGCCCCAGACCGCCTCGGTATCGTGCGGCCCGCCCTCATCGAGCGCGCGGCAGCGGTCGCAGGCGCAAAAGCCCCGGCCATCGTTCGGGCCGATATTCCACGAATCCGGCGCCCCGGCGGCTTTCCATTCCGCGATGACCTGCGCAACAACGGCGGGATTGCTGGTGCAGAGTTTAACTCGGTCGGGCGGCATCTGCTTTACGCCGTCAGGCGGCGTGGCGAAGTAATCGGGGTGCACGGCGTGATAGTTTTCCCACCAGTGCATAAAGGAGTGACCGAACCGCAGCGGGCTGTTGCCGCCGAGCTGATGCAGTCCCCACCAGCGCATGGTTTCGTCTTCCATGCGGACAAGCACTTCGGAGGGTAGTGTGCTGTCCATGTTTTTCTTCGCCGAGCGCAGCGCGACTGAAAAGTTCGCTTCCAGCAACGGCGGCTTTACCCGTACGTCGAACGGCTCGACCATGATGGTTGCTCGCTTGG
>JAIPIO010000157.1 GCA_021734595.1 Kiritimatiellales bacterium | reverse complement strand
ACGCGCAGGAAAAACATAATCCTTGAAGCGATGGCGGATGAATTGGACGCCCGACGCGCCGCCATCCAACAGGAGAATGCCAAAGATCTGGCGGCTGGAAAAGAGAGCGGTCTGAGTGCCGCCATGCTCGATCGCCTGGAACTGACCGATGCGCGCATCGACGGCATGATCAAGGGCCTGCGCGACGTAGCCGCGCTCAACGACCCCGTCGGGGAGGAGATCAGCAGGTGGATGCGCCCTAACGGACTGGAGATCAAGAAGGTGCGCGTACCCATCGGTGTGATCGGCATTATTTTTGAATCGCGCCCGAATGTGACGTGCGATGCCGCGGCACTGTGCTTCAAAACCTCAAACGCAGTCATTCTGCGCGGCGGCAAGGAAGCGCTCAACTCCAACCTGGCCATCGCCGGTGCCATGCAGGCGGGCGGCGTTGAAAAAGGGATGCCGGAACACGCGATCCAGCTGATCCCGACCATCGACCGCGAGGCGGTCAAGGTGATGTGCCAGATGACCGACTATCTCGACCTCATCATTCCGCGCGGCGGTGAAAGCCTGATCCGTGCGGTAACGGAGATGGCCCACGTGCCGGTGATCAAGCACTACAAGGGCGTCTGCCATACCTATGTGGATGCCACAGCCGATCTGGAAATGGCGTGGAGCATCTCGGAAAACGCCAAGTGCCAGCGCCCCGGCGTCTGCAACGCCATGGAGACCCTGCTGGTGCACCGGGACATTGCCAATGCCTTCCTGCCGAAGATGGGCGAAATCCTCGCCGCGCGTGGCGTGGAAATCCGCGGCGACGAAACCGTCTGCCAGCTCATCCCTTCCGCCAAACCCGCCACCGAAGAAGACTGGTACGAGGAATACCTCGAAATGATCCTCGCCATCCGTGTGGTGGCGGATGTGGAAGCCGCCGTCAAGCATATCAACACCTACGGCTCGGCCCATTCCGATGCCATTGTCACGCAGGATGAAAAAGCGGAAAGAATCTTTCTGGCCGAAGTTGACGCCTCTTCGGTTTATGTGAACGCCTCCACCCGCTTCACCGATGGCGCCGAATTCGGCATGGGCGCGGAAATCGGCATCAGCACCGACAAGCTGCATGCGCGCGGCCCCATGGGCCTGGAGGAGCTCACCACCTATAAATATGTGATTTCCGGCGACGGCCAGATCCGCGGGTGACGCCTCCGATGAAAAAGGCGGTTTCCAATGGCTGGAATCGGCCTTCCGGTTTTTTCCAGCCATTGGAACTTTGCACCGGAATAGTTCCAATGGATGGAATTCGCCTTCCGGGTTTTTCCAGGCACTCGAAACTTTTTATTTTTTCCGCTTGATAATTTGCGGCGGATAAATACTATGTCGGCTCCTTTGTGGGGGTGTAGCTCAATTGGTTAGAGCACCAGCCTGTCACGCTGGGGGTTGCGAGTTCGAGTCTCGTCACTCTCGCCACATTTTAAGGCAATGTTGAATGGGGTCTGTTAACGCAGGCCCTTTTTGCTTTTCCACCTCACGCGCCAAGCTTGGGACGACACTTCGGGTTTGGCAAGGAATTGAACCCCGGGCGGGCGGTTCAATTGGATAATTTCCTTTCAGCTCGATTTTCGGACTTGGCTAATGGAGCTGTGATTCGTTAACCTTGTTCGAATTGCATTCACCAAAAAAAGGAGGCAAGGGATGAAGGAGAAATTGGCGCGAGGGATTGGATATTCTGCAAAATGCACACGGGGAGTGCTGGGCTTGTTTGTGTTGCTCAGCGCTACCGCCACGACGGTCATGGCGCAGGAGGAAAGTGTGCGCCCGGGAATCAATGTGAAGTATCAGGCTCCGAACGTGAAGAGATCCATCAATAGCTTTGAGAAGGAGAAGCGGGAAATATATGCAAATCGAGAGAATATCTTGGCCTTGCTCGATTTGAAGGCAGGGATGGACGCGGCCGATGTTGGCGCGGGAACAGGA
The DNA here is from genome assembly GCA_021734595.1 of Kiritimatiellales bacterium. GTDB lineage: Bacteria > Verrucomicrobiota > Kiritimatiellia > Kiritimatiellales > Pontiellaceae > JAIPIO01. Next base: position 7,658 of record JAIPIO010000157.1, on the reverse strand, counting down.
TTTTTCTCGCGTATGATGGCGCGCAAAGTAGCGCCTGGAGGGACGGTTTACAGCGTGGACATTGCTGCAAACTTCATTGCCCACATTACAAAGACGGCTCAGGAAGAGTCGCTTACCAATTTAAAAGCGGTGCTGTGCGACGAGAAGTCGACGCATCTGGCTCCTGCATCAGTCGATGTGGTGTTTGTGTGCGACACCTACCACCATTTTGAGTACCCCTATGAGACCCTGAAATCAATCCACCAAGCCTTGAGGCCTGGCGGCGTGCTGGTCATTATCGACTTCGAGCGGATCAGAGGAATTTCACCGGAAAAAAGATGCCAACACGTCCGCTGTGGCAAGGGCACAGTAACGGACGAAGTGAAGGACTCAGGTTTTGACTTCCTCGAAGAAATCCCCATGATGAAGGAACAATGGATTCGCAGGTTCAAGAAACGGTAGCGACCCTCATCCAAACAGGAACAAGGAAGTCGCTGGTGTTCTGGCGCCCCTACTTCCTCTCCTCAAACTGGATTTTCAGGCAATGGGCATAGTCGGAGGGTTTTTCCTTTGGGAAGATGATCTCAAGACCGTCGGGACCCGCTTCCCACTTCAGTTCGCCTTTACAACCCAGCAATTCAACCGATGAAACCTTGCCGATGCGCATATTCATTTCGGTAATGAACTCCAGAACTACCGGCTTTTTGCCTCGCGGCCAGTCCATGACGAAGGCATAGAGCGTGTCGCCCTTGGTGGTGTAGCGGATATCCTTGGAGGTCAGTGCCGATTCCAAATCGTGCGCGCCGATGGAATTCTTGCCCTCGCCGAAGAGATACCACGGACGGGTGCCGTAGATGCCCTCGCCATTGACGTCAAACCATTCGCCCACCTTGTTCAGCAGCTCGGTGGCTTCCTGGTCGAGCGTCCCGTCGGCCTTGATCGGAATGTTAAGCAGCATGTTTCCGTTCTTGGAGACAATGTCGATGATCTTGTCGACCACCAGCCCCGGCTTCATGTAGGGCTTGGCCGGATTGTAGCCCCAGGAGCCGATGGAGTCGTCGGCCTGCCACGGTTCGGGCAGGATGCAGGCGGCCTTGCCGCGTTCATAGTCGAGCGTCGTCATGCCGTCGGCGTAGAGGCCCTGCCACGGACGCTCCTTGACGCACATGACGCCTTCCGGCCGTTCATTATAGAAGTGGGCGATCACATCCATGCCGGTCTTGCCGGCATCTTCGCCGCGGAAGGGAATCGCGCAGTCGAAATAGAGGCAGTCCGGGTCGTAGTCCTCGACCAGCTGCTTGACGCGCTTGGCCCACAACTCGCGCCACTCCTTCGGCGCATTGTACGGTGCGCGCGGATGGGTGCTCTGGCCGTCGTTCGGCGGATAAAGCCCTTTCGCCTTGCCTTGGGCTCCATCGTACGGGACGCCTTTCTTCGAACCCTCGGTATCGGCCTGGTTGGCGGTGTTGAGCCAGCAGTAGCTGCGCGACAGGTGGGTGGTAACGCCGAAGCGCAGACCGGCCTTGAGCGTGGCATCCTTCCACAGCCGGATCAGGTCCTTCTTCGGTCCCATGTTGACGGCGTTCCACTCATGGTATTTGGAATCCCACAGGTCGAAGTTGTCGTGGTGCACCGCGCAGGGGGTGAAATATTTGGCTCCGGCGCGTTTAAAAAGAGCCAGCAACGCGTCGGGGTCGAAGTTTTCGGCCTTCCACTGCGGAATGAAATCGGCATATCCATGTTCGGACGGATGGCCGTAGGTTTTCAGGTGGTGCTGGTATTCCGGGGTGGTTTCATCGTAGAGCTTGCGCGCATACCACTCGCCCTGCTCGGCCACCGAATAGGCGCCCCAGTGCAGGTAGATGCCGAACTTGGCGTCGCGGAACCATTCCGGGCACTCGTACTGCTTCAGCGATTCGATGGTGCCCTGATAGGGCTTTTGCGCCTGTGCGCCCGCCTGGGCGGAACCCACGGCCAACAAACATGCCAATCCGAATAGTATCGTCTGCTTCATCCTCGTTCTCCCATTTTCGTGTTCCAACATTTGTACTGCTATTCTGCATTTAACAAAATAGCTAATATTGACCATGGGATGGATATTATTGACATCACCCTGATACGCGAAAGACGAGTCGCGACGCGCAGCTTCCAATGGTTGGAATAACAGATCCAGAAAGTTCCAATCGTTGGAATGCTTTTTTACGTGTCTTCAGCGGCACCTGAAGACCGCACCCATATTGAGCCAAACAGAGCAATGACCCGTCCGGGCAAACGGAAATTGGAATCGTGATCGAGCTCCTTTTTTTCCGCCATGAAAAGCGCCTTAAATAATTCAACTCTTCCTTTGCATGCCATGGGTATGACTTATAGACTACGAATTATGTCAAATAGCCAAAAATATGGGGTTATTATGTTTAAATCAGCTCGTCTATGTTTTCTCATGCTGTTTATGCTGCTGAGCGTCGCCTTTGCCGAACAGGTCGACCTGCGGCAATATTATGAAACGCAGAAGGAAGAACTTCTTGAGAGTTTCGAACCTCCGGAAACCGGCAAAGAGGTTACGATAAAACTGACCACCGGCGCCATCCACCGGGGCGAACTGGCCTTGCTGACCCCGGGAACGGTAACCATCATGATGGAGGTCGGACCGGTCACCTACAGCCGCTTGATGCTTGATACATTTACGCGAAAAACAATGTTTGCCGAAGACTACGCGCATTACACCGCCTATGACCGCACCAGGGCTCTCAAAAACAAGCTGGAGGGGAATCCCCGCCAGATCGGCGAGGCGCGTACGCATCTGGGCCGTCTCTCCGTTAAATCCAGCCTGAAGAAAACAAACGACAGGAATGTCGTGGAAACAACGAAAGATAATACCGAAATCACGACAACCACTAAATCCAAAGCCGAAACATGCACCCTGAAAATTTCGGTGGCCAACATGACTCCCGGCGATGATACGTATCAACTCGAATGGTATTTCATCAAAACTCCCATCACGGAAGACGGCGAAATCGATCCGGTTCTGGGCGATAAAGGCAGTACGGAAATCCAGGTGCCGGGGAAGAAGAAAATCGATCACACGGTCACCTCTCTCGACTTCACTTGGGCGGAAGTCACCACCGAGCGCATCAACAACGATCTTGACAACGGATCAGGCGGTGGAGATGCCAGGGTTGCAGATTCCGGCGATGAGTATCGGGGCTTTGTCGTACTCCTGAAATGCGGCAATGAGATTCTTGATGAAAAAAGCAGTTCCAAAACTTTTTTATCGGACGAATGGATGGCAAAACTCAAAAGGCAACCTGATCCGCCAACCCCACTGGGCCTGCGCAAAAAGGGTAAGAAAAAATAGCGCCCCCCCCTCCTTCTCCGCCTGTTAAGTTGAGGCATCCCTCAGAACCTCCGCCCTTTTCCAAGGGCTGGAAAACCAGGCAGGATGTTTTCCAATGGCTGGAACTACGGAGTGCCGGCCCGTTTTTCCGCGGCAACTACTTCTTCTTGTCCGCCAGTGGCTCGGGATAATGCATGAGGGTGATGCCGTTGAAGACACAAGGCTGCTCGATGGTTACGAGCCCTACCTGCGCGGGCGGCCAGTTGCCGTTGATGGTCAGCGCCGGTTCTCCGTTAAGGTGGATGATGACCTTGTCGGACAGCTTGACACAGCGGAAAAAGTAGCTCGATTCGAGTTCGACGTTCACAAGCACCTCCTGCGGGCGGCCTTCTTCACCTGAAAAATCAATGTCATCGGAATATTCGACTTCTTCGTCCGGTGCCAGATATGAATCGGGTTCATAATAGCGCTTGAAGCGTCCGGTTTTGCTGTCGATCACAATGCGGACGGTATCGATATCATAAATACCGAAGGCGACATGGTCCGCCTCCTGACTGCGGAACCTGATTTCGTTCAATATGCCGGGCTCTTGGGTCAACGGCTTGGGCACATCGGCGTCTTCAAACCGTCCGTCATTCCACAGAATCACATCATAATCGTCGTTCCGTATGGTGGCAAAGGTAACGTGGACCTGATCGGTTGGAACAACGAATTCTTCCCGCAGATAGTCGAATTCACCTTCCAGCCAGCGGACATCCACCCCGGAAATGATGGATTCAGATCTTAACGCATAGACCCATGCTACAATATCCTTGTACGAGGTGCCGTCGTCGTACAGGTGCCGCCGGGGAACGGTGCGGGCCAGTGGCGCCTCCCATGGACCCACCTCGACACCGTTGGATTTTCCGGTCACCACCAGCTTGCGTTCATGGGGGTTGATCACCGCCTGCAGGTAGTTGTCCTTGTCGATAAAGACCGGGAATACGCCGTAGGCTTCGCCCTTGCGGTCGGAGAGTTCGGGCGTTCTGGCATTGACGGTAAACCCATAGCTCTCCAGCCGGTCGCCCTTAGGCGCCATGGCGGTTCCGGAATGTTTTTTCTGCTCGAGGCCTTCGTCTGACAGCCGCCAGTCGGCGCGGGTTTCGAAACCCTCCTCCTCAAACCGCCAACCGGCGATATACTCGTTAAACTCGTCCCAGCCGACGGTATACACCACGCCGTCGAACGCGGCGGCACTGTTCTGGCAATAGACTCCCGGAAGTCCCGCCCCGAACATCCTGGTTTGAATCGGGTTTTCCCCGGTCAGTGAGATTTCATCGAGCATCACGTTGAAGTTGCCCGCGTTCTTGGTCACACGCAAACGATGAAACGGCGGCACCTTGCCTTGGATCATGGGATTCGGCTCCATGAAATGAAAGTCCCGGGGCAGCGCATAGGTTTTGCCCGACAGGCTGTTGCCGGGCTCAATCCGGTATGACCACGAGTTCCGCTCTTGGTTAAGCATAATCAGCAGTTCCACATCCCCGTCGCTGAACGCCACGATGCCGGCAACCCCTTTTCCCTTTTCCGGGAACCGCACACTGGCCTCGAACAGGTAGTTTTCTGCCGGCGAACTCTTGATCATGGCCTTGGCAGGCGCGGCCCTGTCCGCCTGGACCATTGCGCCGTCGCGGAACGACCACTGCCCTCCCGCAAAAGTCCATCGTTGGCCGGAGGGGAAATCGGATGCCTGGCTGAACAGATCGCGGAACGTCGGCTGGGTTGGTGGCGGATGATACCCCGGGGTGTTGGTGGTGGTCGGGCCGTCCACATAAAGCTCCTTGTCAAAAAAGAACACACGGTCGAGCCCCGCACCGGGTTTCCCGTCCCAGAATGCACGGTAGCTGATCCATTTTTCCAGCCCGTTCGGCCCCTCGACAATGATCGGCCGGTTCAGGGCATACACGGTTGGTTCCACCTCGACACCGCCGATATCGTAGATGCCGAAATCAATAAACCGGTAGGCCGTACTGCTTTTGTCCGCCACGGCATGCACTGCAATAATATTATCGCCATCCTGCAGCACCGCGTTTGCCTTCGCGGAAATATCCACCATCCGGTAGGCCAGCGCCGGTTCGGCCGACTCGTAAACCTTGACGCCATTGAGGAAAACCTGGGCGGCGCGTTCATGGCGGATCTTAAGCAACAGTCGCTTCGGCGTTGCACGCCCAACTTCAAATTCCCGTCGTATCCAGATTTGATCGGTCGTCCACTTGGTTTTGCAGGCATGCAGCTGCGCGCCGCGGTCCTCGAACGGGAAACCGAATCCGCCGGTGGCGGTCCGCCAACCGGAAAGTTTGTATTTCAGTTGCTGCCAGCCCTCGGCAGGCTCCTTCAGTGTGTAGCGCGCCTTCCAGGCCATGTATTCAGCGGTCGGCAGAATGGTTTCATAATTGCGGGCAAAGCGTTCCGCATTCCGCATCAGCACCGGCTCGGGAATCTTCTTCTCGTTGTCCATCTTGAAGAGGGAATGATACCGGGCCACCCCGATTTCGCGCAGGCCGGTTCGCGGGCTCGGATTGTTGGCGGCATATAGCAGATAATAGTTGTTGCGGTAGGCCAGCAGGTCCGGATCGCCAAGGTCGGCGCTGTCGAGCGAATCCCACATGCCCCTGCGCCCGTCCAGCAACCGACGCGGCTTCTTGCTGGTGTTCCATGGAGTCCGGTATTCCCCGGCCCAGATTTCACCGCTGTTTTTACTGCCTGCCACGTGCGCAACGTTGATCAGCCCGCCGCTTTCATCCTGAAACAGCTGGATGCCGGTGGTGGAGATGCTGTTGCGGCTTCCCTGCGTGTACGGACCCAGCGGATCGGTTGCAAAAACATGGCCGAGACCGTCGGGATAGATGTGGAACACGCCGTTGCGGTAGGCCAACTCCCCGGCACCGGAAATAGTTGCGTCTTTGTTCCCCAGCGGAATCTGGAACGTTGCGGACGTATTGGTCCATACCGAAAGATCGGCCGACCGCATGATCTGGTTCGAGACCGAGCAAAGCAGGTAATACTCACCGTTGTACCGACCAAGGTAACCGCCCGATTCCGGCAACAACGGATTGTCAACGGCCCCGCACGGCCGACTCAGCGAGAAGAGAAGTAAACTGCACACAACCAGATTAAGTGATCTCATCCCGCTCCCCTCCTCTTGTTCGCTGTTTCCTGCCGATGCAGCCAATGGTATGGCACAGGCTGGATTTTTACCAGTCTGAAGTATACGACAGAATATCAACCCGCGGAGTTCACTGAGCAGCCGTTTTTTTCTTTTTCTTTTTTACCGGTTGGTTCCATTTCTTCTGCTTTACGCTAGTCAGCTTCCCTTCCAGTTTGGGAAGAGTTACATCATAGGTGCGCTGTGCACCGACCAGCGGACGGCCCAGTTCCGGCAGTTCGTTGGCTTTCGCCTTGATCGGCAACAGGTGGAAACGATAACTGAAGTCCACCGCCGGCAGCAGATAGTCCGGCATGGCGACCGCGCCCCAGGAGTTGTTGCCACCCACACCGTTCTGCGCCAGGTCGATGTTCACCAGCACTTCGTCCAGGCGTGTCATCTCGAAGGTGTAGGGAGCCTTCTCCATATCCTCCATCCCGAAATGGCGTGCACCGACGCTCAGCGGCTGCACACCCTTGAACAGCAGTCCCCGGCCCTTCTTGTCCTGCAGCGCCACCCAGCGGACATCCACCTTGTTGCCGTTTTCCTGCGGGTTGCTGTAGTCGATCCACTGCCCGTCCACGGTCCCGCTGTAGATGCCGACCGGCTCAAACTTGCGGTCGCTGTAGGTCGGCAGCCCGCCGCGGCCATACCAGGTTATGTTTTCAAACCCAGCCGGCATGGCCAGCGCGGTTCCGTAGCGGTACACCAACTGCTTCAGGTCTTTCTTGCTCCCCTTCTTGTATTTGATTTCCACGGCCACTTCGCCGCTGCCGTAGACGGCATAGATCGTGGTGACCTCGCCCAGCTCTTTCGGCAGTTTCAGTTTAAAAAACACCATCACCGAGTCGGCGCCCTGCTTGGCCTGCGCCGCGGCAACCACCGCTTCTGCGCCGGCGGTTTTCCAGCCATCGGAAACATACTTGTGCTGGGCCGCGCCCAGATCGTTGTCCGTCCGTGCCCGCCAGAAATCGGGACGAGGACCTTCCTTGATCAGTTCCAATCCCTGGAAAACATATGAACTCAGCGTCCCCTTGGTTTTATCGAAGACAATGGTGAAGTCGTCGCCATTAACCGTAACGCTCTCCGCAGTCTGCACCATCGCCAGCTTCGGAAACCCGGTTGGCGGCAGTGCCGCAACGGATTCAAATACCGGCAGCT
>JAIPIO010000156.1 GCA_021734595.1 Kiritimatiellales bacterium | reverse complement strand
TATCATCTTCTTCTGAAGTTTCGTATTCATGTACGACTCCTTTCGTTCCGTTGCGGGGATGCCGGATGCGCCCCCTTCGGAACGGAAGGTATAGGAAAAGGAAGGTTATTGAACTGCCGCGCAGCGGCTTACTGGAACACCTTGTTTGAGCCGTTATAGAGAACGGCATTGCGGGTGCCGTCAAAGTCCTTGTTGATACGGGTGGCCTGCACCGTCTGGTTGCCGGTTCCGACATTCGTCCATTCCGGTGTAAGGGCAAACGAGTGCGAATCGTTGGTGTCGGTGTTGGCATTGAAATCGCCGTTGAGGGTGGATCCTGCAATCAGGGTGAGGTTGGGGAAAAAGACGTCGTCGCCAAATTCAGTGAAACCGGCGGCATCAAACCGCAGCGAGAATGATTCGCCGGTCGATATGGCATGCGAGGTCATCTGGAAGACGGCGCCGCCATCCTCATAGTTGAGCCGCCAGGCACCGTTGCCGTAGTCGGTTCCGCCCGCCTGAATGGTTCCATCAACCGCACCCCATCCGAGGACAGACGGATCGCTAATGGCTGTTCCGTCGACCCCGTTGTTGATTTCGGCGGAGGAGTTGACGATCTCTATTTCCGTTGCTCCGGCCTGTGCCAGCAAACAGAGAAGCAGCAGACCAATTAATTGTTTCATGGATTTCACAGCAGACCTCACAGGTTGAATTCGCGGCAGGTTTTCCAGGCGATCTGCTCGAGCGCCTGGCGGGTTTTATTATCCACTTCGATCACGGTTTCCTGCGTCTTGCCCTTGCGCTTTGTCGACACCGTGATGGTTCCGGGCATGCCATCGGGCTTTTCGCCATAGATGGTGGCGTAGAAAACAAGTGCGGTGAGGTAGGCGCCGGTTTCGCTGGGATGGCTGTTGTCCGAGCGGTGGAGCTCGATCCCCGGCACAGCGTCGTAAGCCTGCTTCCAGGCAATTCCGACCGGTGCGACTTCACTTTTGGTACTGCGGGCGAGTTTCGAATAGGACGCCGTGAGCCGGCCGAGCATTTCCGGCAGGAGCGCCACCCCACGCTTCGCCTCATCGGAATCACCGTTCATCCATTTGACCTTATCCTTGTAGGCCATCGTAAGATAAAAAAGCTTCCGCGCACCGGCCTTATCGGCTTCGGCGGCCAGCAGTTTTCCATATTCCATCATGTTATCCGGGTCGCCGACCGGCTCGAAGCTCTGGTTCTGGAAGACGACGACATCGAAGTTGCCCGTGCGCATCTTTTCGGCGGCACGCCCGGCATTCCAATGGAACTCGAAGTTTTTCCCGCCGGGGGTTTCCTGCTCGATTTCCAGCTCATGCCCCTTGTCGTCGGCCATCTGCCGCAGGATTTCCGGCATGTTCTGGACATAAGTGTAGCTGTTGCCGATGAACAGGATGCGTAGTTTTTCAGCCTGCACATCAAGTCCGAGGCACAGCATAATCAGCATCATAAATCCGCTGCGTATCATAAAATCTCCTTTCCTCCGCCACCGGACATACTCCTATTAATCCTTTTCTGCTGGCAAGCCGCTTTTCAGCCAGTATATTCGTCATTTCGTTTTCTGCGGTACAAATGTAAGGACTTTTTATGGAATTCGCCGATTTGGATATACTAGGCATCCTGCTTCGCCTAGGGCTTGGGGTCGTCATCGGTTTCAGCATCGGGCTGACCGGCGTGGGCGGCGGCGTACTCGGTCTGCAGGCCATGACGCTCGCGCTGGGCATGGATCCCATCCGGGCCGTCGGCACCACCAGCCTCTACATCTTTCTCACCAATATTTCCGCGAGTTTCCACCATGCCAAACTCAAGAACATCGCCTGGGGTTCCGTGCTGCGGCTCCTCTGCGGCGCCATCCCCGCCAACATTCTGATTGCGGCGTGGATTAGCCGCCAGGGAGAAAACGACGCCTTCAAGCATTCGCTGAAAACCTTCATCATCTGCATCGTCTTCTTCTCGGTCGGCGTGATGGTCATCAACGCCATCAAAAACCTGCGCCGCAAGATCGAAGACGAAGAACGCTCGGTGGCCGCCGGCATGCGTGGACACGGCGTGTTGCGCAACGCATTCTGCGTGCTGCTCGGCGCGGCCATTGGCGGCCTGATCGGTGCCACCTCGGTCGGTGGCGGCGTACTGATTGTGCCGATGCTAATCATTATTTTCGGGCTGTCCGCCAGCCGGACGGTCGGCAGTTCCATCTTCATGGCCATGGTGCTGACCTTCATCACGGCACTGGTCTACGGCAAAGGCGGCGAAGTGGATGCCTACAGCGCCATTGTCATGGCAGTGGGCTCGCTGCTCGGCGTCCGGTACGGCAGCAGGCTTTCCGTCAAACTGCCCGACACGTTGCTGCGGTGGATCATGATCGGGGTGATCCTGACGGCCGCGATCATGATGGTGGCAAACCGCTGAGGGCAGGTTTCGCTTTACCCGCCGCCGCCGATTATCCTGAGCGCATGAATTCACAGATTAACCAACTCACGTTGGAGACGGGCGTCGAGGCGGTTCAAAAGCAATGGTCGGATGCGAAACCGAAGTGCGGGCTGATGCTCGGCTCGGGCTGGGGCACGGTGACGGAGGATTTCCAGGCTTTGGAAAACCCGGCGTGCCGGGCCATGCCGCGAGCGGCATCCGCGACGACCTGAAACCGCCTGATTTTTTTAGGTAGACGCGAATCCGATAGTGTGTTAGCCCTCGTGCTTCGGTATGTCAGTGCATATCCATGGCTGAAATTTAAAGAGGGGTTTGAGTAAATAAAAAAAGCCGTTTTAGCAATCGCGGTTGGTGCCTTCTCCATTCAAGGGGCATTGGCTACACTTCAAATCAGCTCGTTGCCCAGCGTGCCGGCCAATGGCGTGGTGATGGGTTCAGGGACGACGATCTCCAACGTGGTGGCCAGCTCGCTGGCGGGGGGGACAGGCGAAAAGGTGGCGCTTACTACCGGATCAAAAGGAGCCGCGCATGTTTTTACGGTGGGCGCAGGCGAGTTTTGGACGGTTGATTTCTTCGCCTTCAAGGTCAATGCCGGGCGCATGGGCGAAAGCAACCTGAAGCTTATCCGCTACGACCAGGGCTTCACCGCTGACAGCGCCTATTCGACCGTGCTGGCCGAACACACCTATTCCGGCAGCGAGATTCCCACAGCGAACGGTGAATATCTCTACTATGAATTCGATCCAGTCACCCTGGCGGGCGGGCAGCACGGGACCACTTATGCGCTGGCGTTCTCTAACGCAACGACTTCGGTGGAGTTGAAGGCTTATCTGGACACTTCCAATGCCTATGCCGACGGTTTTTTCGGACGGGCTTTCTATCCCGGGATTACCGTCACCGGGCGTGATTTTAACTTTGCATTGGGCAACTCGCAGGGCGCTTCGGCGGAAGCCGTGGTGTTCGAGGCCGACTTCGATGCGTCCGCCGAGGTCAGCGATACGGTAACGGCCAATGCGTCGGAATCCAATCTGGACTCAGGAACATCGGTCGGCAGCTGGGAACTGCCCGGCGTGAATCCCGGAGCGATCATTTCCGACGGTGGCACCGACAACGCGTTTGTGTTCGACAAAGCTACATCCGGCTCCAGCTCCAATTCGGCCAACGCGGTTTTCTCGCGTGCCGTTGATTTGGCGGGGGGTGAAGCGCTGACAGTTGAAATGGATCTCTACGCGGTTCGGCAATCGGGTGGGCAGCGCGTTGAATTTTCGTTGGACGATGCCGACGGCAACAGCGCCTATACGTTTGTTTTCCGGATGAATAATAACAAGGATTTCTACACACTCAATGCTTCTGGGCAGATTACCGGCGTGTCGGCAAACGGAACCGGCGTAAATAATGGTTTCAAGAATCCAGCAGTCGATGGCTACCTCGACTGGGGTGCAACCATGGTCCATGTCAAGATCGATGTGTCCAGCCAGCCCTCGCAGGCCGGGAACCGGGGCGCGCGGTTGAGCCTCGACTGGAACGGCGATGGCGATTATGCCGATACGGGGGAGTTGATGGAGATCGATTTCGGCGCACGGTCTTCCGGTGTAACCGAAATCAGCGCGTTGCGCATTGCGAACGATGTTTCTGTCAACGGCGGGGCATGGATCGACAACCTGCAAGTGGCCGCCAAGCCGGGATCGGTCTTTGCGTACAACGACCACATCAACCTGGCCAAGTATCAGAAGCCCACGAGGGATTCGGCCACGGCCACCGAACCGTCGCAGTACGCCACCGACGGGTTTATGGCTCAGGACAGCCGCTGGGTCAGTAGCGGTGCCGGACCGCATTGGCTTGCGCTCGATCTGGGCACACCCATGACCATCGGCAGCGCGCATCTCTACAGCGGATCCACCTGGAACTCAGGCATGTCTGATTTTTCGTTGCAGTACCATAATGGGGCAAGCTGGGTCGATATTCCGGGCACGGTGGTCTCGGGCAACACCTCGCCTGAACTCAACTTGGTGTTCGACACGCCGGTCACCGCCCAGGAGTTCCGTTTGTACACGATCGACGGAACGGCCCGCGTGAAGGAACTGGCGCTGTATCCTCCGACCGCTGACGGTTCGATGGTGCCTTTCGGGGCGGATCTGGATCTAAACATTGCGAAGCTGCGCCAGTACGAATATTCCTCCGTAAGCGGAAACAACTATCCGAAGCTGGCGATCGACGGCTATGTCGACGATGCCTCCGGCTGGGCCAGCACGAATGCTGCAGGCCCGCACGATCTGGAAATCCATCTGCCACAGAGTGAAAAGATCCGCGGCATTCAGCTTTACTCCGGCTATGAGGGAATGCCGGGCACGCAAATTCAGGATTTTGAAGTGGCCTACAGCAGCAACGGTACTGACTGGGTTCTCTTTGACGGCGGCTCGGTTTCGGGCAATGCCGAACTCAATCGGAGCGTCCGCTTCAATGCTTCGGCAACGACCAAAAAAATCCGGATCCGCTCGCTTGATGCCAACCAGGCGTTTATCCGCGAGCTGGTCCTGCTGCCGGGAAACAACGGTTCCGGCTATCCGCTCTGGACCGATGCAAAGGATGCAGCGCCGCCTTCGCAAAGCTTCATGGACTATGAGGATTCCTACTACACTATCGAAAACCGGGATACCGGGCAGTTCCTTGTCACCTCCATGAATGGTTCATCTGTGACCACAAACGAACCGTGGTTCCAGGTTTTGCTGAACCTCGGCACCGACACCTATCGCCTGCGCAGCAAGGACAGCGAACAATGTTTCGAGGTTGCGCTTGCCGCCACTAACGGCGGCGCATCGATCGTGGAAGGCGAGTATTCCTCCATGCCGCACCAGCGCTGGCGGTTGGTGGACACCGGCGACGGTACTCATTTCCAAATCAAAAATGTCTGGAGCGGGCTGGTGCTCGACCTGGATGGAACCAACGTGGTGCAACAGGTGGCCGACGCGGACCAGACTCAGCAATGGAAAGTTAATTACGAGACGCACTATCCCAAGAAGGGGCAGGCTTCGGCTCCGCACTTTAATTCCTTGTTTAAACCCTCGTGGTCCTATAATTGGGGATATGGAGGGGAGAATGAGTATGAATATGGCCAATATCTGCCGATGCAGTGGGCCGGCATCGGTTCCTCCACAGCCGGCATTCTTCGGGAACAACCGAAGTGGTACCGTCGTGCCAACCAGACCACGGTGTTGGGCTTCAACGAACCCAACCTTCCGGACCAGGCGAACATGACCGAGGAGACGGCGGCGTATCAATGGCCGCGCATGGAACGCATGCGCCTTCCGTTGGGAGGCCCATGTCCATCGAACTATCAGGGTTCGTGGCGCACCGCCTACGAAGCCATGGCCGCCGAGCGCGGTTTCCGCACCGAATACATGACGATGCACTGGTATTCGACCTCCGGTGCTGCTCAAGGGAGCCCGGACGAGCTCATCAACAACATGCAGAGCCTGTACAACACGTATGGCAAGCCGATCTTGCTGACCGAATTTTCCACCCGCAACTTCAACGGCACGCTGGAGACGTGGAGCCGCAACCACAACTATAACTTCCTGGCCGAATTCATGTGGCGCGCCGAAAGCCTGTCGTGGCTGAAAGGGTGGTCCCTTTATGAGTGGGCCATGTATGGAGGAGACCCGGCTACAACTGATGCTGCCAGTGACGATCCGACCGACATGAATTCGCCACGGCTGGCGCTGCACTACAATAACGATAAGACCGATCCCGGCTGGGAAGACCTGGCCGAGTGCGGTCTGCTGCTGGCCGGATGGGACGGCAATGCCAGTGTTGTGGACGAGACCGCCTACATCATCCACAACAAGGGACGCTTCCTGCGCCTGATCGACCATCCGGCCTCCAACACCGTCAGCTATGCCGATGTGCTGAACCGAAATGCAACCGAACAGTTTATGCTCGAAGCCGCGCCGGGCGGCAACAAATACATCACGGGCCTCAGCGACGGCCGCCGCCTTTCCTACAACGACTCCAGCGTCGGACTGGCGGCAGCAGGCACCACGGGATCAACGGTTGAATGGGAACTGAACGAAGACCAGTATGGCTGGTTCTTCATCGACCATCCGTCGACCGGAAAACGTCTGCGCATCACCAGTGCGAATGTGATCAATGTCGACAACGATACGGCGGCCTACGACAACGTACGGTTCCGCTTTATCAAACACTATCAGCCGATCACGATTGCCGAGGTGCAGACGCTGCCGTATGCCGAAAGCTTTGAAAACGGCATCGGCGCCTGGCGACAGTTTTACGATGATCCGGCGGACTGGGAGGTCGGCAGCGGCGGTACGCCGACCACGAATGCGGGTCCGAGCGGAGCCTCCGACGGCGAATACTATCTATTCAGTGAAGGGCATGATTCTCCTTCACAAACCGACAACACCAACATGGTTGAATGCGTCTTCGACTTAAGCGCTGCAACAGACCCCACGATGACCTTTGATTACCACATGTACGGGCAATATATCGAGTTCCTCGCAGTCGATATACACGATGGGTCCACTTGGGCGTCCAATGTCTGGATAATGAGCGGCCAGCAGCACTCCACCAGCACAGTCCCATGGTCTGTTGCAACGGTGGATCTGACGACCTTTACCGGAAACAATGAGGTAACGATCCGCTTCCGGACTGCCAATGACAACTGGAACGCGGCCGACCCGGCCATCGACAATATCCGCATAGAAGAGCCGTATGTATCCCCGTACGACCAATGGGCGGAAGTTGCTTTTTCCAACGCACCTCCGGGAACGGATACAATACCGGAGGGGAATCCGGACTTGGACAAGTACTCCAACAATCTGGAATGGATCTTGGCGACCGACCCGCTGGTTGCCGATTCGCCGATCATCTCGATGTCGTTTGATAATCCAAACTGGGTCATCATCTACACGAGGCGCAAGATCGGCGGCATTAGTGTCTATGCCGAATATTCGCCAGAGCTGGTATCGCCAAGCTGGGGAACAACCGGATTTACCGAAGAGGTCATTGGTGACGACGGCGAGGTCGAAACCGTGGCTGTACGTACCGCTTACGATCTGGATGAAAAATTCATCCGGCTCAGAGTGGAGCAATAGCGCGCTACGATAAAGTGTCGGCAGGAAAGTGTCGGTAGGTTTGTTGCTGCCAATGGCTGTCTCGTGGGTCTATGCAGTAACACCGCCCGGCACCGCGTGGACAAAACCATCCTTTGCCGGTTTGGAGAGAAAATTGGCCACGACGGTAAGACGGAAGAAACCAACCAGCAACCCGGCCCGGAAATCCTCCCTTGAAAACCTCCAGTCCAGAAATGGAAACAGCTTCTTCAGCATGAATGCACCCTTCTCGAATTAAACCTGAGTAGTCGTAGTGGTGAAAATCGGCATCCCATTCAAACCTAATCAGGGGATTGATTCCCGGGCCGATGCCCTTTAAGCTGTCAGTCATGAATTCACAGATTAATCAGCTCACACTGGAGACGGCCGTCGAGGCGGTCCAAAAGCAATGGCCGGATGCGAAACCAAAGTGCGGGCTGGTGCTCGGCTCGGGCTGGGGCACGGTGACGGAGGATTTCCAGGCTTTGGAACTTTCCTACGAAAAGATTCCAGGCTTTGGAAAGACCGGGGTGGAGGGCCATGCCGGCAAACTGTTGCACGCAACGGTCGGCGGAATGGAAATCCTGATTTTCCAGGGACGCCGCCACTGGTACGAGGGCGAAGGCTGGACGCCGGTCATCCTGCCGGTTTACGTGCTGCATGCCCTCGGCGCGAACACCGTGCTACTGACCAATGCCGCGGGCGGCATCCGCGACGACCTAAAACCGGGTACATTGATGGTGATCGAAGACCATATCAACCTGCTCGGCGGCAATCCGCTGATCGGACCGCACAATCCAACCCTTGGAACCCGCTTTCCCGACCAGTCGGAAATCTACAGCAAACCACTGCGCAAAAAACTGATGAAGGCCGGGGCGGACACCGCCGGCGTCTATGTGGCCACGACGGGACCGACCTACGAAACACCGGCGGAAGTCAACCTATTCAAGGCCATGGGCGCGGACGCCGTCGGCATGTCCACCGTGCCGGAGGCGATGGTGGCCAACGCACTGGGCATGCAGGTGGCTGGACTTTCCTGCGTCTGCAACTGGGCGGCGGGCATCAGTCCCGTCAAGCTGACCCACCAGGATGTGTCGGACACCGCCGCCACGGCGATGCCGAAAATGAAACAGACGATCACCCGCTTTCTGGAGGAACTGGCCCATGAATCCGATTGATCTGGTTAAAGCCGCCGCCGAAGCCGCACAAAAAGCCTATGCGCCCTATTCCAAGTTTAAAGTGGGTGCGGCCTTGCTCTGTGCGGACGGAACCGTGTTTACCGGCTGCAATGTGGAAAACGCTTCGTATGGACTGACCAACTGCGCGGAGCGCACTGCGGTCTTTTCAGCCGTTGCCGCCGGGAACCTCGAATTCGAAGCCATCGCCATTGTTGCCGGCGGCGACGCCATGCCCTACCCCTGCGGCGCGTGCCGCCAGGTGCTGGCCGAGTTCTGCGACCCCCACCTCACCGTCCACATCGCTTCCGCCGGAAATCCCGGGGTGTATGAAACCATCCGTCTCGGCGAGCTGCTGCCCCATTCGTTCAAGCTGTAGAAAAAGCCGTTCCAATGTCTGGAACGGCTCTTCCAACCATTGGAAGTTTTCCGCAGAAAACTTCCAGAGTTTGGAACCCACTACACTTTGGTGAAGCACAGCGTGGCGTTGTGTCCGCCGAAGCCGAGCGAGTTGCTCAAGGCGGCCTTCACTTCCGATTCCCGGGCGGTGTTCGGAACATAGTCCAGATCGCAGTCGGGGTCGGGGGTGGTGTAGTTGATGGTGGGCGGAATAATTCCGTCCCGGATCGCCAAGGCGCAGACGATCGCTTCCACACCGCCGGCCGCGCCAAGCATATGCCCGGTCATGGATTTGGTGGAGCTGATCTGCACCTTGCGGGAAAGCTCTTCGCCCAGCGCTTTTTTGATGGCCAGGGTTTCACCCTTGTCGTTGTAGGGCGTGCTCGTTCCATGCGCGTTGATGTAGTCGATGTCTTCGGGATTGAGCCCGGCATCGGCAATGGCAAGCGTCATGCCGCGTGCGGCTTCGACGGCTTCTTCGGCCGGCGCGGTAATGTGAAAGGCATCACAGGTGCGGCCATAGCCGGCGGCCTGGCAGTAAATCCTTGCGCCGCGCTTGAGC
>JAIPIO010000155.1 GCA_021734595.1 Kiritimatiellales bacterium | reverse complement strand
GGGGACCTGAATTCGTGCAAGGCCTGCCACGGCGATGACTACAAAGGCACTATCCTTTCGCGTTCACATGCGGACCGGACCATCAACACGGGCGACTTAGGCACCAAGACCTTCTGGCGGGGCCGGCAGATCGGCTGCTTCACCTGCCATAACGGTCCAAACGATGAAGATAATCCGAATCCCATTGACCCACCGGAGGTTACTTCGGCTACGGCTTCGACTACAGCCAACACGCCGAAGACCATTGCGCTTATCGCGACGAAGGGTACCATCCGGATTGTATCGCAGCCGCAGAATGGAACCGTTGGGCTGTCCGGTTCAACCGCGACCTACTACCCGTTCTTTAACTTTACCGGCACGGACGCGTTTACCTTTGCGGCATGGCACGACGCGTCCGGTCAGGACTCGAACCTGGCCACGGGAACCGTGACGGTGTCGGAAGGTAGCTGCGTGCTGGTGTGCGCCGCGGTGGTACCGCCGCAGGCGGGCTCCCGGAATCCGGTTCCGTTCTGGGCACAGGCGACGGTTTCGAACTGCGCGGCGGCGGTTTCCTATGCCTGGAACTTTGGCGACGGTTCAACCTCGACCGACGCGCTATCGCAGTACGCCTATCCGACCAACGGAACCTACGGATGGCGGCTGGTTGTCTCGGGTGCGGGGCAGGCCTGCACCAACTCCGGCAGCATTGTGATTTCCGATGTCCAGATCGACATGGACGAAGACGGCATCGAAGATGACTGGGAAGGGATTAACTTTGGATCGCTGGTTGTGGCCAACGGCACGACGGACTTCGACCACGACGGCCTGACCGACCTGGCGGAGTCGCTGGCCGGTACCGGACCGAAAGACCCGTTGTCCAGACTGGTTATCACCGAACTGACTCCGCCGGCGGGGTCGGCGGTGGTTAAATGGACCAGTCAGGCCAACCGCAGCTACCGCGTGAGCGCGACGACTTCGCTGGTGAGTACGGCTTTTGCGCCGATTGCGGAGCATCAAGCGGCGACGCCACCGGAAAACAGCATTACCGACCCGTCGGCGGCGGGGCAGCCGAAGAAGTTCTACCGGATCGAGCTGGAATAACGCTTCCGGGATTTCCAGCCATTGGAACTAGTCTTCCGATGGCTGAAAATCCCGCAGTGATTGTTTCCAAAGGTTGGAAAATCAGCCGAGGTGGCGCTGGAGCATCTCCTGCAGCATTTCCTTGGTGACCGGCTTGGGGATGTAGTCGTCCATGCCGACTTCGAGGCACTTTTCGCGGTCGCCGCGCATGGCATTGGCAGTCATGGCGATGATCGGTATCCGGCTGCCATCCGCTCTTTCGCTCTCGACGTCCCGGATTTTGATGGTGGCTTCGTAGCCATCCATCTGGGGCATCTGGCAGTCCATGAAAATCAGGTCGTATACATCACCGTCTTTGATTTTCTGCAGGGCAATTTCGCCGTTGCTGGCGACATCCACTTCGAAGCCCTGCTTAATAAGCATGCGTTTGGCGACCGTCTGGTTGACGATATTGTCTTCGGTCACGAGGATGCGGCGGGTCTTGATTTCCTCAAGCCGCGATTTTTCAAGCTGCGGTTTGACGGGGGCAGGTTTTTCCGCGGCGATGGGGTAGCCAAGCACCCGGGCGGATTTCTGGAGCAGGTTGACCAGACGGATGGGCTTGACCAGATTGGTGGCCAGTCCCGCGCTGTCGAGCGATCTGAAGTCGCGGTTGGTAATGGAACAGATAATGAAAAACACGGTATCTTTACACGCGGGGTCGGAGAAAATGGGGGTGTCGCTGGAATAGGCAAGGTATTCTTCGATGAGCACGAGGCGGCATTTGCTTTTTTTGATTTCATCGAGTGCTTTGTCAATGGATGTACAGCTTTGGGCTTTCAGGCCCCAGCGCCCAAGCCACTCGCCCAGCACTTCGCCCATGAGCCTCTTTTCGTCGATCACCAGGACGGATTCACCTTTAAAGATGATTTGGTCGATGAGAGCGGGTTTGATGTTTTTGGCCAGCGGCAGCGTGAGTTTGAACCAGAAGGTGGAACCTTTGCCCGGTTCGCTTTCCACGCCGATCTTGCCGCCCATTAGGTTGACCAGCTGTTTACAGATGGCAAGGCCGAGGCCGGTGCCGCCGTATTCGCGGGTAGATGAGGAGTCCGCCTGCGAAAATTTTTGGAAGAGCTGCGACTGTTCCTCTTTGGCGACACCGATTCCGGTGTCTACAATCCGGCAGTTCAGGGTGGTTTCCGACTCCGTACCGGCCGCGGCTTGGATGTCGATATAGACATGGCCCTTGCGGGTGAACTTGAGTGCATTGCTGACGAGATTCATGAGAATCTGCCGGATGCGTCCGGAATCCCCGACCACCCATGCCGGGGTGCTCGGCGCGTAGCGCAGAATCAGATCGATGCTTTTTTCCAGGGCCGTGGGGGTAAGCAGCTCGGTGATATGCTCGCAGGTTTCGCGCAGATCGAAGGTGTGCGGCTCGAGCGGCAGTTTGCCCGCTTCGATTTTGGAGAAGTCGAGAATATCGTTAAGCAGCATCAGCAGGGCATCACCCGAGGTCTGGACAATGCGTACATATTCCCGCTGCTCCTTGGACAGGCCGGTATCGTTGAGCAGGCTGGCCGTGCCGATAATTCCGTTCATGGGGGTGCGGATTTCATGGCTCATGCTGGCAAGAAAATCGCTTTTGGCCTGTGCGGCCTGCTCCGCTTTTTCACGCGCCAGCTGAAGCTGGCGGTTGGCGGATTCCAGACGGTCGCGCGTATCGTTGGCGTCTTCCATCATGCCCATGATGATATGCTGGTTTTCCTCCATTTCCCGGCTGCGTTTATCCAGCAGGCGGTTTGCGTCCTGAAGGTGAATTTCGTGCTCTTTGCGTTCGGTGATATCGAGCAGAGTTCCCACCATGCGCAACGGTTTGTGGCGTTCGTCCCGCTCAATCACTTTCCCGCGGTCGAGAACCCATACCCAGTCGCCGTGCTTCGTGCGCAGACGATGCTCGCTCGTAAACGAGTCGACTTTCCGCGTGAGGTGATCGTTAAGCCTCTTTTGCACCGATTCCGCATCATCGGGGTGTATATGTTTATCTTTCCATTCCTGACTCGGGGTTACTTCGCTGAAATCGTATGCGAGAATCTCGGGCAACCGGGCGTTATAGGACTGCTCGCCGGTGCGGATGTTCCAGTCCCAGTAACCCAGATCGCCGCCGTGCAGGATGAGTTCCATGTTTTCGCGGGCGTTGGCGGCGGCCTCCTGCGCGCGTTTGCGTTCGGCGATTTCGGCTTTTAGGTTCTCATTGAAGCGTTCGGCATCCTCCATGATGCTGAGAAGCGCCTTGCGGTGCTCTTTCAGGTCGAGGGTCTGGTTTTCCAGATCTTCGTTGGCCCGCATCAGTTCCTGGGCCTCGTTGATCTGTTCGTGCAGTTCCTGGTAGAGGTGGAATTCCTTAACCTCAAACCAGCGGCCAAGGGCGTAGCCCGCCAGATAACCTATGCCGATAATGATCAACACAAAGAGCGCGGTAAAGTGGAGCGAGAAGCGTTCGGCCTCCGTATTGGAGAGTGCCTGCAACGCTGCTGCGATCATCAGCGCCGCCAGCCCGGCCGCCAATGAACCCGCACGTGACAGGCGCCGCTGAATGTTAAGATGATTATCCATGTTCGTTTAAGTCAGGTTTCGATAATTCAGCGGGTACCGCATGATATTGTATGGGGCGGTCCAGTTCAATTAACAGTTTGTTTACTTCGGTTTTCAATTCGAGAATGCGGTTCTCGCGCCCGACGGCCACAGCGTTAAACCGCTCCAGATCCCGGATGGCGTCTTTAAGTTCTTCTTCGTGTTTGCCCCGTTTTTCAACATCATTGCGGAGCTGGGCATTGAGTATGGCCAATTCCCGGGAAGATTTCTGCTGGGCTGTGCTGTAGAGCAGCATGAGCGGGTAGGCCATCAGCAGAAAGAAGAGCCCTTTCGCCATGGCGCGCAGCGACTGTAGTCGCAACGCGGTTTCGATATAGTCAAGGTTGCGGGCGGTGAAGATGCAGTACCCGGATTTCGGGCCGGTCTTGCGGTAAATAATGGCGGAGCGAAATACCCCGTCTTCGCCGTAGGGTACCGGACAGATGACCGGTTCCCTTGATTGGAAGCGTGCCGCCCGCCGGATAAACGGAAGCAGTTCCGGGCGGACCGGCTTCCAGTAAGGGATGGCATCGTCGGAAATCCGGGTGTTCGACCGGATCCCCGTCACGACGGCATAGGTGCCGCTGCTGTTTATGACGGCGGCGCCGAGAGCATCGAACCGGCAATCGGTGGCAAGGCCATTCATCCGTCCGCAGAGAATACGATGTTCTTCCGGCGAGATCGCATCGGCGGAGTCGGCCCGGCTTAGAAAGGATTCGCCCAAGGCAACTTCCACGGCCATGGCGCCGTTGCGCAGTTGCGCATCGGTATGGGCCAGCACACCATTCTTGTGCTGCCGGTATGACCACAGGGAATAGCCGATCACGCCGCCCACATACACCGCAACCACCAGCCCAAACAGCCAGTAGGCACGTGTTTTTTCGTTTAGCAGTCCACTATGGAATGTCCAGTTCATATGATCGTGTCGGAAGATGTTCTGTATTTTATAGGCTGTGCCTGCTGTTTCAGAAGTTCGTTCACTTCCGCTTTCAGTTCCAGCGTTCTGCGTTCCCTGCCGCGCATCAACTGGTTAAAACGCTCCATATCTTCCAGCGTCCGTTTCAGCCTTTCTTCAGCCTGTTTCTGATCTGTTACATCGCGCCATATCCCGAGAACCCCTACCACGACTCCTTCCTCATCATGCAGCGGGATTTTACTGGACTCCCGCCACCCGGTACCGCCATCGGTCCGGGTGTATGCGTGCAGATAGTTGTAAAGCGGCTCGTTTGCGGTTATAACCTGCTGATCCTGTTCGATTATTTCGGCGGCGGATTCCTGATCAAAAACATCAAAAGGGGTTTTTCCCACCACGTCCTCGATGCTTGGCAGTCCGCACATTTTCGTGAAAGCCTGATTGCAGCCAAGGTAGACAGAATCCCGGTCTTTCCAGAACACACAGATGGGAATGGTGTTCATGATCAACTGAAGCATGCGCTGCGATTCCCGCAGCGCATCTTCAATTTTCTTGCTGTTGGTCATATCCCTGGCTACACAAAATAGTGCGCGTTTGTTTTTCCAGTTGCCTTGGAAGATATTCATGTCAACTGGAATCTGTTCGCCGTTATTCGTCTGCAACGGCAGGTTGCTCAGGACGGTCTCATTATCTGCCAGCAGCAAAAGGGTCTGTTTAACTTCGTCGCGAAGCAGCCGCGGGTAAAGATCAAGAAGTGCCATGGAAGCCAGTTCTTCCCCTGAATACTTAAGCCGTCGCCCGACGGAGGGATTGGTATGGAGGAGACTTCCGTCCATGTCGCAGACGAGCAGAAAATCATTAATGGTTTCGAACAGGTTTTGGAAATTCAAGTTCTCCTCAGCCAATACGCCTTCCATCATTTTGCCGGCAGACACATCCTGCATGAAACCGTCCCATACCATGGCGCCTTTTTCCTGATGCGGCACCGCGCTGATACGGATCCATTTGAGCGTCCCGGACACATCAAGCACCCGGATTTCGACATCCACCACCGACAGGTTTTCCGTCGACTGGTTGTAGGCGGCCTGCAGATGGGGCAGATCCTCCTCGTAAATATTGTCGAATGCAATGCGCGCATCCTGAATCACCCGATCGCGGGCAATGCCGAGGATGTGCTCATAGCCTTGACTTAGATAATTGAACGAGAACTCCCCGTTCGAATTGCGCGTGAACTGAAACACGGTCACGTTCGGCAGGTTATCGCCCAGCAGGTGGATATGACGGTTCCGTGTATCAATTTCCTTTGACTGGCGGGAGGAGGTTTGCCGCGACTGGCGCAGCCAGATCAGGAAACCGAACAGCAGAACCGTGTTAGACAGCAGAATCATAATGATAATGAAGTCGGTTTCAAGGTGTTCGAAAACACCGCCGGAGCCGCCGTCCTCCGCACAGCCTGCCGTCGGAATCGCCGCAATGACCGCCAGTGCAGCATATTTCAAGCAGGCTGTAGCGCGGTAAAAAGCCGTTTCACTCCATTTCATATGGTTATCCAACATAATATTGCCTTGGAATGTACCGGAAGCCGTATGGTTAATCAAAAGAAATCAGCGCCTGAGAGAGCTCGCACAGGGGGAGGCCGACCACGTTGGTGTAGGAACCGTTAACGGCCCGGACCATACCGGCGGCTCCGCCCTGGATTGCATAGGCCCCGGCTTTGTCCATTGGCTCGCCGGAGGCCACATAGGCCTCGATTTCCGTCCTTTCCAGAGTCCTGAAAGCCACCTCCGTGCTGACAGAGAATACATATTCTTTCCGGTTGTTCCGGATACACACGCCGGTAATTACCCGATGCGTCTGCCCAGAAAGGGATTCAAGCATATCGCACGCCTGGCTGCCGCTCTCAGGCTTGCCCAGTATGCGGGTCCCAAGCACAACGATCGTATCTGCGGCGATAACGGTACGTTCGCCGGATTCCGTCGCCCGGGCTTTTGCACAAGCCAGCCGTTCCGCGTGTGCCTCGGGGCCTTCTCCGGGCAACGGGGTTTCATCCACTGCCGGAACGCGGACCGTGAAGGCAAGGCCCATGCTTTCAAGCAGCTCTTTGCGCCGGGGAGACCGGCTGGCAAGAATCAGTTCTTTTTTGTACATGCGCGTCTTCCAATGTCTGGGCCTCAACCGGAAAAAATATCCGATATCTGGATGACCAAGGTAACGCAACTGAGGGGTTCTTTAAAACACCTTTTGAATGACAATCCATACTCGACGTGATAATTTCATAAAAACGGGACAGGTATGCCTACAGAAAATAATGAAGAATTTGAATACAAGGGTCACACGCCGGACGAACCTTACGTAAGGGAAGAGCAGGGTGAATACAGTGTGAAGGAGCAGCTCGCTGCGGCCGGGAGAAGCGCCATGGCCGACGCCGCGCCAAAAATGCCGGTCGGAGGGAAACTCCTGCCCGGTGCCGGGCCGGTACGCGCAAGGCCGGTGTCCGTTGTTCGTTCAGCCAATATGCAGAATTTTCTGCACCAGCAGGACTATGGAAAAATCATGCGCGGCCTTTACGCCCGGGCGTGGGTGATCGTCATCTGCCTGCTGGTGTTGCTGGGTATCACGCTGCCGGTCGCCATAAAAATCCATGGCAAAACCTCATATTCCGCGAAGTCCGTTCTCTTGTATCAACGCAGCTCCACCAAGCATGTCATCACACCTAATTCCTCTTTTGCGTTGCGTGCGCTTGATCAGTCGACGGCGGTCAGCATGATCCTGTTCCCGGATAATCTGGTGGCACTGGATGAGTATCTGGGTGGCGGATACTCGCTGATGCAGCTGCGCGACCTGATACAGATCAGCGCGGAGCGCCGGGCGGAACTGATCGGCATCCGGATTGAGGGAATGCCGGATGAGCAGACCGCGATCAATGCCGCCAACATGTTTACCGAGATCGTCGTCAGGAACAGCGCCGAGGTGTATCTGAAACTGGCCCGCAGCGCGTACGATGAGTATCACAGGCAATGTGTGGATCTGCAGCAGCAGCGCAAAATACTCGATAAGGAAGTAGAAGAATTCCAGCTGAAGCACAGGGTGCTAGCGCTTTCTGCCCAGCATGAGGTCTATCTGGATTCAATGAGTTCAACCGGCCAACGGCTGAGTGTTGCCAAGGTGACGTTGAGCGGCCTTGAAACGCGCATTGGGAATTATAAGGATGCGCTGGCCGAAATGCCCGACCAGATTGCGCGGGCGGTGCAGGTGGAAAATCCGATCAGACTTCGCATTGCCAATACGGAATCCGCACTATTGGAGGCCCGCACGCAATATGCGGCGGACAATCCGAAAATAAAGCGGCTGGAACGGGAAATCGAGGAACAGCGCCGGATGCTGGCCGAAGGAAAAGATGACCAGCGGCAGGCGCAGCAGTTGGAATCGAATCCGGCGAAAGATCAGATCAGAAATGAGCTGTTGAACATGGAGGCCGAACGGCAGGTTGCCCAGCAGCAGGTCGAGCAGTTGTCGAAGGAACTGGCCGATCTCCAGGACGAATTCAAGGACATGCCCGTGGTGGAGCAGGAATATGCCTCGCTGCTGCAGCGCAAGGCGGAGTTGGATGCCCTCGATACAGCCTACACCGCCAGCGAACGTTCGGCCGAACTTACGTTGGGAAGCGACCTGTCCGATTTTCAGATGGTGGAGCCGGCAGGATATGCAATAATTAGCCGCTCCGTCTGGGGGAAAGTACTTCCCATATTGGCGGTACTGTTCGGGTTTGCCGGCGGTTTGCTGCTGATCGTGGCGTTGGAACTGACGGATCAGAAATTCCGTACACGGAAACAACTTGAATTGAATTACTCGGTTCCTTGTCTGGCCACCATCGTGAAAATCCGGGGGATGAATGCGGAAAATGAATATAAAAGCATGCTACCGTTCCTGCGCGAGATTTCAGACCGTCTGGATGTGCAGCTCTCCGGAAACATGATGAAAAGCCTAGGGGTCTTCAGCACCACGGATGGGGAGGGCAAGAGCGCCGTTGCGTTCAATCTGGCGCGGTATTACGCGGCGCTGGGCAGCAACGTGATTTATGTGAACTTCGATGCGCTGCAGCCGGTCGCGCTGAAGGACGGGGATGCCGCCTGGTCTCCGCTTGGACTGGAGCTGTATCTGAAGAATGAGGCGGCTTTTGAGGATATTGTCTTTCAGCACGACAATATGGATATTATCCGCCTTGACGACAACGGCCCGGAAAATGTTGAATTGCTTCGTTCTCCCGCGATGCTTCGACTGTGGGGCATGCTGGAGGGGAAATACGACCTGATTATCGCCGAGGCGCCCCCCGCACTTGACCATGCACTCAGTGGTGTGATTCCCGCCTATCTCGACCATTTCATCTATGTCATCGCCTCGCCAATATCCGACAAACAATATGTGGATGCCGGGCTGCGGTTTCTGGAAGAGCGCGGCTATGCGCCCACGGCACTCATTCTGAATATGGCAGACCCTTATTATCTGGGGGATGTACGGCTCCAGCGGGAGTATCCATCCGGGCATCATTCAAATCGGTTTGGCAGAAACAGAAAACCCAAGAGAGCAAGAGCATAAAGCAGGAGTGGAACGGTGGAAAAAATGCAACTACATGCAACAGGATTACGGTTCATCATTGCAGCGCTGTTTGCCGGCGCTAGTCTGTATGTGCAACCGGCATGCGCACAGCAGAACACCCAGATCGAAGTGATCGTTGATCAGCTTGATGCAATGGCGGGCAGACAGCCGCCGGCCGAGACAAGGGTGGCGCAGCCGGTACCGCCGGCAGCAGAACAGCGCGCTCCCCGCGCCGCCCGACCAGCGGATAGTAAGCCGGTTCAACCGGGAGAAGTGAAGCAGCTGCCCGCCGATTGGTTTGTCCCCTACAAGACGGCGGAGTTGAAACTACAGGTCGGCGATGTGGTTGACATCTCTGTCTTCAGGCAGGCGGATACGGTGGCGGTGGATGTCCCGATTGCACCGGATGGGAAGCTTTACTATATGTTTCTTCCCGGCATTCCAGCTGAAGGCCGGACCGTGGGAGAAGTTGAAGAAAAGCTGGAAAAAAACATGGCGAACCTGTTCACCAGTCCCGTAGTAACCAT
>JAIPIO010000154.1 GCA_021734595.1 Kiritimatiellales bacterium | reverse complement strand
GGACGGATGCATCACGCTGCCCTTTGTGGGGGTCTGTCACTTGGAAGACATGACTCGAGACCAAGCCGCCGATTACATGGCAGACAGGCTCGGCAAGTACTACCGGAATCCTGACCTGAACATTATCGTCAAAGAATATAATAACAACCGCATTTTTGTGCTGGGGGAGGTGCGGTGGCCGGGCGAGTATAATTTCAAGGGACGCCCGATGCTGCTGGGCGCCCTGGCCCGCGCTCAGGGGCTCACTCGTGACGCCGACATGCGGGCCTGCAACATTGTTCGCGGCAAGGGAATATTGATCACGGTTGATTTATACGATCTCATACAGCGGGGCAATCGTGAGCTGAATATACCCCTGCAACCCGACGATACGGTTTTCGTCGGCAGAAACGCGGAGGACATGTTTTTCATTCTGGGTGAAGTCGGTCGTCCCGGTGCGTACGCTCGTTCACGCAATGTCGATATTGTGCGTGCCATCGCCATGGCCGGCGGTGTCACTGAAGACGCCGCTGACACAAAAGTACAGCTGTTAAAGCGTTCCGGAAGTGCCGCCGGAAAAGTCATGGAAATAGACATGCATTCGGCCATTGATGGAGATCTGACGGAAGCCGGTACGGCCATCGGAAACAACGATATCATCTTCGTGCCCAGTAAAAACATTGCACGCTTCAACTACCTGCTGCGTCAAATTACGCCATCCCTGAGCGTATTGCTGATGAGCAACTCCGTAGCTGACATCTTCGATCCGGAATAACCGCTCCCCGGCCCAGTGAACTGTCAGCGGCAACAAACAACGGTCACCCAACGGCATCATGGACATGTATGACATTGTTTCCCGACAAAAAAGCATTTGAACAACGCGAGGACCAAGGCTTCTTGGGAGATTTCAATATCTACTACTTCCTGGAGGTATTCTTTCGACGCAAGCGCCTGTTTGTTATTCCTTGCATTCTGATACCGGTTTTAAGTATTGCCTTAAGCCTGATAATACCCCCATCTTACATGGCCACATCCACCATTATGCAGTCCCGCTCGAACATCCTCAACCCTTTGGTCAAATTCGACACCGCCGTGACGCTGGCCGACCCGGATGGTCTTTCCACATTACGTAAGATTATACACAGCAGGCTGCTTATTGAACAACTGATTGACGAGTTAAACCTGGACGCGGATGTCGAGGGCGCCCGGGAACGTGAGGCGTTAATCAAAGAACTGCGCCGCAACATCCACATTAGCGATCTACAGCACAATTCCTTTACACTTAAATGTGTTGCCGGCACACCGGATTTGGCCCGTCAAATTACGGCCTTCGCCGGGCAGTTCTACGTCAACAGAATGCTGGCGGCCGGCCGTGAAGAAGCCATGGTCGCGGTTTCCTTCATTCAACAACAGCTCGACGAGTACCGCGAGGAGCTTATGGCCGCCCAGACAGAGCTGCAGACGTTCGAAACCCAAAACCTGGAAATGATTCAGCGGTATACAGCCTTGCGCAATGACCAAGTCCGCCGGGAAGAGGAATTGGTGATGATAGAGTTGGAATTGAAAAAAACGCGTGACGAAGCGCAACTGCTGGCCAAACGCCTTGAGGAAGACGGGCCGATCGTCTCCTCGGATATGTATCATCACGGATACGATTCGCCCTACGAAACGCGTTATCGTGCGCTCAAGCTGGAACGAGCGCAATTGCTGGCGATCCGTCGTGAATCGCACCCGGACATCGTCAGGCTGGAGGAAGAAATGGACACTGTTCGAAGGCTCTTGCGTGAAGAAAAGGATGCGCGGCAGGATCAGGACGAAGAGGAGGACAAAGAGGAAGAGCGCATAAAGTCTCCGCAATATCTCAGAACGTACGCCCGCTTGCAGGAAAAGGAAATAGAAGTCGCGGACCTGAAAAGGCGGCTCGAGGTCTTTCGGCAACGGGAGCAGGAGGTTCGCGCAAGCCTGGAGATGCTCGCGGACAGCACAAGGCAACTTGAGCGCCTGCAGGAAGAGGAGCGCAGCCTGCAAACGGTATACGATAATTTGCGGATAAAACTCGAACAGGCGCGCATTGCGCGAGCGGTCGAGCTCAAGCAGCAGGAAAATCGCTTCACCGTGATTGATCCGCCCAGAACGCCGCTGTCCAGGTTCCGCCCCAATCGTAAGAAGTTTGCTCTCGCGGGGATGGCTGGCGGTCTGGTGGTTGGGCTGGCGTTGCTGTTCATCTTCGAACTTATGGATCCAGCAATCATACGGGTGTCCGAACTGGAAAAAACATGCCGGGCACCGTTGCTGGGAACCCTGCCTAAGATGTTTCGTGACATGGCACGGAGCCGCTTCGATATTGCCGGGCTGCTGGCGGATCTGGTGCGGAGAGTGAACCGACCGCTAACCGTGTCGCGGACGGTGATGCCCGCAAACTTTCCGCCCGATTTCATCCTTGATCCTGACGTTATCGAGCCTGCCGGCCAGAATGCAGAAACCAAGCGAGAAAACCGGCAGTTGCATTCTTTCTCCGAAAAACTGCGCACTATCCTTATCAACGGCAAAGCCATGTACCCCGCGAGCAAAAACGTGGCCTGGAGTATTGTCAGCGCTAATCCTGGCGAAGGAAAGAGTTTGCTGGCCGCCAATCTGGCCATTGTGAACGCCATGGACTCGCGGACGCCAATTCTCATTGTCGATGCCAACGCGGTCAACCCTGAATTGTCCGGCAAATTCGCCGGCCCGGATGCTGCAGGGTTGGTGAATTTCGTGGCGGACGAACGACCCGCGTCCGATGTTATTCATCCGACGTGCATCGACAATTTATATGTCCTGCCGTACGGTCGGTCGGACGCGTTGCAGGGAAACCTCTTCGAGCACGAGCAGTTTCCGGAATTGATCAAACATATTCGACAACGGTTCCGGCTTGTGCTGATTGAACTGCCCGCCTTGCGCCTGTCTTCGCACGCCCGAATGTGCGTGCAGTTTACCGACGGGGCGCTTGTGGTTGCCAAGCGCTACCATACCCGGAAGGAACGTTTGCGCAACGACCTTGCCACTCTGGGAAAGAACAGGATTTTGGGATGTGTCGCGAATTACTCGGAACACTGGATTCCGGAATGGCTGTACCGCTGGATATAAGATCTCATGGGCTTGGTTATTGGATTAACTGCTGTCTGCATTACCATCGGCATGTTGGCGGACCGCCCGCGTCCGCGCATTTATGTCCTTCTTGCCATTGCCATCACCGTTGCGGCCCTGATCAAATTCGTCACATTTTAGCCCTCTCTCGGAGTTATGATTCAGGCCTATGCCAACCAGTCTGAACATTACACATAAAGAGTTGGCATGGCAGCGCCGGCGGGTGATCCTCCAGTACCTGATTGCCGTGCTTACATCCGTTGGAGCGGTGACGCTCGTTTATTTTAGCGGCGGGCATATTCTTGTTCTGCCGGTACTGGCTGCCGGAGCGTGTTTTGCCGTCCTCCTGTTTCGCCTCCCTGAACTTGGCATTTACACGCTTCTGGCGGTGGTTATGGTGATGGAGCAGTTCAAGCTTTTTTTATCGATAAACCGATTACTTGGCAGCCCGCGGTTTATGACAACCTGAACAACACCCTGGGAATCGGGGCTCTCGTGTTCAATCCCGTGGAGGTTGTTATCGCTATTATGGTTGGGGTCTGGCTGGTCCGCGCCGCCACCTCGCGCCATTGGCAATTGCGGCCGATCCCCAACGTTGGCATCGCCGTGCTTTTCCTGAGCATGATGATCTTCTATACGGTCTACGGTGTGAGCCGCGGCGGGGACTTGAAAGCCGCCCTTTGGGAAATTCGCGCCCTCTACTATCTTTGCGCCCTTTATTTTTTGGGGACCCAGTTCATTCGGGGCAGACGACAGATCTCTACGTGTATTTGGATTGTGATAACCGGGGTAACAATCAAGGGACTGCAGGGCTGCTGGCGTTTTTTCGTTCACCTCGACGGCACCCTCGGAAACGTGCGCAGCATCACCAGTCACGAAGACGCCCTGTTCATGGTAACGATGTTCATTCTCCTGACCGCCCTGATCCTCCTCGGCGGCATTAAGCGAAAGGAAACCATCGTGCTGGCGGTCGCTTTCCCAACTACTTTTCTGACCTTTATTCTGACGCAACGCCGCGTTTCGTACGGCGCCCTGGTTCTGAGTCTGTTTGTCGTTTTTGCACTACTGCCGCGCGCCCGCAAGATCACGGCACTCAAACTGGCGGTGCCGATTTTGCCGCTGCTCTTGATCTATACCGCGGTTTTCTGGAACAGCGGGTCGCCCATCGCCTTGCCGATTCGCAAAAGCCGGTCGATCTTTCAACGAAACGCGGCCTCAATAAGTAAAGAAGACATTTCGTCAACCCTTTACCGTAAGGACGAAAACTACAATCTCGAGCAGACGATTCGCCGCTCTCCCTTCGGCATCGGCTTTGGCAAGCGCTATCTCATCATCAAACCTCTGCCTAAAGTCGATTTCCCCCTGTGGGATTACATCCCCCACAATTGCATCTATTGGATGTGGGCCAAAACGGGTTTTGGTGGATTTATCGTTTTCTGGCTTTTTTTCGGTATGGCCATGGTGCAGGCAACCATCGATTATCGTAAAACGAACGATCCATTCTACAAGGCCGTTTGCTTGATGGTCGTGGTCTTTATCTTCAGCCAGCTTACAGTGGCTTATTACGATCTGCAAATTACCTATTACAGAAACATGATCTACTTAGGGGTTATGATGGCCCTGACGGTGGCGATTCACAATCTGACGATGCCCGCGGCGGTATTGCCTGATGGTGGGGCGAACCCCCGTGCGGGGGCAGAGAGGGCGTAACGCGAAGGCGGCCATTCAGAGGACGTCGACACGCCCCACCCGACAGGTGGAGCAGGCATCCGATCCAAGTCAATTCAGAGAAACACATCTCATCATGCCAGGAAAAACACATCGCGCTCTGCGCAACTCGGCGATCCAGGGCAGCTCCCAGATACTAACCTGGTCCCTCTCGTGGGTGCTCTTGGTAGTTCTGCCGCGCTTTCTCGGTGACGAGGGTTTCGGCAAATTATTCCTTGCCTTGTCCTACAGTATGGTTTTCAGTACGCTTATAAATCTTGGCATCAATAAATATTTGATTAAGGAAGTTGCCATTCTCAACCCCGTCGACGAGCCGGACACGGACCATGAAGTACGCTATGCAGCGCTGCGTGATCTTATCGGCACTGCCATCACCCTTAAACTCACGCTTGCTGTGGTCGTTTACCTGCTGATGGCGGGGGTGGCTTTTTTGATCCCTTACGACGCCACCACCAGATCGGCCATTCTCATCATCGCCGTCGCCGCCTGCCTGAACAACCTTACGCATACGGTTGGCGGGGTGTTTCAGGGACTGGAATCAATGGTCCCGATTACGAGTGCCGTGGTAGTTGAAAAAATCATCGCCACAGGCGGCTGCACGTTCCTGCTGTTCAGAGGGTACGGACTGCTGCCGGTATGCTTTGTTTATGTCATTGCCGCTGCCGCCAATCTGGCAATTGGCATCGTCCTGCTGGGAAGACGGATCCCCTTTTCGCTACATTGGGACTGGAATCTGACAAGAACCCTGATTTACGGAGGACTGCCGTTTTTGGTGTGGGTAGTGTTCGCCGAAATATATGCCCGAATCGATGTGCTGATGCTTTCGTTGATGACCGGCAATGCGGTCGTCGGCTGGTATGGCGCGGCGTTCAAAATCTATGCCACCCTGCTTTTCGTTCCGCACATGTTGAATCTGGTTGTTTTCCCACCGCTGGCGCGAATGGGGGCACAGGCGGCACCTGGCAAAAGGCAGCAATTCTCCCGGGCTACCGCCAGAATTATGAACCTGATGCTGGCCGTCGCAATCCCCATCGGAGTCGGTACCGCAATTGCAGCACGGTCCATCGTTGAACTTCTATATGGCGAGGGCCTCTTTGAGAACAGTATTATAACCTTACAGCTTTTCAGCGCCTGCATTGTTTTGGTGTGTGTTGACGTGGTCCTTGGATCCGTGTTGATCGCCAGGGGAAAACAAAAAGAATGGTCTTACATGGCAATTGTCGCGGCCTTTTTCAATCCACTTATGAATCTGTGGGCGATTCCGCTCAGCCAACAGTACTGGGGAAACGGAGGAATCGGTGCGGCGGGCACAACGCTGCTGACGGAGATGCTGATGATGGCCGGGGCTTTGCGGCTGATGCCGTCCGGAATGTTTCTTCAAGGCAACCTGGTTACCGCCGCCAAGGCTATGGTCTGCGCGGGCTTCATGACACTGATTCTCAATGCGACAGGACTCGAAAATGTTTTTGCAGTGGCAGCAACGGGCGCTATTGCATACGTCGCGACGGCACTTGCCGTACGCGTGCTGCCTCCCGACGATGCGGATCATATTCTCCATGCCGCCAAGCTGGCGGGCCGTTTCCCTCAGGTGCAGCGCCTATTGTTCGGAATCAAATACTCATGATTGTCCGGCATGCTCGGTTGCATGCCGCTCGCGGCGGGTCATGACCATACAGCAATCCCTGCCGTACTTGCCTATTCGATCTAAGACAAAAACCGGAATCCGTGACATTTCAATCGTCCCCATGCGTTGGGATAGGGCGAAAACCGGAATCATCCTGAATCCGTGAGAAAACAACCGGCAGAAATGCCCGTTACCCAACGGGTTCTTGTTTGCACGCAAGATAAAAGTCCTTTTTGCCGGTTGTTTTCTCACGGCTTCAGGATCACGTCTACCATGAAGCTCTATTATTGCGATATTCCGAATTTTGGCGATGCGCTGAACGTGTGGCTTTGGCCCAGGCTGTTGCCGGGCGCTTTTGACGACGCATCGGAATCACCCCTGTTTGTCGGCATCGGAACGCTGTTAGACAAAGCTGTTTTGCCTAAAAAAAGGAAGAAAATCGTCTTCAGTGCCGGTGCTGGATACGGCCGCCGTCCTCGACACATTGACGACACCTACACGATCTACTGCGTTCGCGGCCCATTGACCGCCAAGTCCCTGGGGCTCTCCCCCGAAAAAGCGATTACCGATGGAGCGGTCTTGTGTACGCAATTCTATCGTCCGCCGTCGGATGAAAAACGCCATCAGGTTTCATTCGTTCCCCACTGGAGCACTTTGCGCAACTGGGACTGGCCGGCCATGTGCCGGGACATAGGCTTCCACTACATAGATCCAGGGTGCGGCGTCGAACCCTTTTTGGATCAGGTCGCGGCATCGGAACTCGTGGTTGCCGAGGCCATGCACGGCGCCATCGCCGCCGATCTGCTGCGGGTCCCCTGGATTCCGCTCAAATCGTATCCCAGAACATTGGCTTTCAAATGGCGGGATTGGTGTCAATCTCTGGAACTGGAATACAATCCATGCCGCCTTCCTTGCCTGTACAGTGGCAAACGTGTTTCGGATAAGATGATCGACATGGTACCCGGTACGGTTACACGCCGGGCATTGAAACGCGCGGGGATCGAGAGAGTGGCGCGTGGCCTGGTGGAAACCGTTGTCCGAAAGGCCAACCGAACTCGGTCCGCTCGTGTAGCGCAGGCCCTGCGGGCCATTCCCCACCACCACCCCCGCTATCTGAGCGATGCCGCGGTTCTGGAGGATCGCGAACAGCGCTTGCTCCAACAGTTGGATCGCTTGCGGCGGGACACAACGACAAGAGAATAAACGAATAATGACAAAGCTCTCAGGATCGCTCGACATACGAGTCGTTTCGCCAAGCGAAGACTCTGCCTGGGATTCTCTCGTAACCCGTTCGCCGACAGGGAACCGTTTTCTTCGCAGTGACTGCCTGCGCATGCTCGAAGCAACCGATTCGGTCGGCATTCGTTTCAAGCGGCTGGGGGCATTCAACGACAGGGGTGAACTGCGCGGCGGCTGGCCACTCCCTGTTCAGCGGCGGCTGGGCATGCGGGCATCGACCTATTTCGAATTCTTTTATGCCGGTCCGATGCTGGTGCCTGAGCTGGAAACCGGTTCCGTACACATTGCCCGGGAACGACTTGAAATCTTACATGGACTGGCGAAAAAACACGGTGAGCACGTCCATTTGATTGAAGCTGAAGGGCATCCCCATTTTTATGATGCCCGCGGCGTACACTATGCGGGATGGCAGGTTCAAGCCGCTTATACACACATCTGGGATTTCGAGTCGCCGAACTATGTCTTCTCACGCATGAATCGTGAACGCAGGAGACTCATACGGCGGGCTGCGGAGTCCTATGAATTTGGCCCTTTGCCTCACAAAACCGCCGCGGACGAGTTTATTCCGATTTACCGCAAGCTTATGTGGAAATTCAACTGGGCGCCCAGCCCCCAATGGGACCGGGACTTCAAAAATCGCATCGCTTGGCTCCTGGAACATGATGCCGCCGGAATCTATGGTGCGCGTGACTCGCGAGGAAAATTACAGGCGGCGGTTATTGTTCTGCTAAGTCACGATGACCGCACCCTCTATCTCTGGCGTTGCGGTTACAATGAGAGTTTGCGGGGACACAGCGTGATCCCCGCGCTTTACTGGAACGCCTGCCGATATTGGCACGAACGCTGGGGTATGCCGGTCCAGGTGAACATGGGTGGGTCACCGCACTACACACTTTCTCAGTTCAAAGATTACCTGGGCGCCGAAGCGGTGGCTCACTGTCGGTTGGTATGGCGAAAACCCGGGCCGCAGTGCCATGCGTTACGCGGTGCGAGAGCGTTTTCCGACGCAGTGCGCCGCGGGCTCATCGCGGTAAGGCGAGGTGTGACAAATACAAAATAATGAATAGTCATGCCGAAACGCGTACATGTACTTTTTCTTGACACCAACGACGCCATGGGCGGCGTCGTCCAAGTGCACTTAAATCTGTTGAAGCATCTTGACCGTGCCCAGTTTCGTCTTTCTCTAGCCTGCCAATCGTGCGGTATGCTGGTTGATCAATTCAATACGATTGCCAAGGTTGAACGTATACCCATTGACGCCGGGACCAAGTCGATAAAGCAATGTCGAAGCATGAAGGCGGCCCTTTACGATGCGGTCAGCCTGACCCGCTTCTGGCGTACGGTTCTGACATTGACACGGTATTGCAGCAAAGAGAAAGTCCAGCTGATATACACTTCCGACAAAAAGCGTTCAGTCATGCTCGCCACCGTGCTGTCTCGCATAACCGGCCTCCCGTTCGTTTACCATATCCATAATGTCTATGTCGATTATCGATTGAATCGCCGGGCGTTGCGCGGCGCGAATGCAGTGTTCGCCAACTCACACGCAATGAAAGCGCATTTTGTCCAAAGCCTGGGGCGTGGCATGGACCGTATCCAGGTAGTGCATAACGGAGTAGACACCGATGTTTTCAAGCCAAGTGCAGGATCGAAGTTGCGAAACTATCTGGGGTTGTCCGATGCCGTCACGGTAATTGGCGTTGCCGCGCGGCTGGCACCGGAAAAAGGCCACCCTGTTCTGTTAGCGGCGGCGGCGGACCTGGTCGCTGAAAAACACCATCGTTTCCACTTGGTTATCGTGGGCGATGACCGGATCTACAGCAATAATACCGGATACGTCCAGCAGTTGCAGACGATGGTGACTGAAGCATCGTTGCAGGATAACGTAACATTTCTGGGGTTCCGCAAAGACATGAGCGACGTTTACAATGGGCTCGATATTGTTGTCGACCCAGCGTGGGAAGAAGCATTTGGGATGGTTGTCGTCGAACCCATGGCCTGCGGCAAGACAGTCGTCGGAACC
>JAIPIO010000153.1 GCA_021734595.1 Kiritimatiellales bacterium | reverse complement strand
CGCAAGCAGATTCTAAAGGCCGAAGGGCGTCTGCCCGATGCGATCGTGGCCTGCGTGGGCGGCGGCAGCAACTCCATCGGGATTTTCCACCCGTTCATCAAGGACGAAAACGTCCGCTTCATCGGCGTGGAAGCCGGCGGTTTCGGCATCGAAAGCGGCATGCACGCAGCGCGGTTTGCGCAGGAGAAGGTTGGTATCCTGCAGGGCACCAAAACCTACGTGCTGCAGGATGAAGACGGTCAGATTTCACTCACCCATTCCATCAGTGCGGGGCTCGACTATGCCGCCGTCGGTCCCGAACACAGCCTGCTGCGCGACCTCGGCCGCGCCGAATACTCCTACGTCGACGACGTGGAGGCGGTGGATGGTTTCGACAAGCTTTCGCAGTGGGAGGGCATCCTGCCCGCGCTGGAAAGCTCGCACGCCATCGCGTGGGTCATCAAAAACGCGCAGCAGTTCAGCAAAGACAACCTACTGATCATCAATGTCTCCGGGCGTGGCGACAAGGATGTGATGCAATTGGCCGAGTGGAAGGCTAAGCATAGTTAACAGTTTGGGGTTTGACGGTTAAGCGAAAGGGTGGCGGCTGGCACTCTGTTTTATGACAACACTGTAATGATCCTGGACTGGTAGGTGTAATGCACGTCTATTATCACTTGTTTTAAGTTCCAATTGTTCAGGAAATGGATACAATTCCGGGTAGTGGTTAAACGTTATTGGCAGGTGCATGTGAACGCTGAGTCGAAGAAGAATAAAAAATCCAAACGCGGCCAGGTGATGTTGGAATACGTGGTGGCGCTAGGGGTGTTTATGGCGATGGTCGTGCTGTGCGCGATGTTGCTGTATGCGTTTAAGTCGTATGGCGGGCGAGTGCTGAGCCTGATGGCCTCGGCGTGATGAACAGGGACGGGAGCTTGGCTCCGTAAGATAAGGAGAACGGGATGAAAAAGAAACTGCGCAGAAAATCGGGTCAGGCAATGGTGGAATACATCATTATCGTGGCCGTGGTTGCGATTGCCGCATTGGTGATCTTCGGCATGTTCGGTGACACCATCCAGAAAAAACTGGGTGGCGCAATCGATGAGCTCGAAGGGGATACGTCCGGGACATCCGCTGTTCAGGATTCCAAGGAACATCTTGAAGATTTGGGTGATTAACGGCTGAAAACCTATGGAGAATTCCAGCAACAGAAGCAAAACCGGAGCGGCACTGATCGAGTCTTGCCTCGTCATCATGATGCTCTGCGTGATTCTTTTTGGAATTCTCCAGGTTGCCTACCTTATTTCCGCACGGGACGTGATTTCGTTCACGGCATTTGCCGCAGCGCGTTCGGCAACTGTGGGGATGGAGGATGAGTTTGTGGACCGGGTGGTGCGAACAGTCAGCATTCCTACAGCCGGACCGATGTTGGTACCGGGAAGTGTCATAACTCATGCTACGCTCGGGGCCGGCGGCCCTGGAGACATGTGGGATCGGGCTTTGGCTAATAGTCCATCGTCCGAACAGTTCTGGGTTGAAAATTACCTGATCCCTGTTTATCTAGGTGCAGAAGAGGAAGGGATGCTGGACGGGATTCTCAATTATCTCAACTGGGTGGCTTCCGATGGACGGATCACATCGGAAATCGGACGTTCCAATAGCAGTTTTGTTGATGTACTGGTTCAGCAGGATGTGCCGTTAGCTTTTCCTTTTGCCCGCGCGTTTTTCCGTAAAGACATGGGGCAGATCATCCGCAAGAATGAATCCGGGAACTATGTCTATCGCGAGGTTCCAGTATATTCCATTGAGCAAGAGTTCAATATGGAAAACCACTCGGCGCTTTATTTAACAAATCAATGAAGTTGTCCATGAATAGAGGTTCCCAGAAAAAATCGGGACAGGCGATCATCTTCCTGCTGATGGTGATGGTGATCGGTTTGCTGGTGGTTCTTTGGAACTATGATCTGCACAATATTGTTTCCACTAAGTTCCGGATCGACAATGCCGGTGATGCAGGGGCGCTGGCGGCCGCCCGTTGGCAGGGCATCACGCTGAACATGATCGGTGAGTTGAACCTGATTCAGGCTGCCTATGTTTGCGACAGCCTGGTGGACCCGGATGATCTCGCCGATATTCAGAGGGTGCAGGCCGAAGTGGAGGAAATTGCAACGCTGCGCTCCCGTCTGGCGCTCAACGGTCCATTGATGGGTTTGGTGGCCGCGCAGTCGGCTGCCCTGCTCAACCTCAATGAAAAAGACGAACTCAACCGCGAAGACGATTTTGCGAATTTCATAGCGGATCGCGCAGCTGATTTTGAGTCGTCCGGGGGCTATTACCAAGGCGTGGTTGAGGAACCCTACTCCGGGGCGTGGGAGGAGTACGGCGCGTTGCTTGCGTCCATTGCCAACAACAAGATGGTTGTTGAATGCGCGAATGCCGAATATTTCCTTTTTTACAATGGTTCCCATACTCTGCTCGATCCTGGATTCTACCAGGCAGTGGCGGGGAGCTACTGGTGTTG
The DNA here is from genome assembly GCA_021734595.1 of Kiritimatiellales bacterium. Classification (GTDB taxonomy): domain Bacteria; phylum Verrucomicrobiota; class Kiritimatiellia; order Kiritimatiellales; family Pontiellaceae; genus JAIPIO01. Next base: position 7,243 of record JAIPIO010000153.1, on the reverse strand, counting down.
GTTCAGGCATGGTGAGAAACGGGTGCTGATTAATAGCTATCAGGCATTTACAGACTGGGATCCTCTCCCCGATCTGGATCAACGTTCGCCGGTTAATGCGGAGTATTTCGGAACCGACCTGAAACTTTGGGATGTGTCGCTAAATACCTACTACAACACAAATGGTTACAATTATGTGGGGAAAATAAATGATTACTATGGTTTGGATGTAGAACCGGAAGGTCTTGCCGATCAATTCATGGAACATACCGAAAACATATCGCCCGTGGCAGATGCTGATACCGGGAACCTGCCCTATGTGGTGAGTATTCATTTTCCGTGGCATTACTATCTGTGGAGTTCATGGTTACAGGCGCGCTATGACGGCAGATACTGGCCCACATCGGATGACTTTCCTTTTCAGGAAGGCTGGAAGGTGAAAGAAGAATACGATTATGGCGGAGCCAATGCGGCTGTCGATTGCTACATCAATGCCGTGAACATTACACCCAACATGCGTGTGTCCTCGGACTGGATCTACTGGCAGGCATCAGCCAAAGCATTTGGCTATCTTGATGACCCGGATGGCTCGGGAGAGCGCAGATCACCAGTTTATTTTGGGCTGGTGCTTCCCTCCTTCCATGATGTGCGCCTTATTCATAATCGGATGTCCTCCCGATCAGGCGGTGTAAAGCAACCGGGCTATGATGTGCATATCTACCAGCATTTGCCGGAATATGTGGAGGGAGGCCTGGAAGCAATTCAGGAAAATGACTGTTGGTATTGCCGACAACTTGAACGATGGGAAGAGCAGGAATTCCGTAAGCGCGGAGCGGACTGGCTGGATGAAAACGAAGAGGAATGTGGCAAATTTCGATATGAAGGCGATCCGCACATGGGGCGTGGTTAATGAAACATAAAGAATCCAGAGATGGGCAGGCCATGATTGAGTTCATGATTGGTCTGATTGGGATCATGATTTTGCTGTTGGCATTGAATCAGGTTGCTTCGATTGTGTACAACGATTTTAAAACCATCTATTCCGCCCGTGAGGAAGTCGCCGACAAACTTGTCGACATGCAGCCCGGTTCCGCTAGTTATGATGAAAGCCAGTCGTATGACCCTTCCCCAAGTATCGATGAGTTGGCTATCAATATCAGCGGAGAAGGTTCTTATGAAAACTTTTTGGGGAGTTACCCATCCGATCGTCCCGACGGTTTCGGGTTTTTATGGAGCGGGGAGGATCCTTTGCGGAACATGACCGGGTCGCAAAAGTCTTCTGCCATTGCTGTGACGGCACCGCTGTTCAAGAAACTCCTAGGAAGGGATTCCATTAAAATCAACAATGCTGCCTGGATGCCGCCGTGGGACGATTTGATGCAATGAAGCATGGATCCGCAATAAAGCATATCCGCTGGGCTGGTGCGGTGTTCGGCGTGCTCATTCTGGTTGCGCCGGGATCGGCCAAGGTGTTCCGATGGTTGGGACCGGGCGGCAACGATGAGCTGAACAACGGAAGCCTGCCGTGGGAAAGCGCCTATCAGACCAAAATGACTGTAAATGGGCGCAAGTCGATTGTGAAGCTGTATTCCGCCCGCCATTCCGAGCCAGTTGTTGACCAGTTAAAAGCCCGTTTTGAGGCGATGGGGGCAAAGGTGACTGTTGCGAGGTCGTCTGGTGGAGCCACGGGGGTTGCGCGTTGGCCTGATCGCAATGCCGGGTTCCTGATAATATCGCCGCCGGGTGAACCGGTTCAACAAATCATTGTTTATCAACCTGAGCCCGGCTCGTTCGCTAAGCAGGTATCCTTTCCCGTTCCGGAATATCAGCGGGGCAGAGTGCTTAGTACACTTTCCGATGATCAGAACGGAACCTTCCTGGCCACAATTGAAACAACTGATTCGGCAACGGAGGTGCACTCTTTTTACGCAGGCAGTCTAATCGGAAATGGTTGGGAAATGGCGGCACCGGCACTGGTAAAGAACGGTACTATTAGCGGGATGGCGGTTTACACGAAAAAAAAAGAAGTCTGTTATGTACAGGCCGCGGACCGTCCCGGAAAACCGAATATAATAACGTTGCTTGTGAAGGGCGGGGCAATCTGATTCAATTGATTTTTTAATGGAGACTGTGAATGAAGAATAAACTGGTTCTGATTGTGGCGGTGCTGGTGGGCATACTGGCCTTCTGGTTGAGTGCGCGTTACTTGGAAAAAGAGCGCGCAAAACTGTATGAGGGTGCGGTGAAGATCAAGGTGATTGTCGCTCGCCGCGACCTGCCCGCGATGTCGATCCTCAAAGCCGAGGACCTGGGCATGAAGTCGGCATATAAAAGTTCCATCGGAGACAACGTATTTCTGCCGGAAGACTTCAATAAAATCAAAGGCAAACGGCTGAAATACCCACTGAAGCGCAACGAGCCGGTGTGGTGGTCACACGTGGATATGCCCCGTGGAATCGAGGTCGGTTTGGCACCGATGATAGCCAAGGGGAAACGGGCTATTTCCGTTTCCATTTCCGGTGCGCCGGCCGTGAGCGGTCTGGTGAAGCCGAACGACCATGTGGATCTGCTGGGCACCTTTACCTTCCCGTCGCCAACCAACCCGCAGCAGGTGGAATCTGCAACCCTGACGCTGATGCAGAACGTCACGGTGCTGGCAACAGGCATGCAACTTGCCAGTCAGTTAGGCGAAGATACAACGAGTCAGCAGGCCGGATACAGTACGGTCACCTTCGAGGTCAGTCCGCGGGAAGCGGAGATCGTTGTATTTGCCCAGCAGACGCGCGGACAGCTCTACCTGTCGCTTCGCAACCCGGATGACATCTATTATGAAGATGAACTGCCGTCTGTGAATTTCGACTATCTTGAAGCCGTCCTCAAGGAGCTGAACGCGTTGCGCCAGCAGGATATTCGCCGGGCCAAACCTGAACTTTGATAAATCCATGACTCAACTCCAAATCAGAATTACGCATCCGAACGAGGATCCGCAGGTGATCAACGCGTCGTACGGCGTGTATATGATCGGTGCGGATGCCGCCAATAAAATTGTCCTGTCGGACGGTAGCGTGGTGGCCAACCATGCGGTGCTGACCCTGATGCGGGATGAGTCCTATGTCGAGGATCTGATGGATGAGGGCGTGTTTGTGGCCGGTGAACGGGTAGCGAACCGTCAGCAGGTCTACCACGGCATGCCCATCCAGGTCGGGAACTATACGATTGTTTTCGGAACAGAAGAGGAACTGGGCGGTAATAATGTGCCAGTCAAGGCCGCCCCGGCGATTTCATTCACGCAGACCGCTGAAAAATTCAAACCGCAGGGATCTCAGCGGGAGCTGTCGGCCAGCCAGGTGGTAAAGCAGCAGATCCATGCGGAGCTGGTGCAGCGGCTTGACCTCAAGCGTCTGAGCATGAGCAAGCTCAAGGACGACGAGCTACAGGCCCGCATCCGGAAAACGCTTGACGAAATCGTTGGGGAAATCAAGGCGCGCCTGCCGCGCGGCATAGATCCGAAGGTGCTGACCAAAGATGTCTTTGACGAAGCGGTCGGCCTCGGCCCGCTGGAGGATCTGCTGGATGATGAAAGCGTTACGGAAATCATGGTGAACGGCCCTGGGCAAATCTATGTTGAGCGCGCCGGAAAACTGGTGCTTACGGACAGGAATTTTATTGATGACGACTCGGTGAACTCGGTGATCGAGCGGATTGTCTCGCCGATCGGGAGGCGCATTGATGAAAGCCAGCCCTATGTGGATGCCCGTCTGCCGGACGGATCACGCGTAAACGCCATCATTCACCCGCTCTCGTTGATCGGTCCCTGCATCACCATCCGGAAATTTTCCAAGGAGCCTTTTACGGTGCAGGATTTGATCAATTTCGGAACCATGTCCAAGCAAACGGCGGAATTCATGCATGCGGCGGTATTGCTGAAGAAAAACATTCTGGTATCCGGCGGTACCGGCACCGGTAAAACGACCCTGTTGAATGTGCTCAGCAATTTCCTGCCGCAAGATGAGCGGATTGTAACCATCGAGGATGCCGCGGAGCTGCGGCTGATCCAATCCCATATTATCCGCCTGGAATCCCGTCCGGCAAACATTGAAGGACGCGGTGCCGTCACCATCCGCGACCTGGTGCGCAACGCGCTGCGCATGCGGCCCGACCGCATCGTGGTTGGCGAGTGCCGCGGGTCGGAAGCGCTGGACATGCTGCAGGCGATGAACACCGGCCATGAAGGATCGCTGACCACGATTCATGCCAATGCGCCGCGCGACGCCTTGGCCCGGCTCGAGACCATGGTGCTGATGGCCGGCATGGATCTGCCGATCCGGGCCATTCGTGAGCAGGTGGGTTCGGCCATCCACCTGATTTGCCAGATTTCCCGCTACAGCGACGGGACGCGAAAAGTCAGTCGCATCACCGAAATCGTCGGGATGGAGGCTGAGCGCATTACGCTGCAGGATCTGTTCGAGTTCAAGCAGACGGGGCTGGCAGATGACGGAGCCGTGCAGGGCAGCCTGCAGCCGACCGGTGCCGTGCCTACCTTTATCGAGGAGATGAAGATTCGCGGGATCAAGCTGGATCGCACTATTTTTGAAACACCCGCTTTTGACAACCAGAAGCAGTGGGGCAGGTAAACCATGTATTGGCTCGTGGCAGGATTATTCGGGATCAGCTTCGGCTCGCTGGGGTATATTCTTCTAAAGGCTCTCCGCGATGCGGAAGAGAGCTACGCCAGCGATTATACCAGCGATACCGCCCGGCAATTCGAGGATTTGTTCCTGTTCATCCCGGCCGGCCGCATGTTGCAGATTTCGCGCATCACGGCGGTGGTCATCTTTGTGCTGCTCTTCTTCGCCCTTGGCGATTTGAACAGCATGCACGGGATAGTGCGCGGCGGCGTGGCGGGATGCGTCGGCGGCATTGCAACCCTGTTTATGCCGCGCGCCATTCTATCCGTGCTTAGGCGCCGCCGCCTTGAACGTTTCAATAAACAGCTGGTTGACGCGTTGACCAGCATGAGCAATGCGCTCAAGGCCGGGTTCAGTATTCAGCAGGCATTCGAAACCATCGTGCAGGAACGGCAAAATCCGATATCCCAGGAGTTCGCCATGTTTCTGCAGCAGATCCGGGTGGGGATGAAGTTCGAAGACGCCATGACCGATCTGGACCGCCGCGTCGGCAGCGAAGACCTGACCCTGATGATCCTTTCCATTGAAACCGCCCGCCAGACCGGCGGAAACCTGACAGAGGTTTTCGATCGGATTGCCGAAACCATCCGGGAGCGGATGCGGATTGAAGGCAAGATCAAATCCTTGACGGCCCAGGGAAAAATCCAGGGCCGGGTCGTGGGTGCCATGCCGGTCTTTCTCGGCATTGCGATGTACATGCTCGACAAGCAGATGATGTTGACGTTCATCAAATCGCAGGTCGGCATCATCGTGCTGGCCTTTGTGGTGATCATGGAGGTCTTTGGGGCTCTGATGATCAAGAAAATTGTAACCATTGACGTGTGAAAAATGACTAGGGAAATCCTCATAATCAGTCTGATGTTTCTGTTTTCGGCCTTGTGCATCGCCTGGCAGGTGATCCGCACCGGGCAGCAGATCACCTACGTCACCTTGGCTGACGGTCGGCGGCAGGAGCGCAGTCTGCCGATGCTGCTCCGTCTCATGCTTCCCTTCGCCGCCTCGGTTCCGGGGTTCATCGTCAATCATCCCTCCTTGGAGGAAAACCGCCGCCGGATCTCCCGCAAACTGGTAGCCGGAGGCTATGAAGGGTTGATTGATGCGGAAGAGGTTATCGGTTTGCGGATGCTGATGCCGCTGGGATTCGGTATCTTCGTTTGTGTGGTGCTTCATCTGGCGATTAGGCAGATGTCCGGCGTCCTGGGGGAGTTCATGGCCAACCGACAGGAGATCCTGTATTTTCTGATGTTGCTCATGCTGGCATTCTATACCGACTACTGGTTGAACACGGCCGTGAAAACACGGCACAGAAGCATTGAGCGGGCGTTGCCATTCGTGCTCGATCTCCTGACGCTTTCCGTGGAATCCGGCATGGATTTCATGACCGGCATTCAGCGGATCATCCAGTACCGTGAGATTGATCCGCTCAACGAAGAGCTGATCCGTGTGTTCCGCGAAATCCAGGTTGGCCGTTCCCGCAAGCAAGCGTTGCGCAATATGGCCGAGCGGATCGACCATGCCGATATCCGTTCCGTGACCAATGCGCTGGTCCAGGCGGATGAGCTGGGTACGGGCATCGGGGTTGCTTTAAGGATTCAGTCGGATCAGATTCGTGTGAAACGGTTTCAGCGCGCCGAGAAGCTGGGGAACGAGGCTCCTGTTAAAATGCTGTTTCCGCTGGTGGCATTCATCTTCCCGGCCGTGTTTATGGTTCTGCTCGGCCCGGTGCTGCTGCAGATGTTTACGCGCGGAGGGTTTTGATTTAAGGTGTCACAGATCCGAAAATCGGCAATCAAAAATCTAAAATCAGAAATGGATTGAAAACATGTCGCATTTGATAATTGAGCAGGGGATAGATGTAGGTAAAGAGGTGGCCGTTCCGCCCGCCGGAATGAAGTTCGGGCGCTCGCCCGCCAACGACCTGGTGCTGGACGATGACGCCGTGATGCTGTTCCACGGACGCTTCTTTTTTAAATCGGACGGGTCGCTGTGGGTAACCGATTTTGGAGCCGCCAACAAAACAACGGTCGACGGTGAACCCGTTGATGAATTTCAGTTAAGCGTGGGAAACCTGATAGAGGTTGGCCACACCGGTTTCCGGGTGATCAAAGCCAGCCAGGAAGAGGAAAGTGCCTCCGTAGCAAATGATGCGGCCGGGCATGGACATATCGACCTCGGGTTTAAAAGAGAGAAGAAGCAGCTTCCGCGGCATCACAAAAAGGAAAAGCGATCCACATTTTCGTCGCGGTTGCTTCAGGTGCTGGTGGTGCTGATGGTGCTGGTGGTGCTGTTGATTGTGGGGCCGTCCCTGCTGGAGCTTTCAAAGAAGGAAATCGCCGTGGCACCGCAGGAGGAGACGCTGCTGATGGCCTATGAGCGGGTGCAGGCGGACACCCGCAATATTTTCCGCTACTATCTGGAATTGACCGCGAACGGCGAGTTTTCTATTCAGATTGATGACCTTAAGAATGACCGGCATGTCTCCAAGAAGAAACAGATATCGGAAACCATACGGTTGCAGCTTTCCAACAGCATCGAAGAGGCCGGCTTCTTTGATGTGGATTCCGACTATGCCGGCG
>JAIPIO010000152.1 GCA_021734595.1 Kiritimatiellales bacterium | reverse complement strand
ATGGTTGTTTTCGGGGATTCGGATTTTGTATCGAACGGGGCGCTGACCGGCGGAGACCAGGATCTGTTCCTGAGCGCGCTGAACTGGCTGCTGGACCGTGAAGAGCTCATGGCGATTGCCGCGAAGCCGATTGAGGAAGTGAAGCTGAGTCTGACCAGCACGCAGCTGCGCAGAATGTTCTGGTTGACGGTCGGCGGCATTCCCGCCGTGGCAGTCCTGATTGGTCTGGTTGTATGGGTGCGCAGAAGAAAGTAGAGAAAAAACACTATGAAGGGGCGTACCACACTTATTTTGTTTGTCTGTGTAGTTTTGGCCGGGCTGTTTATCTGGGCGATGGAGGTGTATCGCAAACGCGCGACCCATCAGTTTGTCGAACAGATCCAGTTGTTCAAAATTGATCCGGAAAATCTGCTGGCACTGCGATTCGAGTACTCCAACACCGTGGTCGAGTGCACGAATGAGAATGGCGTCTGGATGACCGGCGGTGCAAATGCAGGCCGGGCGGATGTCGGGCTGCTGAACCGGGGGGTGGCCGCGCTTAATTCGTTGGGGAAAGGCACAGTGATCACTGCTGATGAGCTGCAGGCCCGCGGCGTTGACCCGTCGGAGTTCGGCTTTGATACCCCCCATGTGCGGATTACGGCCATCGATACTTCCGGTCGCCGGGTGTGGCTGGTTGGACGCCGCGCCGCGCTTGGTAAGATGGTCTATGTTAAACAAGGGGATGCCGACGAGATTTACACGGTTACAGACCGGTTGCTGAAGATGCTTCCCAGGGATGTTTCGGAACTCCGGGACCGGGTGCTGTTTGCCGGCGAGCCGGCCAGTATCCGGCGTGTGGAAATTCGTGGGAGCGGCGGTTTTGTCGAGATCGTTAAAGACCAGAAGAGCGGCTGGCGGATACAGCAGCCGGTGTCGGCACATGCGGATCAGACCAAGATGGCCACTTTTCTCGACAGCATGTACCGCTTCCGGGTTGAAAAGTTTATAGCCGACAATGTTTCTGACTTTGCGGTTTATGGATTGCAGGGGGAAACCCGGCAGGTTTCGCTGGGGGCCGCAGACGGGACTGCGCGAACAGTTGTTATTGGGGACGGGATTCCGGAAGATGCCGGCTATGTTTATGCGCGGCGGACAGATGAAGCGTCTGTTTACGGGTTCAATAAAGATATTTTGGATTTGCTGGAGTTTGAGCTGGATGATTTCCGGGACCGCCGGGTGCTTGCGGTGCCGGTGGGGGATATTGCATCGGTGACCATCAGCCATGGCACCGAGCGGTTGGAGATGGTGAGAGGCGATGGTGGCGACTGGCAAGTCACCAAGCCGGTCCGCTGGATTGCCTGCAAGGATGAGATTGATCGGTTGCTGAAGACCTGGGACGATGCCTACATCGTTGACTTCAATGACGCTGCCGGGGAGCTTGCGGATGAACCGGCAGAGCCGGTCTGGACGGTGTCGTTCGGTGCCGGGGATTCCGGGCAGACAAACGTGATTTATGTCATGTCCGGTTCGGGGCCGGGCGGGGAATTGAAGATCAGGCGCAATGACGAGCAGGCGGATCATCTGATCAACCTGCGCGAAATTCCCGGTGAACTGGCGGATCCGCTGCACTATAAGGATCCTCTGGTTCTACAGGTCAGCAGGAATGATATCCAGAAGATATCCCTTGAAACGGATCGCGGAACCGAGGTTGTTTCCCAACAGCCTGATGGCAGTTTTGAAGCGGTGGCGACGAATGCCGACGTGCAGGTTAGTGCGCCTGCGGTGGAGGCATTGGCGGATGCGCTGGGGCATGTAATGGCCAAACGATATGTGGCCTATAATCCCGGCGATCTCGCGTTTTATGGTATGGTTTCCCCTGTTGCGACCTTGCATATTGGCTTGGCTGGGAATAACCAGATAGGTCATGTTCTGGTAATCGGGAAGGAAACAGAGCAAGGGAACTATGCCATGGTTCAGGGGCGGGATGTTGTTTTTGTTTTGGACCGGCTGGACGTGCGCCGCCTGACGGGGAATATGGTTGTTTCTTCCGGGGGGGATGCTGAAACCAGGAAATAGTATGGACATACTTTATTTCAGCCGGAAGTTGACGAAGCATACGTATAAAGTGGTCCGGGTCCTGGTACGGACAGTCTACATTCTGTTTTTCCTGGTTATTCTGCTTTATCTCTATCTGCGGACGTTCGGCATACCGCAGACGATTCTTCGTGCAGGGATTAACCGGGTGAAAGCTGAAGGTGTCCTCGTTGAGGTTGACGAGGTGCTGTTGACTGTAAAAGGCTGGCGAGCGGAAAACCTGCGTTACTACAGCAACCACCCCGACGATGTACGTCCTGTTTTTACAGCGGATCATGTTTATTTCTCCCTGCATCGGCATCCCGCATATGCCGAGAATCCCCATGCGTGGCAGGTGGAAGTTGAAGCACGCGAGATGAGTGTTAATTCGTCGGTTACGTGGGGTGTGGAGATCCCGGAAACAAGCCGGCTCCGGCTCATCGACAGTATTGATGCCTCTATGGACATTCTGCCCGACAAGCTGGCGCTTACATCGGCTGAAGTGAATTGGATCGGGGCACTTTTTCAGATACAGGGTTCTATTTTGCGTTCCCCGAAGAGCGCTGATGTGCCTAAAAAACCGCCGAAGCAAAAAACACTTGTTCCAGTCAGGATTGCGGCAGAGGACTTCCAGAGGTGGGAGGAGAAGCTTAAAATTGTTCAGGTCGAACCGGGGGTCGTTCTCAATATTAATTTCATGATTAAGCCAAACGATTTCTCCGAGAGTAAGTTTAAATATTCCATGGCGGTCCCGTCATTGAATATCGGAGGTGTTGATTTTTCAGCCGCCGCTTTGGAGGGGCGGTATAAGTACCCCGAAGTGAAGATTTCCCGCATCGCCATCTACCAGGGCGGTCAGGCTTTACTGTTGAGCGGAACGTATAACCTGCCTGCCAAGGAATTGCAGCTCAACCTTTCGAATACGCTTTCATCCAGCGAATTGTTCAGGTTCCTGCCGGAATCCATGCTGCAGGTTCTTGAAGAAAACCGGATACGCATAGATGCTGTTCCGATGGTTGAAATCAAGGCGGGACCGTCGTCTGTCAAGGAGATGGCCAAGAATCTTTCCGGCGGGTTTGTTCTGTCGAGTGGAGGTTATCAGGATCTGGAAGTTGAAGGAGTGCGGGGCAGGTTTAAATCGCATGAAGGCGGTGTGGACCTGACAGGGCTTCAAGCTGTTGTGCGCGGGCGGGAAAGCCTGGCGGAGACTCTCGGTTCGTGCATGAAGGGCGGCCCTGTTACGGGGAATGTTTCGTGGGATGCATCCGTTCGGCAATACCGCGTTGAACTGGATGCATACTGCGATCCGCATCTGGCGGTGGGCGCGCTTTACTGGTTGGATGAGGTAACCAATATAATCGCTATGGTTCAGTGTGAAAACGATCCGCCTAGATTGCATCTGGCATTCAATGAACATATTGACGTCAAGGATTCGTTCGTGCTTAAAGGCCATGCAACCGGCCGGGATATCACCTTCAGGGATACGCCGTTTTCATCAGTGGACATTCCATTTGGATATTACGATGGCGGGGTAGTTGAACTTGCGCCGCTGACCATCAACCAGGGAGAAGATTCCGCGACGGGCAGTGTCCAACTGGATTTCAACCGCAATCAGGCATCATTTGATGTGACGAGCAGTTTGAATCCCGCCACGCTCGAGCAAATCATCTATCCCGAACTGGGCCTTTTCACAGATGAACTCAAATTTCCTGGAGCTATTAGCTTATCCGCCTCCGGTGTTTTCGATTGGGGTGGCTTAACAAATACACAGTTCAGTGGGTCCATCAACGCGGAGAAAGTAGAAACACCTGCCGCGGTGCTGGGGAAGGCCAGTGCGGACGTGAAAGGCGTCGGCAGATTGATAAAGCTGGATGATTTGGATTTCAGTATTTATGGAGGACGTGGAACAGGCGAGGTTTCCGTACGCATAGGAACGGGAGATCATCCGACCTCCTATGAGCCGAGACTCTCCATTCAGGGGGCAGATATTGTGCCCTGGCTTAATTATACAAGCAGGACCAACTTGACTAAAGTGGCGGGAAAGCTTTATGCGAATATCCATTTTAGCGCGGATACGGATAAGGAATTCCTTGCAAATGCGACCGGCGAAGGAACGGTTCGCATTGAAGAGGGGCAGCTGGCCGACCTTCCGTTTTTCAAGGGGTTTTCCAGCCTCGTCCGCAAGGTTTATCCCACATTCAAGGTTTTTTCCATAACCCGTTTTGCTGGCAGTTATGTTATGAGGGGTGGTGTGATCTCTACTGAGGATTCCTACTTCGAAGGCAATGTTCTGAGTGCCAAAATGCGCGGTAGCTACCGGCAGGACATCGGATATGATTTTATTCTGCAGACGCAGATTTTTAGTAGCGGGGCGATCGGAAAAGTTGTTCGAACGGTAACGGACCCTTTTCTAAAACTGCTGGAATTCAGAGTTGAGGGTGATGTCTCAAATCCTACGTGGCGGATGGTTAATCTGCCCAAGGAAGTGTCTAACCTGTTCAAATGGCGCAAGGATGCCGAGTGATAGGTTGCCGAACCGATGCATGGCTCGGTATATACTGTTTGGCATCGGAAGATCGGGCGGAAGATATGAATACATTTCATCACAGTTTCTGGGCGGCCTTGTTTGGTTGGCTGATTGCACAGAGTATTAAGATGGTGTGCAGCCTGCTGGAAACCAGGCGTCTGGATTTCAGTTATTTAGTAAGCACCGGCGGCATGCCGAGTGCCCATTCAGCGATGGCCAGCGCACTGGCTACATCGATTGGATTATGCGAAGGATTCGACTCTTCCATTTTCGCGCTTAGCATCGCTTTTGCGCTGGTGGTGATGTTTGACGCACAGAACGTTCGTGCTGCGGCCGGGGAACAGGCTCGCCTGCTTAACCAACTGGTGGATGAACTGTTTAAAGAACACCACCTCTCCGAAACCAAACTCAAAGAGCTTTTGGGCCACACGCGTCTCGAGGTTTTTATGGGGATGCTGACCGGCATTGCCGTTGCGATAGCTCTCTATCGTTTCGCATAGGAGAATAAAAAAAGCGGCCCGCAAAAGCCGCTTTTCAACCAACACCTCTCGGTTTGGTTCAGCCGGCGGAAATTGCATCCACTGGGCAGGAATCCATGCAAGCACCACAGTCGGTGCAGGCGTTCGCGTCAATAACGAACTGGTCATCGCCTTGGCTGATTGCTTCAACCGGGCATGTGGATTCACAGGCACCGCAGGAAATGCATTCACTTGAGATTACATGAGCCATTATCAATCTCCTTTATCTTTGGTTGTTTATACTCATTCGAACAAAGGCGTGGAATATAACAGCAAATTCCTTGATTACATTAAAAAATTAGGGGATACACATGTTTATATATAGATTCAATTCAAACAAGGATGCGCGGTGAAAACTATCAAGAATCTGAAGGACAAACTGCTTGAAGAGGAGATCAGGAAATCGGTAGAAGAGGCATGGCCGTTGTTTATCGACTTCCTGAAGGAAAAGAAGGCTCGGGTTACGCAGGCCCGGAAAATCGTGCTGACACAGGTTTTTTCGCGGCACGACCATTTCTGTGCAGATGATCTGGCCGCGGCTCTGGCCACGGGACCAAACCATGTCAGCCGCGGAACGGTCTACCGGACACTTGCCTTGATGGAGGAGGCGGGTTTTGTGCGCGTCATCCGCGATACCGACGTGCACGCGCATTATGAACATACCTATAAGCATCCGCATCATGAACACATGGTCTGCGATGCGTGTGGTGATTTCATTGAATTCGAAGATCCCAAGATTATTCAGCACATCGAACAGGCTTGCAGGGATGAAGCCTTTATTCCACGAACCCATCGGTTGGTCGTCTTCGGGAAATGCAGCAAATGCAGCAAGGCGCAGAAACCCGCATAATTCCGCAGGCTGGAGAAAACCGATTCAGGGGTTCCAATGTATGGAAAAATCAGCGAGCACCCATTCCGGTCCTTGGAAGGTCTTTTTGCTTCTGGTGATCGTATAGCTCACAGGCAGGGCACATTACTTTTTCGCCTTTATACGTCACACAGTCGTGATTGCCGCTGCACCCGGGCTGCTTCCCGCGCAGACGTCCAACCAGGTGCATCGACATCAAACCCACGCTGACAATTATCAGCACCGGCACGAACAAAATAAAAAAAGCTGTCATTTATAAATCCATTATCCTAACTTCGCCGCTTTCGGGGCAACGCTTGACACTTAACGTGCTGCATCTGATACTGCAACCTTTAATTTGGATAATGGGTCGGTCACAGCTTGGGACGTCTTGGTTTTGGAATCATGAAGAAGAAACGAAAAGAGAAAAGCAGTACAAGGGCCGGCAGCGGGTTTGATAACCTGTCCACCTCCGGGGACCTCTATGCCTCCGCACCGACAGAGAAGCCCCTGTACGATGTAACGGGCGCTTCCGACAGCAGGCATGTCAGGCGGACTTCGCGGCATCATGTCCATAAAGGGCGGGAAACCCAGACGGATCCGCGCGAAAAGGCGGCGCTGATATCCATTCTCAAGTCGACTGTTATGATCCTCCTCCTGATCATAGCGTTTTTCCTGTTAAAGACGGGGGTCGGGATATACGAGGACAGCGTGGCTCTCAAGTACATGACGCCGATGGCACCGTCACCGGTCATGCAGGAGGTTGTTCCGATTGCAGACCTCGCCATCGAGGACGGGACCGTCAAGGGGCAGTTTGCTGAACGCATTCGGCTTTGGAGCGAAGCGGAGCGGCATATACGCGCTGCGGATGCGCTGTTGGAGCGCAATATATTAAAACAGGCGATTGAGCGCTGTCAGGAGGCGCTTACCTTGGATCATTCGCATAGTGGCGCCTTGGAACGACTCGGAGATCTTTACTTTAGGGAGGGGAACTATATTGCGTCGGTGAATGCGTTGATCCGGTTGCTTAGCATCGACCCGGCCAAGCCGGCGGTTCAGAAAAAACTGCTCCAGTCGCTGGTTGCTCTCGAGGATTGGAAATCGGTTATCAAAATGGCGGAATGGTATATGGGTCAGAATGATGCGGACCGCGATATCCAGGAATATCTGGGGAAAGCATTGTGCGCTGAAAATCAGCTGGAGAAAGCCGTTTCAATCTACGCTTCCATTTTACGGACGGATCCCGAGCATGCGCCCACCTTGAAGCGGCTTGGCGAAATTTATATGAGCATTGGGCAATACGAGCAGGCGGTTATTCCGTACACAAAATTACGGGAAACCGATTATAAGGAAGCAGATTATTACCGGCAGCTTGCCATCTGCTATGCCCATTTGCATCAGGCAACCGACGCGGTCAACGTCCTGGGCCGCGCAGCACAGATTTTCGGGGACGCGGTTGTGATCGGCTGGGTGAAGGACCCTCTAATGGACGTGGTTCGCGAGGATCGGGTTTTTCAGGGTTTCACCGACCGGATTGCAGGTCAGGAAACCCGTAAATGGCTGGAGCAAATGGCCCGGAATATCAAGGACGAAAAAACAAAGGCCCCCGAAGTCCCGGCTCAACTGCTGGAAATCAAAGAGATCACACCTAAAAAGTAGGAACAGCGGCACGATATCCAACCGTTTAGCCATGGACATTCTTTTTATATCATTCTTGGAAATTGCGCGCGGGGGCGCGTCGCTGCGCAGTTACAATATGTTGTCTGCTTTGGCCGAGGCCGGACACAAAATTGATCTGGTTGCGCCCTGCCATGACATCCCGCATGCAAACATCAGGCTGCTGCCGGAATCCGCTAAGAAGATATCCAAGGCAAAATTGCTGCTTTTGGCGACAAATGCGCATTTCCGCAAGTCGTATGATGCGATTCATGCCGCTGACAGCGCGGTGTTCTATGCCATGTATTTGTGCAGATGGCGGAAATGCCGGTTGGTTTATGACGCGTCCCGGCGGTTTTCGGGGGCCAGCGGTTCGGGGCATTCCAGACTTTGGAAATGGTTTCCCCGGCGTTTCCAGCGACTGGAAAAAAAGGTGCTTGAAAGGGCCGATCTTGTTTTTTCAAGTTGCGGGACGCTCACCTCCAATCTCGCCCACCTGGAGCGGTCGGCAACCCCTGTCCAGATTGAGGATGTCCCGCTACAGTCGTTGTACACGCTGGCAGACCAGACCGAGCCGTCGGTATTGCAGGCGTTTGAATGCCGTCCCGGCGCCTTGGTTATGTGTTCCTGTCTGCCGGAATGTCACGGTGGCTGTCATAAAATACTTTTGGCGGCAAGGAAGGTGATCGAGCAGGTTCCGGATGTCGGATTTATATTTCGGGGTTGTATGAACAAAAAGGCCGCCGATATGGCCGAGCGGTTGGATATTTCAGGAAACTGCCTTTTTGTTAAAGACAGGTCTGTCGAAACATTTTTATCGTTGCTCTCCTTTGCCGATGCCACACTGCTTATCCCGTCGGATAAGCAGCGGTATCTCCATCCGGATGTCTATACGCTGCTGAAGAGCGGTGTGCCTATCGTTTCGATACAGAACGGTGCGTATATGGATATTCTGGATGATAAGACCGCCATTCAGACCCTGTCTAATGCGGAGGCTATAGCCGAAGGTTTGCTGCGGGCTATTCTAGAGCCTCTGTTTTCCCGTGCACTGGCCACCGAGGGGCAGAAGCGGATCGCGAATCAGTTTACGTTATCGAGTTTTAAATATAGGGTACGCGGTGCGTATCTTAAAATGGGTGCGCGGAGGAACTGAAACCGGTGCGGTCCGACCGACCGCCATTTCGGCCTTCGCGGTTTGGCGAAACCCGGGTGGCGGGATGCGGAATGTCATTTAACGCTGTCAGTCGAATCCAACTACGTCGGCCGCTGGTGGGAATCGCCATCGGTTTTGTAACCGGCACGGGTCTTGCCGCTTGTTGGCCGTTGCCACTTGGTTTTCTTTTTTTCATGGCGTTGTTTTTCCTGCTCCTGTCGTTGCTCTTCTTGAAAACCGGTGTTTCAACTTGGTGTCTGCTGCTCTGTTGCGCTTGCCTTGCGGCTTGCCATTACACGGTGTCGGCGTCCGGTTTGTCTGAGCGTTTAATCCAGCGGCGGTATGCCGAACGCCCTGCCGGTCCGGTTCATGTTGATGGGCGGATCGCCGCGACTCCGGAATTTTATCCCTATCCGTCTGGTGGGCGGGGCGCTTGGGTTTTCCCGCTGGCATGCGAAGGCGAAAAAACGGCAAACGGGTGGGAGCAATTGCACGGACGAATATGGGTGCGTGTATCGGAAGGGAGTCGTGCTGACCATTATGAATATGGAGAACGTTGGTGTTTTTCGGGCCGTTTGAAGCAGCGCAACAATCCGTTTGTCAGGGAAAAATGGACACTTGCGGTATCCCCGCACGACAGCAGGGAGCGGTTGTCCAGTCCCCGCTTTTCGCTGATTTCATGGGGGCTGCATCTCCGGAGGGCGGCCTCGGCTACATTAACCAGGGGACTTGAAAATTTTCCAAACCATCTGTCGATCCTGAAAGCACTGCTTATCGGCGACAGGGAATCAATTCCCCATGAGACATATGAAAAATTTACGAGAACGGGAACCCTGCATATTTTTGCCATTTCCGGACTGCATGTTGGAATGGTTGGCGTGTTGATTGTGTCTGTTTTTAAAACAGCGGGCATTGCCAGAAAGTTCTGGGGCATCTGGCTCCTGCCCTTGCTGTTGTTTTATGTACTGGCCAGCGGGATGAAGCCGAGTGCCTTCCGGCCGCTGACGATGGCCGCGCTCTATTTTCTGGCCCCGTTGTTCGG